>NZ_DAMBBC010000001.1:0-319306 GCF_032057165.1 Moraxella sp. CTOTU48717 | reverse complement strand
GGGCACTATCTCGTATTTTTTAGAATGGTGGTAGATGGGATGGTCGGATGCTTACATTTCATAAGCCAATTTTACTTCTGCTTTAGCTAATAATTGAGTAATAGTTATAGCGTGGTTTTGCCCTTTGGGCAAAGCCTTATAAAGTGTTAGTATTTGTTTTAACAAAGGCGTTTCTTTATTAGATAATGACATGCATTTCCCGATTAATTTGGCTTCAATATGAATAAAATATATAGAATGACAAAAATAAGAGATATTTTCACTGTATTAAATCATCGGACTAATAATGTCCGATAATTAAGATATTATTACTTTAGCGAATATAAATAAACATTGTTGTAAGTTAGATTATTTAAAGGTAACCCCCTATGAAAACACGCCATATTAACTCAGCTTATGCATTAAATTGGAATGAGTTTGAAGAGTTTACAAGACAAGAATTCTTAGATCGTCAAGACGAACAACCTGAACAATGTATGGGAGAAAGAAAAGAGCTATTAGATTTCGCACAAGAAAAATTTAAACAATATAAGTCTCTCAAAACTATGCCCATTGGTGACCAACGAGTTATTGCAGGCGTTTGTAAGTTGAGTGAACCAGAATTTCCTTTCTTCGCATGGTTCGGTGCTTTAACTGCTGTAGGTAAAATGAAGGGTTATTTTAATCCCACTAAGCCCAAGCAAGTGCAAGCAATCATTATTTCTGACGCGCTAGATTTAATTCCATTAGAAGGTGAAGTAACAAAAAGAGATTTTGTTAATTATATCAAAAAATTTAATGAAATTTCATCAAGCAAACATCCTAATATGATGTCAAGCTACTATCGTTTTTTAACTTTGAAACGTCCTGATGTGTTTGTTGGATTAAATGGGTTAAATAATTACAATTTAAATTACTTGTATGAAATGCCTATAAAAGCAAAGCCGAACCAATATTGGGAAGTTTTACAGCAAATTAAGGAATCTAATTGGTATCAAAATGCTAATGTTGAAAGCCAAATATATCCTTATCGCATGGCTTTCCTAGATAGTATTTGTTATCAAGTAACTAATGAGATAGAAGCATAAGAAAGTAAACGAAGTATCGTATCAAAATCAAAATGTAAGCGACGTAAATCGTCGCTTACATTTTTTTCACCCTTGAAAAAAAACGCACCAATTCACTACACTTAAAGTCAGTCCATTAAGTATTTATCAATACCATAACTTTAGGCTGATGAAACATGTATGCCCTTGTTGACTGCAATAGCTTTTATGCGTCCTGCGAAAAACTATTTCGTCCTGACCTACGAAATATACCAGTCGTTGTATTATCCAACAACGATGGCTGTGTCATTGCACGCTGTGCCTTGGCTAAAAAGATTGTCAAAATGGGCATACCGTATTTTCAGTGCAAAGACTTACTTGAGAAGAGTGGCTGTGTGGTTTTTAGCAGTAACTACACACTGTACCAAGATATCTCTAACCGCGTGATGACCACCTTAGAAAGCTTATCACCTGACTGTGAGATTTATAGCATTGATGAAGCTTGGTTAGACTTAACAGGCTATACCACCGCATTAATAGGACTTGATGCCTATGCCAACCAGGTGAAGCAAACGGTCTATAAAAATGTAGGCGTACCTGTGGGTGTCGGCATTGCACCTACCAAAACCTTAGCGAAACTAGCAAATCACTATGCCAAACAACAAGGCGGTATCTGTGTAATTGACAACCATGATTACCGTACACAGCTGCTTGCCCAAACCGATATCGCTGACATTTGGGGTGTTGGACGCCAACTCACCAAACGCTTAAATATTTTAGGCATAAAAACTGCCTTAGATTTAGCCAACTATCTCATCAAACCGTTAGCAAAACAAACCAGTGTGTTAACTGAACGTACCGCCTTAGAACTTAACGGCATTCGTTGTTATGGCTTGGATGCTACTGAGCCCAAAAAAGAAATCGTTTGTAGCCGTAGCTTTGGTCAGCGTATAACAGATAAAACCCAAATTATCGAAGCAGTGGTACTTTATACCACCCGAGCCTGTGAAAAACTACGCAATCAGCAAAGCCTAGCCAAACGTATTACGGTTTTTATTCGTACAGGTCAATTTAATCACAATGGAAAACAACGTAGTGTTAGCTTATCAAGTGAACTGATACACCCATCTGATGACAGCCGTCTATTTATTAAAATGGCAACTCTACTTGTCGATAAACTCTGGCTGGATGGCTACCGATATGCCAAAGCAGGGGTAATGCTCACTGATTTTTATAGCCATAAACCCTACCAAGACGATTTGTTCGAAAATAGGGCGGCTTATGATATTGAGAAGAGCCACAGGCTAATGCAAGCGTTAGATACGATCAATCTTCAGTTTGGCGCACATACCTTAAAATTTGCCAGTGAAGGCACTACCAAAACATGGCAGATGAGCCGTGATATGTTGTCTCCTTGTTATACCACCAATGTTAAACAACTCCCAAAAGTACATTAAGGCGGCAATTCATGACAGTGGCAATTATTGGCTTATTAGACGAACTACTTGAAAAACAGTATTTTCCGTTATTTAACGATGTGGTACGAGCTGGATTTCCAAGTCCTGCCAGTGACTATGTGCAAGACCGTATTGATTTAAATGAGTTGTTGGTTAATCATCCAAGTTCAACTTACCTTGTTGAGGTGGCAGGCTATAGCTTAAAAGATATTGGGATTTATCCGCATGATATTTTGGTGGTGGATAGAGCGATAACGGCTAAGCATAAAGACATTGTGATAGCCTTAGTGGATGATGGCTTTATGGCAAAACAGCTTATCTTAGGTGACAATATTATTCTACGCTCACATAACCCGGATTATCCTGATATCCTTATCAAGGATAATCTGGAGCTATTTGGGGTGGTGGTGAGTGTGGTGAGGAAGTTGTAATATCATGGCAAATTGACTTAAATAATAAATTTGAGGGGTTTTACTCAATTTAATAGCTGAATAAATCTGCTATGCACTTAATTGGATTAAGTTTTATTATTCAAATCGTTTCTATAAAAATCAAACAATAAAAAAAGCCGTAATTTTCATACGGCTTTTAAGAGGAGGTGGGCTCAGAAATAAAGAAGCTATTCGTAATAAAAAATAAGAAGTTAGATACTTGCAGTCCAAGCTTTAATAACTTTTTATTTGATACGAATCTATGTTCACTAGATTTCTATCATTAGTCCACCTTTTTTTAGTTTAACAATTAACCATGAAATTTAATGTTAAAAAATGTAATTATAAGTTAAGATTTTGTTTCAAATATTAGTCTAATGAAAAGATACTCAGCTTAAAATTGCCCTACTTAAATTATATTCACTTATTTAACTAAAATAATCGGTACTGGTCTGAAAAGTATGCTGAGGTGTAAATAAAAAAGACAGCTTGAGAAAAAGATGATAATTTGAGGTTATGAAGACACAAATTACAATCAGATGCCCAAGCTGTCTGGGTTTAAGTATAAAGAAAAATGGCTGGAAAATCTATGGTAAACAGAATTATCGATGCAAAGACTGCCATCGGCAATTCATCCATGAGATGGATTTAAGCTACCAAGGATGCAAAAGCGAAATCAATGCCAAGATACGCTTAATGCTAGTTCGAGGCTGTATTGTTGCTGACATTGTTATCATTGAGAAAGTTAGCAAGTACAAAATATTAAGCGTTTTAGTCAATTCAAACCATGATATAAAACCCAAACAACGCTATTATCTAAAACTGCAAGTGGATGAGTTTTGGACGTATGTAGGGCATAAGAAGAACAAGGTATGGCTAGTCTATGCATACGACTCAGATACCAGTGAGATTGTTGCCTTCGTATGGGGCAAACGTAATCTAAAGACGGCTAGAGAGCTAAGAGCCAAGCTTGATGCGTTAGGCATTGACTTTGGCTATATCTGCTGTGATAACTGGGATAGTTTTTTAACCGCCTTTGATTTTGACTTTAAAAAGGTGGGTAAATACCATACGGTTGATATTGAAGGGAACAACAATCGTTTTAGGCAAAGGCTTAGGCGAGTCTTTCGAAAGACAAGCTGTTTTTCGAAAAAGCTAGCAAATCATTTTAAAGCGTTTGATTTACTGTTCCACTATGTCAATTATGGCTGGGTATAGTGAGCATTCTTTTTATACCACAGCCCGATAGTTTATTGCTGAAATGAGAAAGCCGTTACTCGGGATTCCCAGTAACGGCTTACAAGTTCAATAAAAACAGGTGTTTTGACTAAATTTTCGGCTCAATCTTTTCCCCATCTTCTTTGATAAAGGTTTTGGTTAAGGGCGTATCAATCAAATCTAGTACAACTTCGGAAGGACGGCACAGCTTAACGCCTTTATCACTCACAACGATTGGACGATTGATTAGAAGTGGGTCAGCTAACATAGCTTGAATAAGGTCATCATCAGTCAAACTAAGGTTATCTAGTTTACGTTCAGCGTAAGGCGGCACATTTACACGCAGTAATTGTCTTGGGGTAATACCCATTTTGGTAATTAAATCACGCAGGGTTGTTTCATCAGGTGGGTTATCCAAATACTGAATAACAGAAGGCTCAATTCCTTGATGTTTGATAAGAGCAAGCGTGTTGCGTGATGTGCCACAGTTAGGGTTGTGGTAAATTGTGATATTTTGCATACTTGTTCCTTTTTAAGTTTTAAAATTATTGAATTATTGGCAACCAAATTGCCAATGCAACCAATGTAGCCACCAATACAGGCAAGGTTAAAATAATACCGACTTTAATATAATAGCCCCAACTCACCGTAATATTTTTACTGGCTAAAACGTGCAACCATAATAAGGTAGCGAGTGAGCCAATCGGGGTAATTTTCGTGCCTAAATCACAGCCTATTACATTGGCATAAATCATGGCCTGCTTTATCATGGGGTCATGGATAATCGCCTCATCAATCGCTAAAGCTTGAATTAGCACCGTTGGCATATTATTCATGACAGATGAAAGCCCTGCCGATAATAACCCTGTTGCTACTGTAGCTGTCATCATGCCATGATTAGCGAGTTGGCTTAACTCATGAGCTAAATAATCGGTCAGCCCTGCATTTTTTAAACCATACACCACCAAATACATACCCAATGAAAATATCACCACTTGCCATGGGGCATTTTTGACAATCGGCAACACCGTTATTTTTTTACCCATTTTCGCTACCACAAGCAACACCAACGCTCCAACCCCTGCAATGAAGCTAATGGGTACACCTATAGGCTCAAGTACGAAAAAACCCAACAACAGTAACGCCAATACCACCCAACCCATGATAAAGGTATTTTTATCCACGATAGCCGATTGTGAGTTTTCGATTAAATCCAACGCATAAACCGTAGGAATGTCTTTATGATAAAACCCATACAATACCAATAATGAGGTGACAACCGCTACTACGTTTACTGGTATCATCACTTTGGCATAATCGGTAAAAGGGATTTTAAAAAAGTCAGCCGACACAATATTTACCAAATTAGACACCACGAGCGGAATACTGGCGGTATCAGCGATAAACCCTGCTGTCATAATAAAAGCAAGGGTAGTCGCAGGGGAAAAGCGTAACGTGGTTAAAATCGCAATCACAATGGGTGTTAATATCAAAGCCACACCATCATTGGCAAACAATGCCGATACCACCGCCCCAAGTAGCACAATAAACGCAAACAACCGATTACCGCTACCTTTTGCTAATCTTGCGACGTGCAAGGCGATATAGCGGAAAAAGCCTGCTTCATCAAGTAACAGACTAATAATAATAATAGCAATAAAGGCAAAGGTAGCGTTCCAAACAATATTCCACACTACAGGAATATCGGCAACCGTTATTACCCCTAATAGCAAAGCTATCCCAGCCCCGATACTGGCAGTCCAACCGATGCCCAAGCCTTTAGGTTGCCATATTACAAATATCAAAGTCACTAGAAAAATGAGTAATGCGGTAATCATTGACTGCCTATAGAAACCTGTTAAAATTGAGCTATACTATAATCTATATATTTGGATATGTAAATATATGAATAAAACAGACTTTCTCAAGGCGTTAAGCGACCCCACCAGATTAAAAATTGTGCAACTACTTAATCAGAAGCAAGCGTTATGCGTGTGTGACATCATTAGCGAGTTAGACCAACCCCAGCCAACTATCTCACGGCATTTAAACCAATTAAAGCAAATCGGTATTTTAGAAAGTGAGCGTAAAGGCACTTGGATTTGGTATTCGATTAGTCAAGAGTTACCAAGTTGGGGTAAAGCGGTAATTGGTGCATTGGAATTAAATTAAATTAAATGTATGATTCATAGAGATCGTTTGAGGGCGTTCAAAATTCTGTGTCAGGATAAATTAAATTAGAGGCTCATTACCGCATCTAATCGACCAGGGAAATGGAGAGACAACTGCATCATCGTCTGACCCCAGTTTTTTGAAAACTACCGCTGGTTCTAGTGAGCATACTTTTCAAACCACAGCCCTCATTGTGGTACTGGTCTGAAAAGTATGCTGAGGTGTAAATAAAAAAGACAGCTTGAGAAAAAGATGATAATTTGAGGTTATGAAGACACAAATTACAATCAGATGCCCAAGCTGTCTTGGCTTTAGTATAAAGAAAAACGGCTGGAAAATCTATGGCAAGCAGAACTACCAATGCAAAGACTGTCATCGACAATTCATTCATGAAACGGAGCTAAGTTACCAAGGCTGTAAAAGCGATAAAGCAACGTATTGTTTGAAAAATCCGGCTAAGCCTAAAAATGCATTTATAAGTTGTGTATTGGACATTCTAAACAAAATATACTTTCAAATTGGCAGGCTGATCATGTAGCGAAGTTAAACAATCAGCCTATAATCAAGTGAATCAATTACCACCCACCACCCAAGCTGTTATATAAGGCAATCAAATTAAGGGCTTGACCCAATTCATTCTGTAGCAAATTTTGCTCATATTCTTGGGCGGTGATTCGAGCCTTTGGCATATCATCAAAGGTTAGTCGTCCATAATTAAATAACTTTTTGGCATGGTCTGCCTGCAGTTCGGCATCTTTGACGGCATTTTGTAGGTTACGATGTTGACGAATCAAAGCGATATTAAGCTGTGAGCTGTTATCCACTTCTGCCAATGCAGTGAGCAAGGTTTTATCATAGTCCGCCATTACCGCCTGTACTCGGGCATCGGCTGCTTCGATGTTATGTTTAATACGGCCATTGGTAAACAATGGCACCGAGACATTGGCATTAATCAGCCCTGCGGTTATCCCAGTACTATCTAAGTTATTATTACTAATGGACAAACCGCCATTCAATGCCCCAAAATTAATCCCAAATCTAGGGTATTGGTCGGCAACCGCGCTACCATGCAAAGCGGCTAGTGCATTAACTTGCGCCTGTTTGGCGCGAATATCGGGGCGACGGGTCAGTAAGTCGCTAGGATAATAGCCTTGTGGGGCAGGGGGCAAGTGTTTTAAGACATTGACAGGGCTAGGTGGCAAGTCAAAGTCTTGTGATGTCTTACCACTTAATACTGCGATTTGGCGGATGTTGGCTTGACGTTCTGCAGATAGATTGTCTTGTTTGGCTTTGATACCTTGCAATTTAATATCGATATCATCAATGTCATAGCGAGTCGCTTGTCCTAAATCAAAACGCGCTTTGGCGTAACGGCGTAACTCGCTTAGCGAAGATTGGGTTTGCTTGAGAATTAACGCTTCTTGTTCTTTACTGCGTGCTTGAAAATACGCTTGGGCGATTTTGGCAGCGACTAGCATATGAGCACCGTGGATTTTTTCTTGGGTCGCAAGATAGGCGTAGCCTGCGGCATCGGCATCGCTTTGTTTTTTGCCAAAAAAATCAGGTTCCCAACTAGCTAATATGCCCAAATGATAAGCATGTCCATCAACATCAAGGCTAGAATCGCCCCAATCACTACCAAGCATACCTAGAGGTTTGCGGACCTTAGAGGGTAAAGGGTTATCGACATCACTATTCACGCCTGTGATGCTGCCACCGGCACCTACCATAATACCTTTATTGGCATTGGCAAGATTAGCAACTGCACTTGCTTCATCAATCCGAGCCTTAGCTTCTCGTATATCCGGTGCCGTTTGTAGGGCATGCTCGATTAGGCTAGTAAGTACAGGGTCATGGAAATTTTGCCACCATGTGCTGATATTGCTTTGCTCACCAACCGGCAATACATAATTAAATTTTTGTGGCATAACAACTTGGGATTGCGATTTGACAGGCGTATTTTGACAGCCAGTTAAACTGGCGGTAAAAGCAGTGGTTAATATACCTGCTAAAATTAAATGAGATAAAGTAGATTGCTTCATAGTTTTACCGGTCATTTTTATCACTATTTTTAACTTTGGATTTGGTTAACATCTCGATTGGTAAGGGTATAACGCATACACCCAATATACCGTAATTTTGCCAAAATTATCTTTACCCTTGTTTATCAAGCATACTGCGGAAGCGTTTTAGGGCAAAAAACATAAAAATCAGACCTGACACGGTCATCTCGAGCAAATAATGTCCCACGATAGGCAAATTGGCGTCACGAAATAGTACCGCATGGCTAAATAAGGCATATTGGGTCACAGGGGAGAATTGCGAAATACTTTGCACCCAGGTAGGCATACTCTCAAAGGGGGCATCGCCGCCTGATATTAGTCGTAAAACCACATACACCGGCAACGACAATAGTCCAAATTGTGGCAAAGTCGGCGCAAGGGTAGCAAACATAATACCCATTGCCGACGCCGAGAATAAAAATAAAAATGTACCCAGCATATACAAGGCAATTGAGCCATTAATCTGGACACCAAGCCACCCTTGCACCACAAACATCAAGGATAAAAACGCAGCCGTCGCTATCACCACGCCGTTACTGATGATTTTTGACAAGGCTATTTGGTTGGCGGAAACAGGCATGACCAGTAAATGCTCAATCGTTCCTCGTTCTTTTTCACGGATAATCGCTGCGCCCACTAGCATCATGGCAAGTAAAAAAATGAAGCCCACAATGTTGGTTACCGAGAAAAACCAATGGCTGGTAGTATTCGGATTAAACCACACGCTGGTTTGCACCTTGACCGGTAGTTGGTCTAACGGGCTGGTTTTTTTAAGATAGTTATAGCTTTCTTTATTAAAAATCTCTTGGATATATACCATACCCACCCCTGCTTGCGACACGGCAGTGGCATCAGCAGAAAGTTGCACCGTTGGATGTTTATTATCCCGCACGTCTTTCTCAAAATTTTCTGGAAATTCAAGCGAGAAAATATAGTCGCCTTTATCAAAGCCATCACTGAGTTTTTCAGTATCTGGTATATACACGGGTTTTTGAAAGTTTGGTGGTTGTAGGGTCGATACCATATAATTGCTCATTTGCGATTGGTCGTGGTCAACCACTGCCACAGTGGCGTTATGCACTTCGGTAGTGATCCCTGTCGAAATGGTATAAATCGACACGGTGAACAAAAAAGCAATGATGATAATTACCATTTTATCGCTAAATAGGGTTTGAAACTCCTTGTTGGTTAAGGTGATGACGTTTTTAACCCATTGTCCCCATGGGGATGGTGGCCTGCTAACTTGATGATACATGGCTTATTTCTCCTGTTTTTGCAAACACAGACTTGCCAAGGTTACATAGGCAACCCCAAAGCCTAAAATAATCACATAGTTATGCACAAAACTGTCAATGTCTAACCCTTTGGTAAATGCACCTAAGCTGATTTGTTGGAAGTATGCCGCAGGAAAAGCTTGACCTACCCAATGGCTACTGCCTGTGATCGATGACAGTGGGTATAAAAATCCTGAGAAGTTCAATGCAGGAATCATGGCAGCCACCGCCGTAGCAAACACAGCAGAAACTTGGGTTTTCATCATTGAAGAAATCCATAATCCAAAGCCTGTTGCAGTACACACCAACAAAAATGCCCCAATGGTTAGTCCCATAAACGAGCCTTTGATCGGCACACCAATAATGACGATTGCAATCCAAACTAAGCTAAAATAACTGCCCAATGCGGTCAAAATATAGGGTATTTGCTTTCCTATTAAAAACTGGGTGGTTGAGGCAGGAGATGTATAAAGATTGCTAATTGAGCCGAGTTCTTTTTCTCGTACTACCCCTAAAGCAGTCATCATCGCAGGAATCAAAATCAAGCCAAGCATAATCGTGCCAGGGATGATGGCATAAATACTGGCAAAGCCTTGATTATATAAAAAACGCGGGTCTATCACCATCACAGGGCGGGTATCAAGGGGTAAGCCTGTTTGACGGATTTTGTCTTGGGCATAGTTGAGTAAAATACCTGTGACAAAGCCTTTGATATTGTCTGCAATAAAGGGCGCACTACCGTCAATATAAAAATTAATCTCAGGTCTGTCTAAGTGCTTCATATCTGAAGCAAAATGGTCAGGGATTTCTAACACCAGTTTAGATTGACCGCTTTTAAGCTGCGTTTGGACTTCTTCGATAGAGTCAAGCTTTTTTACGCCCGAAAAATAAGGCGAACCATCAAAATATTGGATAAGTTCACGGCTTTCAGTACTTTGGTCGTGGTCGATAACTGCCATGTTCAAATGATTAATGTCAAACGACACAGCATACGCTACCGTCATCATGATGATCACAGGGCCAATCAAAGCAAATGATAGCCGAATTTTATCTCGGCGTAATTCTTTGCTTTCCCGATTGGCAAAAGCAAGCATGAGTGACAACCAAGCCCATAAGCCTTTACGGTGGGTGGCTTTTTTACCAGTCTCTTTAGCCGATTGTGTTTGCGGTGTGGTTGATTTGATCTGTTCGCCATTTGCTTGATTATTAGCTCTAATGGGTTTTTGCTCGACTTTGTTGTCATTGGATGTTTCGAGTAAATACTCGATAAAGGCTTCTTCCAACGTTTTGGCGTGTTTGTTGGCTTGTAACTCTCGTGGTTTGCCCACCGCTAGCAAGTTGCCTTGCTGCATCAGCGAAATACGATCACAACGCAACGCTTCACTCATAAAATGGGTGGAGACAAAAATGGTAATCCGTTGTTCACGAGATAATTCGACCAATTTTTTCCAAAACATATCCCTTGCAGCGGGGTCAACCCCTGACGTCGGCTCATCTAAAATCAACACTTTAGGTTGGTGCAAGCATGCAGCTGCTAATTGCAGGCGTTGGCGAATACCCAGTGGTAAATCTGCCGGCAGTTTGTCGGCTTCTTTGGTCAAATCAAAGTTGGCAAGGCTTTGGTCGATATAGTTTTTCTGTTCACTTTCTGGAATACGGTATAGTTTGGCATGGAGTTTTAAGTTACCACGTACAGTCAGTTCTTCGTAAAGAGAGAAAGCTTGTGACATATAGCCGACTTTTAGGCGGTTTTCGATGCTACCTGCGGTAACAGGTTCGCCAAGCAATTTGGCTGTACCTTCAGTCACATCAAGTAAGCCTGTCAACATTTTCATGGTAGTGGATTTACCGCAACCATTTGACCCTAGAAAGCCAAAAATCTCACCTTGAGCGATACTAAAACTCACATGGTTCACTGCCACAAAGTCACCAAAGCGTTTGGTTAAGCCTTCGGCTTCAATGGCTGGTGGTAGGCTAGGGTCGGGTACAAACGGGGGTACTGTAAAGTTACTGTCGCCGCGTTTATTTTCTGGCAATAGCACATTATAGGCTTCTTCAAGGTTGAGCCGACCTTCAGCATCATAATAGTTTTGGGCATATTTTTTCACCACATTGGTGGTTTTATCATTAATTAGCACTTCGCCATCGTTCATCGCGATGATGTACTCAAACTGGGCGGCTTCATCGATATACGCTGTCGAAACAAGCACGGTCATGCTTGGGTTCTCGGCTCGGAGCGAATCGACCAATCGCCAGAACTGCTGACGCGAGAGGGGGTCAACCCCTGTTGTCGGTTCATCCAAAATTAGCAAATCTGGGTCGTGCACCAAGGCACAGCACAGGCTGAGTTTTTGTTTCATACCACCAGAGAGTTTGCCAGCCGGACGGTCTTTGAACTTGAGCAAGTCGGTCGCTACCAATAATCGCTCAATACGAGCTTGGCGAGAAGCTTTGTCAATGCTAAATAGCCGAGCATGAAAGTCGATATTTTCAAAAACCGATAGGGTAGGGTAAAGGTTATGTCCCAAGCCTTGTGGCATAAAGGCGACTTTATTGAGTAAAAACTCTCGAGCTTTTTTATTGTGCATATCCTTGTTCAGCACTTGAACTGTGCCAGTTTGGATTTTTTTCATCCCAGCAATTAGGCTTAGCAGGGTCGATTTGCCGACGCCATCAGGCCCGACCAGACCGATGGTAGCAGATTTGGGAATAGCTATACTGACGTTTTTGATGGCTTGGATGACCTTACCATAGCGATGCGAGACATTGCTCACTACCACAGCAAAGTCATCACTATTGTCTTTGGATTGAGTGTTATCGAAAGTCATGCTGACGCATCCTTTGTCGGTTATTGCCCTACCGTTACGGTGGATGCGATTTGTGGATGTACAGGTCGGCTTGGGGCGATTGGTACAATCGATGGCATTTTGACTTCTAGGTCCTTGCTCCATGCTTTACTTGGATCAAGTTGCACATAACCTTGGGCTGTCATACCGCCTTTGAGCAAGGTTTGGTAACGGCTTGCCACTTGTGGATCAAGACTTAATTTGACACGGTACATCATCTTTTCACGTTCGTTTTTGGTTTCGACGGATTTTGGCGTGAATTGTGATTGGTTAGCCACAAAGCTAACTTTGGCAGGGAGTACGGCTTTGATACCGTCTAACACGATACGGGCAGGGCTACCAATTTGAACTTGATTACTGCTGTCAGTTGGCAAAAAGATTTCAAGATAGACATCGTTTGGATCAACTAAGGTTACAACTTTGCTACCAGGGGCAATCACATTGCCCACTTCGACAATGCGATATTCAACCCGCCCTGCTTGTGGGGCACGCACATACATATCTGATTGAATCGATTTGACACGATTTATTTGAGATTGGGCTTGGTTGATTCCTGCTTGGGCTTGCTCGATCCCTGCTTGGGCTTGGTTAATTCCTGCTTGGGCTTCGGCAACGGCTGCTTTGGCCTCGGCAATACCCGATTGGGCTTCAGCAATACCTGCTTGTGCTTCTGTGCCACCTGCTGCTGCTTGTGCTTTGGCGGCTTGAGCAGCAAGAACTTCGGCTTTGGCAGCTTGGTAGGCCTGCTCACGCTGTTGTAATTCAGCGATAGAAACTAAGTCATCTTTCCGCAATGCTTTGGTGTTGTTTAGATTGTCTAGCGCGATTTGTAATTGGGCTTTTTTAGCAGCAATCACCGCATCGGCTTGGTTGACACCGCCTTGGGTACGAGCATAGCCGCCTTCAGCACGTTTTTCAGTACCCATGGCACGAGTGACCGCGCCTTCAGCACGAGCTTTGGCAGCTTGCGCTTGCGATTTACGGCCTTCGGCTTGCAATTTGGCAGCTTCGGCTTGCAATTTGGCAGCTTCGGCACCTTGCAGTTGAGTATCAAGTTCTTCAGAAGATAAGGTCACCAGTGGCGTGCCTTTTTCGACCAAGTCACCTTCATGCACAAGCACTTGGCTGACACGTCCTGCGCGTAGGCTAGCCACATCGATATTTTGTAGTTGTAGACGTCCATTGGAAGAGGCAAAGCCTTCTGGGGTCGTATCAGCGGTACGTTTGTAGTTCATATACACAGCAAAAGCGACTGCCACAGCCAATATCAAGGCGATCAGAATATAATAAGATTTTTTCATGTTTTAGTCTTAAAAAATAGCTGACAACTATTTAATAGTACTTTGTAAAAATCCTTTTTAAGTATCTAATAGAACATTTATCAACATTTACTATAGAAAAAATAAAGCTTTCCAAATCTTTATTTATTCACGCACAATATATTCCCTTAATAGAGTTATTGATAAAAAAACTCACAAGAAGATAGGGCTATTATGGTTTTTTGTTTAAGATAGTACTTAAATTCTAATTTATATCATTACTTGTAATGCAACAAATAGAAATTAAAAACTGTTTCTAAAATAAATTTTAGCACTAAAATTCATATAAGAGTAACAATACAGAAAAAAATTTGTGAACGAACGTTAAGGAGAATTTTCTTCCAATATTCCAAAAAATATGGCTTTCTAATAAAACTTTGAGCGTCTAAGGCTTGATTTAGGGCATCTAAGACTAGCTGAGTGCCCCCACTGTCAGAATAGTTGTCACCCTCACCTAAACAACCCAAATGGGGGAAAAGGAGACAATACAATGTTCCCCTGCAATCGCCATAGCACCGAAATTGTTTTACCTTCAATGGCATAAGTGGCGGTAAGCGTGTTGTAGGTTGGCGTAATGGTGTTTTTCTCGAGTTGCACCAATTCTTTTAAAATCTTATCAATTCTCTCTGGCGACAAGCCCAGAGGCGGTAATACAGGTCTTCCATTCTCTTCTGACACACCGATGACAATATAGCTAGCCACTACCAAGGTTGTAAAATTCATTGGGAAAGGCACACAGCGTGTGGATCACGCTCTCTGGATTCCAGTCAGTTTTTTATTCAATATGCTCGCTTTCAATCGTACGTTGTAAAAGCAAGTCGTTGATATTAACAGATAGCTTATTGTGCATGATTTTCTCAAAAAAGGTTTTTCTTAAATAATGTATATTTTAGATAAAATTAAATTTTATTTTATTAATTCTAATATTTTATCTTTTCCTAATTGTTTAATTAATTGTTTCATAATTTCTTCAGGCATCCCTTTACTTGGGTTCAATGAAGTGCGATTTTTAAAACGGCTCACATCTTCATCGTTGCTTAAAGCATCAAGGTAATCTGCCCATGTTTGCATCATTTCAGTTCTCTCATCAAGGAATTCAAAACGTCCGTAAGCTGTGCCGTTTTGGTCTTTGGTGATATGACCCAATCCCATTTCAACAATCACTGCTGGGTACTTTAATTGTTCTTGGAGCATGGTTTTAGCACTTGCACGAAATCCATGCACACAATGGACATTTTGATAGCCTAATTCTTTAAGATGTTTATTGGCGGTATTGTCTGAGATTATGCCGTTCTTTTTAGCCGAAGGGCTATAAAAAACAAACTCACTATGACCATTGATTTTATACTGGTGTTGTAAAATTTCAATGGCTTGACGGGGTAGAGGTACGACCATATCTCGCACCATATGTTCTTTGCTTTCACCTTTAAGTGGTTGAAATCGCCATTTAGCTTCTTTAAAGTCTAAATCTGCCCAACGCATACGACGTAAATCACCATTACGCACAAACAGCATAGATAATAGCCTAAGTGAACTAATGGTATTACCATCAACTTTAGTTGCCAAGGATTCAATGTCTTGTAGCAGTTTGGCAAATTTATCGGGCTGAATAATTGCAGGACGGTGACCGTATACGGGCTTAATCAATTGGCTTTTTACCATATTGGCAGGGTCTGTACTACAAAAACCACGAGCGCTAGCATACTTAAAAATATCGCTAGCGATGCTGGCACAGCGTTCAGCCTTTTCTGTAGGTTTACCGTCTGCCTTAACGAACTGGTTTTGCACATCAATCAACATTGAAAGCATTTGCGGCGGCGTTATTCCATCAATAGGTGTTTCAGCAAAGCTGTCTTTAAGTAGTTTTAGGCAGTTTAGTTTACGTTGTAAGGTGTTAGGCTTAAGCGTTGATTTGAGCGTTTCAAAGTACTCGTCAGCAAAATGACCGAATGTGTTATCATTGCTTCGCAATAACGCTTGCTTAACAGCTTTTCGATTATCGTTTGGGTCAATATTTTTACTTAATAAATCTTGATATTCTTGCCAAATATCATGAGCACGAGCTAATGTAATGCTTGGATAAATGCCAAATGAGATACGTTGACTTTTACCAGTGTTGGGTGAAGTATAACGAAAGAGCCATGACTTTGTTTCGTTAGGGCGTACCATTAAATATAATTTTGGGCGACCTTTAACTGGAACTAGATACTCTTTTGCTTCAGCTTTATGTGAGCTGATACTACGATCTGAAGTGATGGGCTTACGTTTTTCCATAAATCATTCATTTATACATTACCTTAGTGTACATTCTAGTGTACATTAAATGCAGATATTAGGATAGTAATAATGGAATAAAATGAGATAATCTATAACCTAAGTTATTGAATATATGTAAAAAATTATAGACTATGGTACGCCATGATTCACTGATTCGACACCCGCCGAGCGCACCATTTTCTTGATTTAATCCTTAATCTAAAACATTAATTTTATTGATAAATTCACTATCATCTGCTTTTTAGTTTACCTCATTGTCATTGATTGTTTTATCCTTGATAGCAAGTTTGTTGAATCTATTAATTGAGCAACCATTAGATTGAATGATAAAACGGTTTATCCCCATTGATAGTCGCACGGTGCATGACACGATGTACCGTATCGCCATAATCATGGGTCGCATAGTGCTGAGTAGCTCGATTATCCCAAAACGCAATGTCATCATTTTGCCAGTGCCATCTTACCGTAAACTCAGGTTTGCTAATATGTTGGAATAAAAAGTTGAGTACCGATTTACTTTCTGAGTCGGACAATTCATTTATCTTTGTGGTAAAGCCTTCATTGACAAAAATCAATTTTTTACCGGTGACAGGGTGGGTGCGAATGACAGGATGCACTACAGGCGGATTGTCAATTTGCGCTTGTTGCCACTGAGCAAAGCCCTCGGGGGTATTGCCAAATCGCTCTTGCGGGAAGGATTGAATAATATTGTGCGTTGCCGTCAACCCTGCCAAAAAAGCGCGAAACGCAGGTGATAAATTATCGTACGCCGCATAGCTGCTTGACCATAGCGTATCACCACCAAAGCTTGGAACTTGTTTGGCTGCCAAAATACTGCCAAGCGGTGGCGTTTCGCTAAAAGTCACATCAGTATGCCAAATGGCATTGTCTCGCAAATCGGTTTTATGATTATCAAGCAGTACAATCTCTGGCTGGTTATCGGCTTGGGGGAAAATCGGGTGAATATGCAGTGAGCCAAATTGACGCGCAAAATCCGCTTGTTGTTTTGGGGTAATTGCCTGTTTACGAAAGAATAAGACTTGATGCGTCAATAATGCTTGCTCAATTTCGTGTTGTTGAGTCTCTACCAAAGGTTGGCTAAAGTCGACACCTGTCACCACCGCGCCAATATTTGGGGTGATTTTTTCGATTGTTAACGTGGTCATGATGATCTCCAAATTGTTCAGTTATCACTTGTTATAGCTGTTTTAATATTTGCCGTACCAAGGGGCAAGATTGGCTTGTAATTTTCTTAATAAAATTTCTAAAATAAACGCAATCACCGCAATAATTATAATCCCTAGAACGACAATATCCGTCGATAGAAACTGCGCGGCTGACTGAATCATAAAGCCTAACCCTTTAGTTGCAGCCACCAATTCAGCTGCCACCAAAGTCGACCAACCTACACCCAGCCCAATACGAATCCCTGTTAGGATATGCGGTAAAGCCGATGGCAATGTCACATGCCAAAGTAATTGCGATGGGGTTGCACCGAGCGATAGCGCGGCAAATTGGCGGCTTTTATTAACGGTCAAAATACCCTGCAATGTTGAGATAATAATCGGGGCTAAAATCGATAAAAAGATAAGCGTGATTTTGGTCAGCTCACCAATCCCTAACCAAATCACCAATAATGGCAAATAAGCGAGCGGGGGAATTGGGCGATAAAACTCGAGCAACGGGTCAAAAATAGCCTGAACTGTGCGATTGGTTCCCATCCAAATAGCGATAGGCACACCCACCACCACTGCCAAAACCAAGGCAATAAATACCCGTCCTAGGCTAGCAAAGGTATGCTGTATCAAGGTTGCCGACATATAGCCTTCGGTGGAGACTTTGACAAACTGTTGCCACACACTGGTAGGATTTGGCAAAAATAAACTTGGCACCAGTCCTGTCGCAGTCACCGCCCACCAAATTGCCAATGCAGTAACCACACTGATAAACCCCCAGACTACCCCATGATGTTGGGACACAAAAGATGAGGCATGGGTAGGGCGTGTTGTCATGGTAGTCTCAATAACGGCTGCAGTTGGCACTGACTGATGGTCGATTGGTTTATCAGCGGGGTGAGTTGCGGTATCAATCTTAGAAATTGTTTGGCTCGTCATGACCTAATTCCTGTTAAATTATTATGATGAATTGGCGCAGTTTTAGCTGGCTGTCAAATACGACCCGCCACAATTTGCTGAAATAACTGTTCTCGCCATTCAATAAACTCACGGTCTGATTTTATGGCGCGAGTGCTTTGTCCTTGGGCAAAGCGTTGGCTAAAAGTCGGCTGGTAATGGTGCAGAATTTTTCCTTCACCCATCACCACCAAGTCGGTTGCCAAAAATAACGCTTCTTCAATATCATGCGAAATCAACAATATTTGTCGTTTGCTTTGTTGCCAAATATTGAGCAGTAGTTCTTGCATGGATTCGCGCATAAAAGCATCAAGGGCAGCAAACGGCTCATCTAGTAATAACATTTTGGCTTTTGATGCTAGTACGCGGGCGATGCCCACACGTTGTTGCATCCCGCCTGATAATTCCCAAATCGATTTTTCGGCAGCATGTTCTAGTCCTACCCACTGCAAAATTTGCTCGGTTTGTTTGGCTTGCGTTTTGGCATCGACCCCTGCTAATTTGCCAGCAAAACTGACGTTGTCAGCGACATTGAGCCAAGGGAATAACGCATGGTTTTGAAATACCACCGCTCTATCTACACTGGGTTTGGTAATGGCTTGACCGTCTAGGCTTAACGCGCCTTGGGTCACAGGAATAAAGCCTGCAATGGTGTTGAGCAAAGTGCTTTTACCGCAGCCTGACGCCCCAAGTACCACACAAAAACTTTGCGCTTCCAATGATAAATTCACCTTATCAAGTGCCAACGTGGGGTGGCTATTGGACTGGGTAGTTGGATACTGTACGCTTAAATTTTCAATCACTAATCCGCTCATGCTATCTCATTCCTTGTTAAGCCTTGCCACTACTTGCTATCCAAATATTGATTGGTGACAAAATCTGAATAATCAGCTAATACGGTATCCACCTTGCCTTGTGATTTAAGAAATTCAGCCGTTTTGCGGATGTTGTCAGCAAATGGTTTTTGTAGCAAAGTCTGCTGTTCACTGACGGGTAGATAACGATTTCCTGCCAGTAGGTTGCTGATATCGCTCGGTGTTGAACCTGTAATTTGCGCAATTTTTTGCACGTTGCTAGCATTACCAATAAAGGCTTTAGGGTCTTGGCTATATTTACCGGTGGCATCGGTGCTGATTTTGACGAACTGTTTTAAAAAGTCAGGATTTTTTTGGGCAAAATCTTTACGCGCCACCCATAAGTCATAGGTCGGACTACCCCAGCTAGCCACTTCTTTTGAAGTCGTCAAAACATGCCCAGTGGCTTTGACTTTACTTAAAACAGGCTCCCAAACATACGTGGCATCAATATCTCCTCGCTCCCAAGCCGCGTTGATTTCCGGTGGACGAAGGTTAATAATGGTGACTTTATTTGGGTCAATGTTCCAATGCTTCAGCGCGGCAAGTAAGCTGTAATGGGTGGTAGAAACGTAGGGTACGGCAATTTTTTTACCGATTAAATCTTGCGGTGTTTTGATATTACTAGCATTTCTCACGACCAAGCTTTCTGCTTCACCGATTTCACTGGTCACCAAAAAAACTTGAAGCGGTACGCCTTTGGTGGCAGCGGCTGCCAATGGACTTGAGCCAATATTGCCAATATCAATGCTGCCGGCACTAATGGCAGCAACGACGTCTGCACCCGTATCAAATTTTCGCCAATTGATATCACGCTGCGTGGTTTGTTCATAGGTTTTGTCGGCTTGAGCAAGTTTGGCTGGGTCAACCCCGGTTTGATAAGCAATGGTAACGGCTTGCTTGCTATCTGCAGTTGATGTGTTGCCCGCTGCGGATGCGCTGTTGGACGTTGTTTGATTTTGCGACTGTGTTGGTGATTGAGAATAAACATAGCCCGCGCCAATCGCCACAATGCCTGCGGTCAATCCTGCCGCGAATAATTTATTTTGCTTAGTCATTTTTACCCCTTAATTCATCATAGATATTCTGTATGTGAATTATTATGTAAAAACCTTTATATTCTGTAAAATAATATTAACAATATTGTATTTTCTAAAATGGAATAATACTGTGCGTTTGCCAATCGCCCTATAACTAAGCTAACCAGAAATAAGCTGACAATTCGTAAGTAAAATTCGCTACAATATTGCCTTTGATATTTGATACACTAAAAATCGGGCAATACCATGACAACCAATCTCTCTCAACTGTCACCCACTGCTGTTTGGCAATGGTTTGATCAAATTTGTGCTATTCCACATCCTACTTTTCATGAACATGCATTGGGTGACTTTATTGTTCAAGCAGTACAAACCCGCGGACAGCCATACGGGTTAACGGTCAAAAAAGATGAAAAAGGCAATATTTTTATCTATAAGCCAGCAAGCGTACAGCTTGATAGCAATATGGCAAACCATCCTGCGGTGGCTATCCAAGCGCATTTTGACATGGTGGCACAAAAAGGGGAAACCACCAACCATGATTTCATCACTGACCCTATCAAACCTGTCATTAAAGACGATTGGGTTTGGGCAAGCGATACGACGCTTGGGGCAGATAATGGTATTGGGCTTGCTATGGCATTGGCGGTGGCGTTTAGTGATGATATTGTCCATCCACCGCTTGAGTTGATTTTGACTTGTGAAGAAGAAATCGGCATGGGCGGCGTCCAAGCTATTCACCCTGAGTGGCTGACCGCACCTGCGATGATTAACCTTGACTCGGAAGATGAAGGTGAACTGTTTATTGGCTGTGCTGGCGGACGTGATGCCACATTCCAGTTAACTTCCTCGATCATTACCGTAACCGACGATGTCACGCCGATGGTAATTAAGGTGAGCGGTTTACAAGGTGGGCACTCTGGCATTGATATTCATAAAGGCTTAGCCAATGCTAACTTGTTACTGGCGCGCGTGCTGGCAAGCCTGTTTGGCTCATCGCCTTTTTATCTACAACACTGGACAGGTGGGGTACTGCGGAATGTGATTACGCGTGAAGCCTCTGCGGCGGTGTTGGGTGATTTTGAGCGTATCAGCCAGTTACTTCCTACTATCTTGCAAACGCTACAAGCTGAATATAAAATCACGGAACCCAACCTCACCGTTACTGTTGAAAAACTAGTAGCCACGGACGCGCTGTCATCTGACGCTGCCAACCTTTCCGCTCTTAGTATAGCCGACAGTCAGCGTGTGCTTAACTTGCTGCGTAGCCTACCCAATGGCGTGATACGGATGAGCGATAGTTTTGCCGGCGTGGTAGATACATCAATTAGCACGGGCGTGGTTAAGCTTGCCCAAACTCACGACAATAATCAAACCGCCACCCTTGAGATACGTTGTCTGATGCGATCTTTGGGTGAAACCCCAAAAGATGACATTGCCCAGCGGCTACAAGCTTTAGCAGATTTGGCAGGGGCAGCGCTAGAGTTAAGCGATGATTATCCAGGCTGGCAACCTGACCCAGATTCCAAGCTATTGGCAGTGGCAAAATCTGTGATGGCGAGTCATTTTGCAGGCGAGCCAAAGCTGCAGGTGATTCATGCCGGTCTTGAATGCGGCATATTTAAAGGTAAAGCGCCAAACATGGACATGATTTCTTTTGGTCCAAATATCCGTGCGGCACACTCACCCAAAGAACGCGTAGAAATCGCCAGCGTGGCAAAAACTTGGCAGGTGCTATTAGACTTATTAAAAGTCTTGTAATGGCTAATGATTGCTTATGCTGCTATCACAGTTGTGAAAAAATGTCGTTGCTAAGGTTTTAAATCTAGGGTTTTGAGCCTATTTTTTCACACCGCGATACGTAAAAAACCCTTGAAAACACTGATTTTCAAGGGTTTAGTTTATAAGGATGTTGGATTTTAATGCCTATTATCCCGATGTTTTGGCACTGCTTAACACGCGTCTTGCTAGTATCACGATAGCCAATACAAATGCCAATAACCCTAGCCATTGGGCAATATTGTCCCAATTAGCAAGTTTAAGCGCGAGCGGTGCATCTGAGCCGCCCGTCGTGACTGACGCGGCAATAATAAACGCCATAATAACGCCAATCAAGCTTTCGCCCACAATTAACCCTGCAGCAAATAACGTGCCTTTGCGCTCTGCAAGCTTTAAGTTGCGCTCACGTTGCGCCGCCGCACTGTTTTTGGTAATACGGTTTTTAATCCACCATGCCAACACCGAGCCTATAAAAATCGGCATATTAATGGTAGGTGGCAAATAAATACCCATACCCACTGCCAATACAGGCAAGCTGTATTTACCCGCTGAAGTTTTGCGTAATAAAGTATCAGCGACAATCAGTACCGTACCAATTAGCACACCGATAAGGATAAAGTCCCAGTTCAAATTATGCGCAAAAATCCCCTTGGCAATCGTGGTCATCAAGGTTGCTTGCGGTGCGCCCAAGGCTTGCGAGACATCCATATCAGGACGAGGCAATGCCCCAGTAAAACCATAAGCTTTGTATAATAGTTCTAAGATAGGGGAGATTACCAATGCACCTACCACCACACCAATCATTAACGCAATTTGCTGACGCCAAGGTGTGGCTTTTACCAAGTAACCCGTTTTTAAGTCTTGCAAATTGTCATTTGAAATCGTCGCCACACATAATACCGCCGAACCACAGAACAACGCCAACGCGGTGACAAATTTGCCATCACCCGTGGTTAACAATTGTGGATAGGCATTGCCAACAAGCAATAAAATGAGCGAAATCACCACAATCGAGATAATACCAATACCTGAAATTGGGCTAGACGACGATCCAACCAAGCCCGCCATATAACCACACGCTGCCGCTACCAAGAAACCAATGATAAAGGTGACCGCGGTACAAACCAATACCAATAACCATGCCAAACCCGCTGGCAAGCTTGCATCCGCCACAAACTGATAGAAACTAACCGCCAATAACAACGTCATTACCACCGTCCAGCCGATCATAACCTTGGGCGATAAATCCTGCTCCATACGACTGAGGTTTGATGAATTGCCACCTTTGAGCGCCTGCATGGAAATTTTTAATCCCTCAATCATTGGCTTCATAAGCGTCAGTAGCGTCCAAATCGCGGCAACACCAATGGTACCTGCACCAATAAAACGGACATTTTCCTTCCAGATTTTCATGGCAAATGCCGACATTTCCATGTCACTGGGCTGAGGCGTCATGCTCGTCAATATCGGCACCGCTGCACCCCAAGCAATAACGATACCCAGCAAAATAGCAATACCGCCCGCTACGCCAACTAGATAGCCTGCGCCAAGTAGCGCCAAGGAAAACCCCATGGGTAATTGGGTAATCGCCGAGCCTGCTTTAAACCAGTAGCCTGCCGAATCTGCCAACACCCTAAGTCCACCGGTCAAAAACGCTACAATGCCTGATAACGCGCCACCAATCACAATATCTTTGGCGCCTGTTGAGGCATCTGACTGAGCGGTGGTATCATCTGATGTGTCCTGTTCGCCTGCCCGCAAAATTTCAGCAGCGGCAACGCCTTCAGGGTAGGGCAAATCACTGTTAACGACCATCGCATAGCGAAGCGGAATAGTAAAAATCACCCCTAAGATACCGCCAGCGATACATAAAATAGTGGTTTGCCAAAACGGAAACCCTGTCCAATAACCAAGCATTAATAACGCTGGCAACACAAAGATAATGGACGATAAAGTACCTGCCGCCGAAGCTTGGGTTTGTACAATATTATTTTCAAGAATATTGCTATCTTTGGCAAATTTTAAAACCGCCATTGATATCACCGCCGCCGGAATGGACGAGGCAAACGTTAACCCGACCTTAAGTCCAAGATATACATTGGACGCGGTAAAGATGACAGTGATTAATGCCCCAAGAATAATGCCCCTTAGCGTCAATTCTTTGTGATTGGCATACATATCACCGATAGGCTGAACTTGCATGGGCAAATCTCCATGTAAAAGCAAAAGTTGATGGTGAGTAAAAAAAATATTATGGATTATACTGCGTTTTATGGCTAAAACAATAACTTTTATCGAGCACCCTCACCCTCGAAACATCGTAACACTACGGTTCTGAATAGGACGATCATTTAATAGCTAAGAGAATGAAGCCGCCTATGTCAGTAAAAAAGATAGCACTGACAAAGTAAAAATCGTCTGCAGCTTTAAAATTCATTTGAATTGTGATAAAGACAGCTTTGTTAAACGGTTAAAATCACGGTGGTTAATTTAACAACAGTCTGCAGATTTTATCCCTGATTTAGCCAGCATTTAAGCGGTAAAGGAAAAAAATTATGATTGCGTTACTCACTCGTTCAGTTGCCCAAGATTTTTTAGTGGACGAAATGCTAAAAATGCTATTCATCCAACCCAGTTTTATTTTATGATACGGCTTCTCATCCAGTTGATAATAAGTTAAATGGCATGATGCGTTGCCAATGGAAGTTCAATGATTTTAAACCCCAGTAATACCCCGTTTTCAATTTGGTTGGCAGAAGGGCAGTCAAGCCAGCGTGAGATGCTACTTGCCATGCAAGCCATGAAATGCCAATATAACTTACCCATGACCATCGTGGCATCCCATCGACAACCACGACTAGAAATCTTAAACTGTGCCGACATAGCGTACCAAGAGCCATCCGAGCCAAGTGAACGGGTTGGGTTTGTACTTGACCGTGCCAAACACCACCATGTCAAAGTGGTACTCACAGGGCGTAACAGCCAAGATTACGAAGCCAGACGTCATGACTTCAAAGCAGCCGGTATTCGGTTGTTGACAGGCGCAACTGACACAGCTACGCTTGAATTAATGGATGATAAAGCCGCTTTTACAGCTTTTTGCCAGCAACATGATATCCCTGTGGCAAGTGGCTGGCAGTTTGCTAATACAGATGAGTTAATGGCACTACTAGCGTTGCATGGTGGGCAGCCGTTATGTGTAAAACCCGTCAAAGGCATATTTGCGCAAGGGTTTTGGCGACTCGATACGGGAGCGGTCGATGCGTGGGATAGTTTTGAGCATTTATACTTCACCGATGCTAAAAAAATCCATCTTGCGCAATTTTTACACGCCTATAACCATAGCCAAATGGTAACTGACAAACCCATTGTCATGCTATTGATGCCATATTTAGTAGGCAAAGAATATTCGATTGATGTGGTATGTGAGATAGGGGAAGTGTTAGCCGCAGTGACGCGCTATAAAGAAGGCAGTGAGCAGCATGTGGGCTATGACGAGGCAGTGATGGCACTTGTCAAGCGCCTAGTGGCAGCCCTAAAAGCCGATGGTATTGTGAGCATCCAAACCAAGGCTGATGAAAATGGGACGCACAAGGTACTGGAAATCAATAGCCGCGCATCAGGTGGGATTGGTTACACCGATCACGCCTTTGACAACGGCACGATGAATTTAACCCAATTAGCTTTTGCCTATTGGTCAGGCTGTATTACCAAACCGCATTTAGCAGCGGTACGTGATACCATCACCCCTTGCATCGTGCGTCCGCTCATGACCAGTGTCAAAATCGGTTAACGCAAAAATAACAGGACAACAGACGCCATGGACCAGCAAAAAACCATTTCGTTATCGCGTGGCGAGCTTACTTTACGTTATCAAACCAGCGCTGATTATCAGCTTGATGATTTGTTGGGGTTTGCTGAGCGTATCAATCCCAAGCGCGCGTTTTTGTTTGTATCCAAAGTATTGGGGCGACATATTCCGGTATCTCCGGATAAAATGCGACAAGCCTTCACCCAGTTGGCGACTCTCATACCCGATGATTTGCCCGAGCCAATTGTGGTGATTGGTATGGCAGAGACCGCAGTCGGACTGTCGGCAGGGGTGCATCAAGTGCTGCAGGCACGTTATCCGCAAGCTATTTTGCTCAACTCAACACGGCATGCACAGGCAGCAGAGCTTTTCACCACGTTTAACGAAGATCATAGTCATGCCAGTGTGCATTTGATTTACCAAAGTGATGACAGCGCGCTACAAGCGAACGTTGAAAACGCCAAAACCTTGATTATGGTCGATGACGAAGCTTCCACAGGTAATACCTGCCAAAATGTGGTCAACGCCCTGCGTCAAGCAGGAATGAGTAAGCTTGAGCAAGTGCATTTGGCGACGCTGGTTGATTGGTCACTGGGCAAAAAACTGGGCAAAACGGATAGTAATATTTTTAATGACATCGCCTTTTTTCGCCATCATTTGCTGGCAGGAGATTGGACGTGGACAGATAGGGTAAATGCGCCCGCGGTTACCATGCCAAATGTGTCAACCACAGAGGCAGGCAGTCAGCCACTGCTGCCTACCGGCAATTGGGGTAGACAACCGACACGCGATAGTACATCGGGATTGGATTTTTTGCTGCAAGGTTTGCAGCATACGCTGAGCCAAAGACAATTGACCCTAGCGTCCTTCGCCCGTCAAAAGATCTTGGTGCTGGGCAGTAATGAGTTTGTTTGGTTGCCATTGTTGCTTGCTGAACGCCTGGCGCAATATCAAGCGGATGTCAAATTTTCTGCCTTAACGCGGTCACCCATCGCCATCCATGCTGATAGCGCCGTGACTAGCGTCATCAAGTTCTTTGATCATTATGGCTTGGGCATGACCAATTTTGTTTACAACGTGACGCCTGAGGCGTGGGATTGGGTGCTGTTGTGCGTGGAAACCCCCCAAGATAGCGTGGATGAGATTTGGCAGCGTTTTGATAATGTCATGGTAATTTCACCAAGACTCGAAATCTGACATTCTAAACCTGACAAGCGAAGTCCAAAAGCTAATCAGCCACAAAATCGATAAAAGTTAAGTTTGATAAAAGTGAGTGTGAATGACCGATTTTTTTAAACCCGAAGCCCGTTTTTTTGAATCAAAAGTCGCGCTAGTCAAACCTTATGCTTTGATGGATTTGGATGATACCTTGTTTCAAACCCAGCGAAAAATTGCAGCTTGGCAATTGCCAATGGATGGGTTAGTGGTGGCGACCGTCGATAAGCAGAATGCGCCATTGAGCTTTTTGACGCCAAAGCAGCGCCATTTTTTTAATTGGTTATCCCAATCAACTGAGCTTATCCCCGTCACCGCAAGAGATACCACTGAGATTATGCGCGTCAAACTGCCGTTTGATAGTTGGCAAGTTTTGACCCATGGTGCGGTGATTGTAACACCGTCGGGGCAGCTTTGTGCGCGTTGGCAGCGGCTAATGGCAGGGCAATTGGTGGCGCTACAAGCCAAACTAAGCCAGCTTATGGCGCGATTGGCAGGGTTTGAAGCACTGCGCATTACCCCACATTATGAACGCTTTATAGTAGACAATAACGCGACGGATTTGATGGTATATGTCGCCATCAAACATCGGCATAAAGACCACGATGCTTTGCTGCAGTTTGCGGCACAGCTGCCGACTGTGCTAAATGAGGTGCCTGATTTGGGCGATGAGTTTTATATCCATGTCAATGCCAATAACTTGGCAATCTTGCCGCACGTCGTCAACAAACATCACGCGATGCGTTTTTTGCTCGATTATCATTTGGATAAAAACCGCCCTTGTTTTGGTTTTGGTGATAGCTTAGCGGATTTGCCGTTTTTACAATTATTGGACTGGTATGGCACGCCCAATCGAGGGCAACTGCATGATGCTATCAGTCAAGGGTATTTATAATCATGACAATTCAGGCAAATTTTTCGGGTAGTTATTTACCTTCTGAGGTTACCTTGCTGCTCGATATCGTCCGTGCTGATAGCGTCAGTGATATCAGCCCAACCCAAAAAGAAGCGTTAATCCAATCAGGTCAGCGCCATTATTCAGATATGCTCACGCTTGAAAAACCGCCCAGCGCCACGCATGAAACTTTGTACAATCAAGCATTGGCGGCAGGCAAACAGCGCATGGCAAATGATGTCACAAGCCTTGCCTTTAGCTTACATCAGCTATTTCATGCTTGTGTGAGTGCCTCGCAGCCGCTGATATTGGTCAGTCTCGTGCGGGCAGGATTGCCGATTGGGGTCTTGCTACAAAAAGCGCTTAGTGATGCATCTGCCAGCTATGCGTTAGCCAGCCAGCATTACGGGGTGAGTATCATTCGTGACCGCGGGCTTGACCCTGTTGCCTTGCAATATATTTTGCAGCAGCATCCCCATAGTCCGATTGTGTTTGTCGATGGTTGGACGGGTAAAGGGGCTATATATGGTGAGTTGCAACGAAGTTTAGCCCAAATCACTGATAAGCAGCAACAAGCGCAACTGTTTCACCAAGGCGACGGGGTGATTCCACTGGTGACGTTGGCAGATCCTGCCGGGGTGGCTTGGCTATCGGCAAGTGAGGATGATTGGCTGATGCCGGCAAGTTTGCTCAATAGCACTGTCTCTGGGCTGATATCGCGCACCCTGTATCGTGAGCCCAGTGATGGACTGCACCAAGCAGTGTATTATGACAAGTTACAGCCTTGGGATCGCAGTGGCGAGTTTATCCAAACCATTGATGCGCTGCGTCAGCAAACGCCTTTACCAACGCCGCTAACGGGCAAGTTATTGCCGACTTTTACCACCCAGTCTGTGATAGAGGACTTGGCGGCGCGCTTTGCGATCAGCAATCGTAACCGTATCAAACCCACCATTGCCGAGGCGACCCGCGCGATATTACGGCGCGACCCTGAGTGTGTATTGGTCAATGAGAGGGCAGACGGACAAGATACGGCATTACTGCGGCATCTTTGTGAGGAAAAAAATATTCAAGTAATTGCAGATGCCAGCATTGCACCTTACCAAGCTGTCACCATTATTAAGAACAGAAGCCAATGATAACCGCGTCTTTGCGCTCATCGATCTTGTTAACCGCCCATTTATCCTAACCGCTCTTTTACGCACATTGTACTTTTATGACACTATTACACCCTGTAAATCATTTTTTACCTGCGTCTGTTGCGCCGACTATCAATCCCTATCAGCTGGGCGCAACCTTATATATGCCAGCCACGCGCCAAGATATTTGGCAAATTATTAGCCAGCAAAAATTGGCTGAGATTGACAGTATCGTGATTTGTTTGGAAGATGCGGTAAGTGAAAGTGAGATTCCTGCCGCGCTCGCAAATTTAAAGCAGCTGCTTGCAACATGGGCTCAGCACGCCCAGACGCATGGTGTTAACGATGAATCGTGTCCAATTTCACCGCGAGGCTCACGCCCGATGGTGTTTATCCGACCGCGTAACGCCTTGATGCTCAGCGAGCTTGCTAGTTGGCAGTCGATTGCTTTGGTAGATGGCTTTGTGTTACCAAAAATTGATATGCAAAGCCTTGCTGATTGGCGATTGGCTTGTCAGGCATTGCCATCGACACAGTTATTGATGCCGACCCTTGAGACTCGACTCATCTTTAACCCGATACACAACCAAGAACTGGCGCTAGCGTTTAGCGAAGGGTTTAGCCAGTCGATTTTGGCACTGCGTATTGGCGGCAATGATTTATTTGCCTCGCTGCGCTTGCGTCGTCCGTCTGATGTGACGATCTATCAAACCCCAGTCGGTATACTCATCTATCAGTTAATTGCGTGTTTCGTGCCGCAAGGTTTTTATTTGACCGCGCCCGTGTTTGAATATTTGGATAAACCTACCTTGTTTGCTGAAGAATTGCGGCAAGATGTCGCCTTGGGACTGGTGGGAAAAACCATCATTCACCCTGACCAAATTGCTGCAGTCAAACAAGCTTTTTATGTCAATGACATAGAGCGCAGTCAAGCCACCGCGATTCTTGCTACTGATGCCAAGGCGGTATTCAAGCAAGACAACAGTATGCTTGAGCCAGCCACGCATCGCGCGTGGGCGACCAGTGTCATGCTCCGCGCCAATGTCTAAAAGCTAAGTTTTAACAGCCAATGTCTAACAGTTTGTCACATCAAAGTCAGATAACAAATCACTGACCGATAATTGAACAAATTTGCGCTATGATGACGGGTTAGCAGATAACAATAATTAATGATAACAATTTAACTGATAATCAGCATCATGGAAACCTATGCAAGCAAACACTCTCCCCAGTCAGTCAGTGACGGTTATTTTTCAAGGTGGTATCAACGTTCACCAGCTAGGGCAGGGCGGTGATGACGGCAGTGATTTTATGGCTAACGTCGCCAAAACCCGAGCAGCATTGCCCCATGCAACCATTGTATTATCGACTTGGGATACGCTTACGTTGCCCACCGAGTTTGACAGCGCCGACAAATTGGGTATCGATCAGCTGATTTTAAACCCAGATCCTGGTGGTCTGCCCAATATCAAATTTGGCTACGACGCCCCTAACAACGTCAATCGACAAATCATCTCCACGCAAGCGGGTCTAAACCAAGTCAGCACCGAATATGCGCTCAAACTACGCACCGATAGCTACTTACTCAATGACAATCTGCTACAATTTTATCGCTATTATACCCAGCAAGTAACGTTACATTCCCAGACCCATTTATCCTCAAAAACTAAAGCAACCGACTATTCGCCGATTGTAGTGCCTTCGTTTTTTACCATCGACCCCAGCATGTTTGAGCATATGGCGTTTCATATCAGCGATTGGGCGCAGTTTGGCAAGACCGAGCGACTGCAGGCGTTTTGGTCGGCACCCCTGATGAGTCGTGACAATGCCACTTATTTTGAATCGCATGCACAAGATGTCGATGCCAAATTTGCGGACAATACTTTTCGCACCCGGTTGGCTGTCGAGCAGCATATTGCCACTCATTATGCCAATCAAATCGGCTACGCTGCCACGCCAAGTTACTACAATGAACTCAACGAGCAGATTCTAGACGCGCACAAGGCATTTTTGGCGAGTGAAGTGATTGTGCTTGATATGACAGACTACGGGCTGCGGTTACCCAAATACGAGTGGACATTGACCGATGCTTTTATGGCGATGAACTGCATCAGCCATGATGACTGGTATCAGCTGTTTTATCAATATTGGTATCCTAACCAAGTGGACGAAACCCGCTTGGCTCATGCGGATGAACGAGCGGTGATGAAAAGTATTGCCGCGGCAGAGTTTTATCAAAATAGCCCAGTCGATCAACAGCAGATTTTCTCGCGTCTTTATCCCTAAATTCGCTAAATAAAAAAGCTTACCCAACAGATGGTAAGCTTTTTTTCAACAGTTAAACAATTAAACGCCAATTTTTAAACATCAACCTTTAACCATGAGCCTTTAAACATCAATCTTTAAACCGTGGGCTTTAAGCGCTTGGTATTCATCCGGCGTACCACAAAAATCAATGTCGTCATCCGTGATTTTGACATAGCCGATCCTGCCGCCTTGCGCGATTAATAAATTATACATCGGGGCGATATAATATTCGCCGTTAACCGTCAACTGTTGGGCAATCGCTTGTTGAAACAACGATAGATACTGCTGCTTGGATTTAAAATAATACAAGCCATCACTGCAAAGATTGGAGATACGCTGTTTTTCGGTGGTTTTAATCACCCCGTCATCGTCATCGATGGCGATAAATGACCAATGGTCGCCTTCGCCTTCAAATACTTCTAAATAGCCATCAACGGACTCTACCCAGTCAGGTTTTTCAAACCCATAGCGAAAGGTATCGATGTTAAAAATATAAATCGGCTCATCGTCATCAATGCTAGGATTGCCGAGTCCCATTCCGAGTCCTAGCGCTACTGTTTCAGCTTGTCCTGCTGTCTCGCCATCAAGGGTATGAATCATAAAATTGCGCACACCCAAGCGCGTTAATCGCTCAGCAACAAATTGCGGGGTATCATACACATCGCGCACGATAAGCAAAAATAAATCGGTGCTAAAATAGCGCTCAAACGACTTGATTGCCAAATCAAACACAATGGTATCGGCAATCGACAATTGGTATTTTGGCACCTCAAAGCCTGCCTTAAAAAAACGACTGCTTAGCCCTGCCATCGGAATTACGAACATGTCACTGCCTCCATCACATACATTTTATATAAACGATACGCATTGAGCAGCATGGCGCGCTGGCGATCGGGTCTATCTGCGTGCAAGGGTAGCATGGATAAAAACAATAACACCACCGCTGGCATGATAGATTCTGTGGTCATACCATTGACCCAGGTGCCGGCCAAAAATTCTTGCTGGATTTGCTCCAAACGCTTATCAATATCAAATCGTATATTGCTACCACTAGGGCTATCGATAATTTCATAACGCCCTGCGATGATAAAATCATACATACCAATCACAGAATGGGTGAGCTTTGCTAAATCATAGCTTGCGTTGCCAAAAATACTAAAATTGCCGTTAGAATCCGTACCACGTGGGTCAAAAACTTTTACCCGGCGACCGCGCATGTCATACATGATGTTGCTAAAACATAAATCGCCATGCATGACACTCACGGTGTTTGGCAGTGCCAAGGCTTTGTCGATACAGTCCTGCGCAATCTCTAGCGTACTGCCAAGCATCGTTTCATCATATATCACAGCTTTATTCAAATCGACATCGGCATCGTCGGCATACGCATACAGCCGCTTTAAGGTTTTTTTATGGTACAAATCTTCGGCATACGATTTGGCAAACCCAGTTTCGATATGGCGATGCACGTCGGACTGATTGGCCATACTAAAAAATTCTTTTAATAGCTGAAAAATATGTTGCCAAAATTCAGTGCTATTTAACCCATGCACATACAACTCATTGAGCGGTAATAATGGCAAGAACTCTAAGCTATAACTAAACTGTCCGTCCACTTGCTGATAATCAATCAACTGCGGGGTAAAACGTCTGAGTGGCGCAGGAATATGGGTGTACCAATAAATTTCCGCTTCAATTTTGTTGTTGTCATCACTGCTTTTGGTGACAATGCCTTCACGAATCTGCAGTGAATTAAAGGCTCGTTCGGTGGTCATATTGGCGCGGGCATGAATATAATGCACAAAATTACTGCAATCATAATACGGCTCGATTTTTACCGATTTCATTGCGATAGCTTGTTGATACAAATAAATCGCCCGTACAAAATTTTTCTTACTAATCGCTAGGGCTTTAATCAACTCCAGCCGTGAGGAAAAGGCAAAATAGCCAATCCAATCGGTGGGGTTTTCTTTCATTTTTTTGGTTTGTTGCCAATCGTATTGGCGCGTTTTATCCGACACGCCAATACAATCTGAGCAATCAACTAAGTGTGGTAAAAATACATCCCCTTGGATGATACGAATATGCTGGTATGATTTATCAATGGCTAGATTAAGCACATATAAAATCGTCTCAGCCAATGCCAAATTTTCAGGGATTGTTACCACTTCAATGGGAAGTGACTCAATCACTGCTTTTTCATTGAGTGTCAAGGTATAAGCTTCGGGTAGTGACAATAGAATCTTTTCCTTGGGAAAATGTTGGCGTACCACATCGACTTGCAGCTGTAATAGTTTTTTATTGCCGATGGGCAGCATGCAGGGCGGAATGCGCCCAATTTCTGCTTCAAATTCGGCATTGACATAGGAAGAGGCGTTAATGAGTATCATGGCGTTAAATTACCTTAACTGTCGTTATTGTTGTTTTTATTTTTTATTAAGGTGTTAAATCAAGTAACTGGCAAATCTCTGCATAGCTTAGCTTGACCAATTCGTCGGGTCGAATAGCTTTGTCATCCACATAAAACCCTTCAAAGCCGCACCAAGGTTTACCCACATATAATTCATCATACGGGATATCATGTCGTGCCAGCCAATCGATGATAATTGGCAACGTGTTTTTATTAATAGCGCCAATATTGCCTTGGTAGGTGCGCATATTGCGACTGGTATTGATGATAATGGTAAACCCTTGTCGATGGTATTCTTTAAGTTTTTCGATAACTTCGGTGATAGGTTGGGCATTGGCATAGTCGCCATTTTGGGTGGTGCATAAGGTATCATCTAGGTCAAAGATTAGCCGCTTCATTGTTATTATTTTCCTAAGGGGGTAGTGATAGACTTAAACTAAAATTTTTTGTATTTTTAATAAAATCAAGTATTTGATTATCATTTTAACTTCAATACCTTAAAACTAATTCCTGCTAAATGATATTACTTATTCATTACTTATTGTAATTTTAGGTAAAAATGCGAGAAAAAATCGATTATAGGGCTTAATCACAATGCTTAATATTGGCAAGACCGCTTTTAACCAATTAATCAATCGATGTTGACAATTTTTGCGAGTAAGTCATAGCACCAAAAATGCAGTAAAAAGTGGGTGAGAGCCTGATAAATCTAAATGAAATAGGTTGTGATTTGATAAAAGATTGGCTTTTATTAACGATGAGCTAACAGGCTAAAAGATTAAAAGGCTAAAAGGCTAAAAGGCTAAAAGAACAGTAAGCAAAAACACACAGCAAGGCGCGAAAAATTTATTTGATAGCGACGTAACTATAGACTTTGTACATACGACCCAGCGCGTTTTTCCAGCCACGCGCATTGGGCATAAAGGCTTGGCAATGATCTAAGTGATAGCCATAGCCTGCATTGCCATACGCCATCAAAAAACTGCCATCCAAAAAGCCTGACTGCCCTATGACAAAGCCATTACCTTGATTAAATCGCGCTTCAGCACCGTTACCGAGCAAGGTAGCATTGATTGCAGTATAGCCGTGACCCTGATTGTGGTTGGCATTGGCATGGGTGATATCGATACTGGCGTGATGACGCGCAAAATAGCCACCGACCACGTTTTCATTGCCAAGACTGCGATTGGCTAAAATACGTCCGCCATTGTCAGCAAAATAACCATAGCCATAATTGCGATAGGCATTGGTACGTCGGTTGATGCTATTGCAGCTTAGCATGCCATTGTGTAGCGCCAAAAAGCCATGCTTATTTTCGCTGGCACTGGCATCATGGCACCACATAGAACCATTGGTGAGTGCATAAAACCCTGCAATATGGTTGTGTGCAGACACGCTGTTATCGGCATTGATAAAGCCGCTGGATTCCGCGCAAAATCCAAAACCTAAGTCTTCATCCAAATGCGCACAGTGATACGCCTCGCATTCTTGGGCATCTATCGAGCCCCCATACGCGAAAAACCCAACATCCCCCGCAAACTGTACAATCACCCCAGGCTCACAGCGGATACTCGAGCCAAAGCGGGCGGCAACCCCATAATAAAACTTATTGATACGGACCTTTGACCCCACGAGCACTTGGCTATTGTAATTGCACATGATACCGGCACCATAGCCTTCATCTTGCCACTGTCCATAGCCCAAAAACGCCTTAGTCCCATTGATAGTCATGCCATCGATTTTAAAAATACCATTGCCCCGCTGCATCAAAAAGCCACAGCGGTTGTGGGCATCATCAAAATATAATTGCACCTTATCAGGATCGTCCAAATTGCCAACAATCTCTATCCGATCACTAAAAAAATCAATTTCAACTTGGTCTAGATAATACTCGCCATCGGCAATTTTGATTTGAATAAAGCCTTTATCACCCAAGTTATTTAATTGGCTTTTACAATAAGCCAAAGCCGCGTGAATAGTCGGGAATGTTTGCGGCACGTCAATACTTTGCCAACGGTTGGATACTTTTTTAATCATAATAACAGCAAGGTAACAAGTGATATGGCACTCAAAATGAGTGGGTCGACCATACATCGCCAAAAAACCTAGCGATAGTCAAAGCCATTGCAATTATTATCTAGGAAATAGCCGCTGTAATATGTTGGGTTTTCTTAGTGAATATGAAGTTTTTTATGACGTTTTAGGTTTTGCCAATTTTTCACTTAACGAATTCGCGACCCAGGCAGGACCAATCAACAAAAATTGTAAGTCTTCAAAAAATGACGGTTTTTTGCCTTCAATTTTGTGACCGACAAATTGCCCAATCCACGCTACCACAAATACGCCAAAATAAAACTTAAACCCAAATGGCAAGATAGCAATCGCTGCCAAGCAAAACAGCACAAACATGCCCATAGCAATAAATAATTGCGTAGACAGACGTAGATAAAACAGCATTACCAAAGCAATCAATACCAACGTAAACGCCGCCTGCCACGACATTCCCATGCCTAAGATACTGGCAAAAATCGTGGGTACGCACAGCCAATGAATTTTTTTATTGATAGGATGTTGGTGGCTCACCGCGTAGTCAGCCAGCCAGCTTTGTAGGGATTTTTTTGAATGAAGCAGGGTCACGCTTGCCATAATCTTCTTCCTTAAAGACAATAAAGACAATGAAAAAAATTGCTGATAAAAAATGGGTGTGAATCCCATCAGTTACCACTGAATCGTATCACACCCTAGTCGTTTGTCAAATCAGCGACTTTACCCTGACAGGTTTTGATATCAGTGACTTTTGATATCAATGGCTTTTGATACCAGTGACTATTACGCTAAGCCTTTGGCTTTTTGCTCACTGCGATACCATTCATACAGACCCACAAACGCATTAATTTGGTACACCATGGTTTGAATGGCAAAAATATAATTTTGCGACATCAAGTTGACAATTAGCCAAACAAAATTCACCGCAATCCATAACCACCAGTTGAATGAATAGCGTAAAATCATCGTGGCTTGTGCTGTGATAGATAGCACAAATGCCAACACGTTAATCCAAAAAAAATCAATCACGCCCAAAAATTTACTGCCATCGTCGGCGACCACGCCATAACCCATCGACGCTAGCCAATTATTGACAGTTGGAAATAATGCCAAGCCAATCGCGATAAAGGCAATGGTTACCAACCAAACAATTTTATTGGCTGATTTGGGAATCATATTGCCATCGCCGTCGGTATTTTTTGACCAATAAAAAATGCCATATAAATGGGTAAAAAAGTTAAACAGTGGTGCGAGCATCAAACCCACCGCACCTGCGGTTCCCTGTACAATGGTTTCGCCCGCCGTTGCCAACATGCCAAAGCCATTACCTGCGATATTGCGGCGAAAACTCAGCGATACCACACACAATAGCCCGATAAAAGACACCCCCAAATAAAACCAGTCTAACGCTCGATGTTCTGTGGTCAACCAAAAACCGGTACCCAGTGCAATTATCCCAAAAAAGAACCATGCCACCGTCCATTCTTGTGCCCATTCACCGGTAATTTTATCCAAAATTGCAATTCGCATTTCGCCTCCAACAGTCATTACAACCATAACAACATTTTTTTAATTAAGCTTTAAAAAATAAAACCAAAAATTTTCAGCATATTTACCAAGCGTGTCTACTAAGCATGTCTAGAAAATTATTTTATGCCTCGATATCTTGATAGTGGTGAAAAACGTGTGCATCAATAAGCGCAATCGCATCCAAGAATCGCTGATGATAGTCTGGACTATCAATAAACAGCGGCGCAATATGATGACGGGCAAAGATTTGTTTTAAACGATTTTCAAAACGCTCACGCTGGGACTCGCTGCCTAGGGATCGCATCCCATCTGCGACCCAAGGGGTGTTATTGGCAAGCATCAGGGTATAATCTAAGCGAAACTCATCGATACAGGCGGTCAAAAACGGGTGGGTACGCCCTTCATATTCTTCACAGAATGCTTGCGTGGTCACAAAATCCGTATCCACCAAAGTGATTGGGGCAGGGGCAAAGCGTTTAGCGGCGCGTATCGCTTGTTCATGGTCAGTTGCCATGAGCGGATAGTCATCGTATTGCATACCAAGCTCAGTACCCCCCAAATCGGTTTGTACAAACAGCCGTCCCATTTCTAAGCCATAGCTTGCACCATAATAGTTGGCTAATTTATGCAGTAGTGTGGTTTTACCTGAGCTTTCACCACCCACCAATGCCACAGTTTTGGTGTAGTCACCTCGCGCTTGCGGGTGAATGGCTGACCAATACAGCGCGGGGTTATTGTGAATCTTGCGGCTATCAAAACCGCGCTGGCGTGGCGTGGTCACCACGGGTAAATGTAAACCATAATCGACAAACGGATGGGTTTCATCCATAAACACAACCGGGGTTACTACCTCTGCCTTATCGCTAGATGCGCTCAACTTGGGATAACGTTGTTGCAAATCCGCTAATACCGCATTGACCTGATCAACGCTCAAATCTTGATAATTGTCTTCATACGAGGGGGTTACCAAATCAGGTAAAATCTCTATATGCACAAATGGCAAATCAGCAAATGCCATGGTCATCCAGCGCGCTTTATCTTTCAAATCAATGGAAAAATTTGGATTTGGCGCAGGGTGAGCGGTAATAAAAATATATAAATCTTTGACTTGCCCAGACGCATGCAAAATCGTTCTTACATGCCCCAAATGCAGCGGCTCAAAATGTCCAATAATGATACCCACATCTTGCATCATGCTTTCCTCAATACTTTATCATGGTTTTTTAAACTATTCTTTATCGGCTTGATTTTTTGATTACTTGGATAGATATCCCTAATAAGGATATAAAGAATAAGGATATAAAGTAACGCTATGATAATCGATTAGCCGCTACGAAGTTACAATCGTTTGTAACGCTAGTATCACAATTTGTAAGAATCAGTGCACAAACGCTACCAAACACACTATATAGCCGCAAAACTGCGCTTGTTATAATCGCTCATGATAATAATGCGGTAGAAAAAGTTACTAAAAGAAACATCATTCTACGTTTTGTCACCCAACAACCCCCTGCATTTGCTTATAATAAATCATAACCAAAACATAGCATTTTTAATCAATAATTTTAGCTGATGGCATTAAGTTTTAAAGGCATTAAATTTTAGAGATGTTAGGTTTTAACTAAGTCGTAAGTGGTTTTCTCTATTTTTAACAGGTAAAAAATTGAATGGCAAATAAACTGGTAAAACTTCATCGCTCTCAGAATCATCGTATGATTGCAGGTGTGATGGGGGGTATTGCAGAGTATTTAGGCTGGAATGTAACATTGGTGCGTTTGTTGTTTGTCATTATCTCAACCGCGAGTGTCGCAGTGCCAGGTATTTTGATATATATCGTGCTATGGATTGTCATGCCAAATGCTACCCAAAATTCCTATCGTACGGTTTGATGGGTGTATAGGTTTCTTTGTATAACTGTTAGGTAGCAAAAAGAATAGCCAAAAAAATTAAAAATATTATGAATAATAACAACTAGCTATAACAATAACTATAAACTTCTCCACTTTTCCTCCTGCCCAGATAATACATTATCTGGGTATTTTTTTAACCTAAAAAAAGCCTTAAGGGAATGCTTAAGGCTTTTGTCTATATTAAAAATCTTGAAGAAATTGACTAAGGCACAAAACGTACAGGCTCGGCAATCACTTGCTGGGCGCGTTCTGCGACTTTATCGAAACGGTGGATACTGTTGCCTTGGTTGTCCACAGCGACCGTCACCGGCATATCTTCTACTTCAAACTCATAAATCGCTTCCATGCCTAGCTCTGGGAAGGCAAGCACTTTAGCGCCTTTGATAGCTTTTGAGACCAGATAGGCGGCACCGCCCACTGCAATGAGGTAAATTGCGCCATGTTTGGCAATGACTTCACAGGTCGCAGGGCTACGCTCGGATTTACCGATCATCCCGATCAAGCCTTGATCCAAGATTGTGTCGGTGAATTTATCCATACGCGTTGAGGTGGTGGGACCTGCAGGACCGACCACTTCATCGCCCACTGCATCGACAGGACCGACATAATAAATAAAGCGATTTTGTAAATCAACGGGTAGCGCTTCGCCTTTGGCAAGCATATCCACCATGCGTTTATGCGCAGCGTCACGACCCGTTAAGATTTTACCGCTAAGTAGTAAGGTATCACCGATGTTAAACTGACCTAAGGTTTCTTTGGTTAAGTCGTTAACATTGACTTTAATCACATCATCGGAGCCAAAGGACACTTCTGGCCAATCTGATAGTGAAGGTACCGGCAAGGCTGCTTCACCTTGACCGTCTAGGGTAAAGTGAATATGACGAGTCGCCGCACAGTTTGGAATCATGGCAACGGCTTTGCTTGCGGCATGGGTAGGAAAGTCTAGTACTTTCACATCGAGTACCGTAGTCAAGCCGCCAAGGCCTTGAGCGCCAACGCCAAGCTCGTTCACTTTGTCATACATATTGAGACGTAAGCGCTCAACGCTATCAAGCTCGGCACCGCTTTGGGCTTTGGCTTGTAAATCATGGATATCGATGTGTTCCATGAGTGAGCGTTTGGCAAGCATCATAGCTTTTTCTGGTGTACCGCCGACACCGATACCTAAAATACCGGGTGGGCACCAACCTGCGCCCATTTGGGGAACGGTTTTTAACACCCATTCTTCAATCGAATCTGAGGGGTTTAGCATCGCAAATTTTGCTTTGTTTTCTGAACCGCCACCTTTTGCGGCACAAATCACATCAACTTTGTCACCCGGTACCACGCTCATATGCACCACCGCTGGCGTGTTGTCTTTGGTGTTTTGACGTTTACTAATTGGGTCTACTAGGATAGATGCCCGTAGTGGGTTGTCGGGATTGTTGTAAGCACGGCGTACCCCTTCGTTAACCATGTCTTCAACGCTCATATTCGCGTCATCGCCTAAGTCCCATTGCACGTTCATACCGATATCAAGGAATACCACCGCACTACCCGTATCTTGGCAAATCGGACGATGACCCATCGCTGACATACGGCTATTGGTGAGAATTTGCCCCATGGCGTTTTTGGCAGATTGGTTGGTTTCTTTTTGCCATGCTTCATATACAGCATCAACGAAGTCTTTTGGGTGATAATAACTGATGTATTGAAAAGCGTTGGCGATAGAATTGATAAAGTCGTCTTTCTTGATGACGGTCATTGGCTGGTCCTTTTCACTGGCTAAATAGTGGCGCTATTATAGCATTGTCATTTGCTAGATTGGCAAACAAGATTGGCAAAAGGGCGCAGCAATAACCGTTTTAAACGGTCAACCGCTAAAATTTTTATCCCGTTAAAAAATTATTAACAATTAGTGGATAATACTTGGCAATGCAAGATTCAATAATTGCATAAAACTGATATGTAGCCAGCCATAAATCGCCATAAATCCCACTATCAACACTATATAGCTTGCGGTGATAATTTTACCCTTTAATACAACTAAAGAAGGCGGGATGAAGGGGGCAGCGCTATCAGAGATTGGTGCATCGCCAAGATGATGGGGTGGCCAAGGTGTTGTGCTACTAGCTTTATGGGCGAATAGCTGCTGCTGGCGGATAACGCGATACTGCATGACGTACACCATACCCAGCAAGCCACCTATAATTGCACCGCCCACATGACTGGCATTATCGATACCGCCCACCAAAAAACCATAGCTCAAATTAATCGCCATCACTATCAATAACGAGCGAAAATTTAATGCAAAATTATTGAATGATGTTTTGGTTAGCGCTGCCACCAATAGCCCCATCCCAATGCCCATGATACCGCCTGACGCACCGGCACTAATGATTGGCGGCTCACCTGCCATCACGCTATGCAAGCCCAAAAAGTTATTCAGTAAATTGCCGCCAATACCTGACAACAAAAACAACCCTAAAAAATTGACAGCGCCAAACATCCGCTCAGCAACTTGTCCAAAATAATACAAAGCAAACATATTAAACAGCAAATGCATAAAACCAATATGCAAAAACAAGCTGGTCACCAATCGCCACGGCGCTTCACCCAGTGAAAAGGGTAAAAAATTGGCACCCCAAGCAATTAACGATTGGTTAGTGGGATGGGTCGGATTGACGCCAAAAAATAGCTGTAAGGCAAACACCCCAACACACATTACCACCAACGCCAACGTGATAGGGTAGTGTTGTAAAGCTTGTTGGATTGGGGATTCAAATGCCATAGCGCGCCTTATATAAACCAATTTAAGTGTAAACCAATTTAAGTGTAAGCCAATTTAAGCCAAAATTTCAAAAGAAAAAAGCCTGTATAAAATCATTATCATCAATTCATAAATCGCAATTATAGTATGAAATGGTAACAATGTTTTGCAAATCCGTCTGCTCAATCTAGAAAATGATAAGCTAAGTGGGCGGCATTTTCGCCAAATTTTTAGCATCATAGATAAAAATTATAGATACAAAAGGCTTTATGATAAAACGCCAACCCAAACCGCTTGTCATCCTCATTCATGGTTTGCACATGCATGCCTGGGCGATGCGACCGCTTGCCAAAAAACTCACCAAACTTGGCTATGAGTGTCACAGGTTTGGGTATTTTAGCGTCGCGCATAATCTTGCCAACCATAGCCGCCGTTTGCACCGCTGGCTGACCAAACATGAAAAACCGAATGCGCCTATTTATTTGGTCGGTCATAGTCTGGGTGGGCTGGTCATTCGAGACTTTTTGCAGCGCTATCCACAGTGGCAGATTACGCGCTGTGTGACACTTGGAACGCCGCATAATGGTAGCATCAGTGCCAATAACATGTTCAAAATCCTGCCCAAATTCATCGGTCGCTCGTATCTACAGGGGCTAGATGGCAGTGCACCTGCACTCAACGATGGAGTACAGCTAGGTAGTATTGCGGGGGTTCGGTCGGTGGGGCTTGGCAAAGTGGTATTACCCCGTAACCGTGAGCTTGCCAAGCTTGAGCCGCATCTGCAGCCCAATGACGGCACGGTGTTTGTGCATGAAACCCAGCTTGCCGCTGCCAAAGACCATATCATCGTCAATGCGTCCCATACGGGACTCCTGATAAATGATGAAGTGGCGATGCAAATCCATCACTTTTTGCAACAAGGGCATTTTTTGCATACAAAAAATTGTTGAGACAAACTAGGGTTAAAAAACTATTCATTCAAAGTTTTTTTAAGAATTATGTTGGGGCAAAATGCTATAATCATCCAAAGTTTTTTAGGCGCGCTATTGAGCGATGATGTATTTAGCCATAATCCATTTAGCGATGGTCAGGCAAAGCTGTTGAAGAAGGTTAAGCTGTGTTGAAAGCAAGTGATGGGATGGGTTGTATGATGGGTCATAAGGTGCGTACCAATGTCAATGCGCAATCATCAGCCATCAGCGCTTTGTTAATTGCCTTGGTCAGTATATCGGGTGCGACCTTAACTGCCTGTAGTCCGTCATCGACGCCGCCATCCCAAACGTCACAATCGGCTTCGACCACCGCTTCGAGCGCTAATGGCAATGATGCCAGTAATACCAATGCGACCCCAAATGCAAGTATTGCGAGTACAACTCCAGCAGTGCCCAATCAACTCACGATTTACACCTCCATTGACAAAGCGGCCCTTGAGCCGTTATTAACTAGCTATGCTAGGCAAATCAATGTGCCGATTCATATCGTGCAAGATGAGCCAATGTCAATTTTGGCACGGTTAAAAGCAGAAGGTGCCAATAGCCCTGCGGATGTGATCTTGACTGAAGATGCAGGTATTTTTAGCACTGCAGTCGAAGAGGGGCTGTTACAACCCTTTAATGCCGAAAAAGCAGTGGCACATGTCCCAGAGCGTTACCGCGATCCTGATGGCAATTGGATTGCGTTATCGAGCTACGCGCGTACCGCAGTGTATGATAGTCGTGTACTCCACACCAATGACATCTCAAGCTATGCCGATTTGTCTAAACTAAAATGGTCACAAAAACTGTGCCTAAGCCAAGGCAAATATATCCCTAATCAGTCACTGGTGGTCAATCTCATCAATAATCTAGGCGATAAACGCACCCAAGAAGTGATGCAAGGTTGGCTTGCCAATCTAAGTGTCCCTGTGCTGCTGGATGACAGTGAAGTGCTAAAGGCCATAGAAAGCGGTAAATGCCAAATCGGTCTGGTCAACAGCAACCACTACGGACGCTATCTACAAGCGCATCCCGATACCCCGATTAAAATCAAATGGATCAATAAGGGCTACGGCGGCGTCAGTACCAACATCACAGGGGTTGCCATTCCCCATGCCGCCAAGCATACCGAGTTGGCGCTGGGGCTGATTGAATGGCTGGCTGCCAAAGATCAGCAATCACTGTATGCCAGTTTAAGTAACACCTTTCCAATTGACCCCAATGCCGAAGCCTCAGTATTACTCAAGTCTTGGGGGGATATCGAAGTCAGCCCGATACCTGTCAGACTGTATGGCGAAAGACAAGCGTTGGCAGTCGATTCAATGCAGCAAGCGGGTTATTACTAATTAGCTTTGCTCACCAAAAAATGCAAATAACGCCCTAGCCATTTATATGGGTCTTGTCCGCTATAGGCGACTTCCATATCAATCACCGCTTGTGGATTGGTATGTCCACCACGCTTGAGCGGTGAGTAATCATGAAACACCCGTAACCCTGAGGTATGCAAGATTTGGTAATGATGGTCGCCAATCCAAGCAATCACCTCATCTTTTGCCACCGGGTGATTGGGGGTCAAACTGCCATTATCGGCTTTAAAATCTTTATTATGTAGTAGATTAAAATTGCCCATCACCAAGTTACGATACACAAAGCTGGCAGGGTTATAAAAACACAGCGATAGCACCCCTTTTTCAGCGCCATCATCGACAAGCCACCTATCAAAAAAATCCATAATCAGTTTGGGCTCAGCCAACCACTCAAGCACCGCATGGCACAGAATCAAATCGTATTTGCCCGTTAATTTATCATCCAATTGCTGATAGGGGCAGGTATGCCAAGTGATATTTTGTGCTGCCTCGCCTGCATTTTGTTTGGCAATCTCAAGAATATTGGCAGAGATGTCATTGATGGTGACATCATGACCGTCTTTGGCAAGCTCGATACTGATTTGCGCCAAGCCTGCACCAACATCCAACATGCGAAGGGGTCGGGTGTGTGTCTGTTGCCATGACTTTACCCAGCCAAAAATATCATGGCGCAGCACGGCAAGGCGAATTTCACCTTTTAAGCCGCCGTATATTTTTTTTTCAAAATGCGCGCTGATGTCATCAAAATTGCGGTCTTGGTTCATCATACAAGATTTTTCAATCCGCGTTGTTTTTCGCGTTGATAATCACGCTCTTTTAAGGTGGCGCGTTTATCGTGCAGTTTTTTACCCTTAGCAAGGGCAATTTCGCATTTGACGCGTCCATGACTCCAGTACACTTTGAGCGCCACACAGGTATGACCTTTTTGGTTGACCATGCCAAAGAGCCTATCAATCTCGCGGCGGTGTAGTAGCAGCTTACGGGTGCGAAGGGGGTCAGCAACAATGTGAGTCGATGCCGATAGCAACGGCTGAATGTGCGCGCCAAACAAAAAGGCTTCACCATCTCTAAAAATCACATAGCTTTCGGTGATACGCATTTTACCCGCACGGATGGATTTGACTTCCCAGCCGAGTAGCTCAAGCCCCGCTTCAAAGCTTTCTTCAATAAAATACTCGTGACGCGCTTTTTTGTTGCTAGCAATCAGGCTAGGCATTTTTGGTTTTTTAGTCATTTAGGTTTCCTTGCTGCAACATCGCGGACGTACCCAATGCTGCACAGCGTGTGTTAATCATCTTATTGTAATAATCTTATTACAACAATCGTGTTGCCATAAATCAGTATGACAAGCCGTTTAATATGGCGATAAATCCCAATAAATCAATTCATAGATTTCGATTATTAAATTTAAGTTTTTGATTGCTAGGCGTTACCCTAATTTTTCATTAAGCTTTGGGTAAAATGCTGCAAAGCTGTCATGATAACACGCTAAACACAAATTGATAGTGAGATTTGATTGTTAATTGGGGTCAAATTTTGCTAGGATTAGCAACAAACTAGCAATCTTTGTTTTAGCCGTATTGTTAGCGCCAAATAGCGCATTATTTATCATAAAGAGACAGCCATGTCAGCAGCCAGCCAGCCACTTGCCACCCCTTATACTAAAATTATCTATCCGGGTACATTTGACCCGATTACCAAAGGGCACCTTGATTTGATTAAACGCGCTTGCCGCCTGTTTGATGAGGTGATTGTCGCAGTGGCGATTGGGCATCATAAAAAACCGCTATTTACTTTAGAGGAACGGATTGGATTGGTAGAAAAAGCCTGTCATGATAAAGATTTGAGCAATATATCTGTGATTGGCTTTGATGGGTTGTTGGTGGATTTGGCAAAAAATCAACAAGCCACCGGTGTACTGCGTGGACTACGGGCAATGTCAGATTTTGAGTATGAATTTCAGCTCGCCAATCTCAATCGTGAACTAGACCCAAATTTTGAAGCGGTGTTTTTGACCCCATCGCAGCAATATTCTTTTATCTCCTCAACGCTGGTGCGCGAAATTGGCAAATTAGAGGGTGATGTGAGTAAATTTGTACCGCCATGTGTCGAAGAGGCGTTTGAACGAAAAAAACAACAGGGTTGGTAAGTCGTGGTAAAATAAACGTTTCTTGGTAAATGTTTTAAAAGCTATGGCATTAATAATCACTGATGAATGTATCAACTGCGATGTCTGCGAGCCCCTTTGCCCCAACGATGCGATTTATGTGGGCGAGTTGATTTATGAGATTGACCCTGCGCTGTGCACCGAGTGTGTCGGTCATTTTGATGAGCCGCAGTGTTCGCTGTTTTGTCCTGTACCTGATTGTATCCCAAAAGATCCCAACTATCTAGAGACGCCAGCGCAGTTGCTGCTCAAATTTGAGCGCATCACCCAAACTAAAACCAGTCAATAAATTTTCACAACTGCTATTTTCACAGCGTCGATTTTTAACAACGCTATTGTAGATAAGGAATGTCTATGCCCGCCAATAAAGCAGAACTGAGTGCTTTTCTGAAGCAATCTTTCCCCCAAGCCAACTGCCATATCGAATCGGTTGGTAACGGTCAAGCCATTGTATCCCATCCTATCGGTGATGATGAATTACGACCGGGTGGCACGGTATCAGGGCCTGTGATGATGAAAGTGGCCGATGTGGCGCTATATGTGGCTATTTTGGGTGAAATCGGTATCGTGCCATTGGCAGTGACTACCAATCTTAACGTGTCTTTTCTGCGAAAACCCTCTGCACAAGCCAACCTTATCGCCAAATGCCAGCTTATCAAAGTCGGGCGCACGCTTGCGGTAGGCGATGTATTGATTTATTCAGAAGGTGATGACAGACCTGTGGCGCATGCAGTCGGTACGTATGCGTTGCCTGCTGACCGTGACTAAATAGATAAAGCCTGCTATAATGCTTGCCTTGGCAGACCAGACGAACGCTGCTTGTCCCTGTTTACAGTGGGTAAGGGGAGGAAAGTCCGGGCTACACAGGGCAGAGTGCCAGCTAACGGCTGGGGGGCGTAAGCCTACGACAAGTGCAGCAGAGAGTAGACCGCCTTAGCAATAAGGTAAGGGTGAAAGGGTGGGGTAAGAGCCCACCGCATGACTGGTAACAGTTCATGGCAAGGTAAACTCCACTCGTAGCAAGACCAAATAGGTGTCCGTATGGCGTTGCCCGCGTTGGACACGGGTAGGTTGCTTGAGCGTATTGGTAACGATACGCCTAGATGAATGTTCGTCCTAGACAGAACCCGGCTTATCGGTTTGCCATGCTTATTTTAATCAGCCTATTGTTATCAATAGGTTTTTTATTTTTACGGGTGGCAATAATATCGTTTTAACTTCCTGATTATTACAAACCCTGATAGCTAGCTTAATTTCTCGATTTAGTAGATTTGACATTAGCCACTAACCTTGAAACGGCAGGGTGAAATTTCGAATACGCATAAAGCGTTTACTAAACAGTGATTTGATAGGTTTTTGCGGCGTGATGTAAGTGATTCTTTGCTCTGACATGATATCAATCAGCTTGACGACTTCTTGCATACACCAACTATAGACATCAAATGATTCGATAAAAGCATGGTGTTTAAAGAGATAGGAATGCTTGGATAAATCAAAACAACCCATAAACCAGTTGTCAAATACGGCGTTTGAAATATAGCCTTGACCAATGATTTTGATATGGGTGTGGCGATTATCTTGTTTTAAAGCATGCAGCAAGTTTACACATGCTAACTCATCGCCTTCATAATACTGAAAAAACTTACCGGCATCGTACAGCAAAAAACCAGTGATACCAGAGCGGGTATTATTTTTAATCGACTGGTTCAGAATGTGGGTAAACGTATGTTGATTTAACGCTGCAGTTAGCGTTATCTCACTACAATAAGCCATAAAGTATTTTTGCGACATCCCAATAGTCCTTGGTAAGTGGTACGTGAATATCAACTTCAAATAATTGCTATTATCCACTACAGCCGCTTGCAACATTATATAAATTTGCAAATTAAAATAGTCATGATAGTCAATATTAGAAAAAATACCAACTACATTTGTGTTGTAATACTAAAATATATCCTATCGTTGGTATAAAGATTAGCGCAACTGGGCGATTATTGTTGAGAGAGGTAATATTGCTAATAAGCACAATATTTGACCAATATCGTGAGCGAAAAAAAACCGCTTGAATCAGCGGTTTATTAAACCAAAAGCAACCCAAAAACATAAGTGACGCAAAAGCTACTTCAAGGATGGCGGCTAATGAGGGTGCCAACGCCTTTATCGGTAAAGACCTCTAGCAATGTCGCATGCGGGACACGACCATCGACAATCACCGCACTTTTTACCCCGTTTTTTACTGCTTCTAGGGCATAGCTGATTTTTGGAATCATACCGCCAGAGATAGTGCCATCGGCAATCATCTCATCAACTTTGGCAGGGGTAAGTCCAGTGGCAACATTGCCTTCTTTATCAAGCACCCCTTTGATGTTGGTGAGCAAAATCAGTTTTTCCGCGAGCATGAACTCAGCGACTTTCCCCGCCACCACATCGGCATTGATATTGTAAGTATTGCCTTCATCATCCACGCCAAGCGGTGCGATGACAGGAATAAAGTTAGAGGCAATCATCAAATCAATCACATCGCGATTGATGCTGACCACATCACCCACAAATCCCAAATCAATTTGTTGTTCGTTGCCTTGTTCATCCGTTTTGCTCATGGGTAATTTTTTAGCGCGAATGAGACTGGCATCTTTACCGGTTAAGCCAATAGCACGACCACCGTGTTTGTTGATGAGATTGACGATAGATTTGTTGACGCTACCACCAAGTACCATTTCCACCACATCCATGGTGGCTTTGTCGGTCACTCGCATGCCATCAATACGGTCAGAGCTGCGCCCCAATTCTTTAAGCAAGTTATCGACTTGTGGACCGCCGCCATGGACAACCACAGGATGAATGCCTACGGTTTTTAGCATGACGATATCTCTGGCAAAAGAACTCTCTAATATCGGATCAGTCATGGCATTGCCGCCGTATTTGACCACCATCACTTTACCTTCAAAACGCTGGATGTAGGGTAGTGCTTCGGTCAACACGTCAGCGGTATGCATGGCTTGCTCAAGATCTAATGCCATTTCAAATCCTTATATAATTTTGCTAGAGACGTTTTTTAAAATGCGATTTTACAAGCGGTGTTTATACAGGCTGAATTTGTGCGACTTGTTCGGCAAGGTTGTCATCAATCGTACGGCATAAGTCAACAAAAATAGATTGAATATGCCGCAGCTCGGCGACGTCATTGGCAGAAAAACGCACGGTCAAAAAACTGCCCGTATTTGACTTGCGTAAAATACCAAATCCCTCCGCAAAATCCAAGCGTAACCCATCAATCGTATTGACATTTTTGACCGCAAATGAAGATTTTAACCGTTTAAACGGCTTTTTACCCAGTGCCGTGATACGAGCAATCACGGTTTGACCATAATGGTTATCCGCGATAGGTAGGTACATATCCGCCGTACTAATGCAAGTGGGCAAACTTGCTAGAATATCGTTAAGGCTGATAGGCTGATGGCTTAGCCAATTGAGCAAGCGGGCAGCCGCGTACATGGCGTCGTCATGTAGCACAAAATAGCCATCGTTAAAAATAAAATGCCCTGATAACTCACCTGCAAAAATCGCGTTGTCTGATTTGTTTTGTAGCGACTTTCGCATCAAGCTACTGCCAGTTTTGGTCATTATCGGGGCGGCGCCATGCGAAGCGATGAGATTGGGTACGTGATGCGAGCATTTGACATCAAAAATGACTTTTTTATCAGTTGATGTATACGTACTGGGCAATTCTTCAATGGCAATGCGAGAGAGTAGGTAAAGCAAATTGTCAGGGCTAATCATCTGACCCTGTGCATCAATTACCATCACCCGATCGCCATCGCCATCAAAAGCCAAGCCAATATCTGAGCCTGTAGCTTTGACTGTGTGAGCTAATTGTGTCAAGCGATTGGATTGCGTTGGGTCTGGGTTACCTTGGGGGAAATTGCCATCGGGGGAGGCGTTTAGCATGATGCAATAATAGCCAAGCTGGCTAAATAGAGCCTCTGCAAAATCACTGGTCGCACCATGCATACAGTCGATGACAATTTGCTGTGGGGCATGAAAATAGGTGGTCTGAGTGAGTTTGGCTTGATTGATGTGAGTAAAAGCCTGCTCGATAGCCTGGATATAAGCTGCAAAAAAATCCTTGGGCGTTGTATAAGTAGTTTGCCTGATGGCAGCAATAAGCCTGTCATCAGGCACAATGGCTTTGTAGCCAATTAAAGCCTCATAAAGCTGCTGCACATCATCACCGCTTGGCGACTCATGATTGATAAGCCATTTAATGCCATTGATATGTTTTTGCGAATGACTGGCGGTGACCATCAGCCCATTACCCGAAAATTGCTGAGCCATAAACGCCATCATCGGTGTGGTTGTCAATCCCAACCACTGCACTACTAGACCTGCTTGCTGGCAAGCATAGGCGATATATTTGGCAATTTCTTGGCTTTGGTGGCGAGCATCATAACCGATGATAACCGTCGGTTTGGGCGCCGCTAACGTTGGCGTTGTTGCCGCGGTTTGGTGAGCATAGACAAAAAGCTCGGCAAACGCCCTTGCCAATGACCAGACAAAATCATCAGTAAATAAGGTGACATCACCACGAATATCGTAAGATTTAAAAAGGGATTTTTGCGGAAAAAAAGGATGAATAAACAGAGTATTCATAAAAAAAACATCTAACTGATTTTATACCACCAAAATCATAGCATTGAAGTTTGGCAAAATAATTAAATACTCTGTTATAAATTGTTAAAAAAAAATGAGAAAACGGTAACAATTAATGGGTTCCCGTTGAGCCAAAACCGCCTTCACCGCGTACGCTGATATCAGAAAACTCTGCTACAATCTCAAAAGTTGGACGCGCAATCGGCACGACCAAGTACTGCGCCATTTTCTCGCTAGGTTGTAACACATAATCGGTTTGACTACGGTTCCAGATAGAGACCATTAATTCGCCTTGGTAATCCGCATCAATCACACCCGTCAAATTACCGAGGACGATACCATGCTTATGCCCTAGTCCTGAGCGCGGCATGACAAAACCGACATAATCAGGGTCTTGAATATAGATGGCGAGTCCTGTACCAATCAACTGACTTTCACCAGCTTTTATGGTGATGGGCTCATCGATACAAGCACGTAAATCTATGCCCGCCGAGCCGTCTGTTGCGCGATGAGGTAGGGGAAATTTATCATCATTACCAATTTTGGGGTTTAAAATCTTGACTTGTACTTGCTTCATGCTCACCAACTTATCTTAAATTTATAAAAAGATGTATAAAAACCACTCTATTATAAACCTAAATGGCACAATACTGAGCAACTACCAAAGTAAGTTTTTTGAAGAAAAAAAGATACCAAAAAAAGAGCAGCCATAAGCTACTCTTTTGTATTGATATCCAGTATTCATCTATTAATTCAATTAGCAATTCAATTAGAATTTATAGTGAGCACCGACAGTGACTAAGTCTGTATCAACTGAAACATTATTTGTTACGTCAACTGAAGGCAGACGCGTATATTCAGCTTCTACAGATGCATTTGGTGAAAGGTTATAACCTAAGCCGACACCACCTGCTACACCCGACTTGTCATATTTATCACCATCAAAATCAACTTGGGTTTGCGCAATACCTAATTTACCTTTGGCATAAACATTCGATGCTGGAAATTGGTATTTATAAGTACCATATAAACCTGCCGTGTTAGTGCTAATTTCACCTACTTTCGTACCGCTATATTTTAGATCTTCTTTTGAAGAATCCACATATTCAACTTCTGCACCAAAGTTAGGGGTAAAATTATAACCTGCATACACACCATAAGCCGTTTGGTTGTCAGCATCAAAACGGTCAGCATCAGTATTAAATTGACCCGCTTTTACACCGACATAGGGTTGACCGGTGTAGCCAACAGTATTGGTTTGGTAAAGTGCAGCATTTGCACCTGCAGTCACAACTGTACCTGCAATTAAAGCTAAAAGGGTTTTATTTAAAGTTTTCATCGTCTTCTCCTTCAGAAGTTTTTTGAAAAGTATCACAACAAGCCATGTAAAATTATTAGTTAAGTTAATTTGAATCTTTGGAATTCAAATATTGCCCTGCTTGTTTTGTTAAAGCCATCATAGCAAAATAAATTTAGATTACTGTCTGTGTTTAACAGGTCGGACGTTAAGTTATGAAATGAAATTTGCCAAAAAGGTAACTAAGCTACCTATTTGAAATTTTTTGTTACATCTCCTATCAAACACCTGTTTTCTAAGAAATATTTAGTTACATTTACTTGGGTGATTGGATTAAATATTTGTCATACAGGCTGTTTTGCAATAAAAAAAGGGCTTAAAGTTACCTTTTTTGCCCTTTTTTTACGCCTTTTCTGCTATGCCGTTTTTTTTATCAATTAATTATTTGGCAGCTTTGCTTTTGAGTAACGCCTGAATATTGGCCAAATAATCCTCTGCGGTTTTCTTGGGTTGATGCGCTGCCGCTGATTTTTTCATGCCAGGGGCATCGATATGTTCTGTCGGCAACTCGTCAATAAATCGGCTAGGGGTGGTGGTTTTCATTTGCCCGCCTGCACGGCGCTGGGCAGCCATTGTCATGGTCAGCTCTTTACGGGCACGGGTAATCCCCACGTACATCAAGCGTCGTTCTTCTTCGATGGATTCAGCAATAATGGAGTTTTTATGCGGTAATAGTTCTTCTTCAAGTCCCATGATATAGACATAATCAAACTCAAGCCCTTTAGCGGCGTGTAGTGTCATCAGATTGACTTTATTGGTATTTTCCTCTTCCTGCTGCTGCTCAAGCATATCAAGTAACACAAGCTTACGAATGACTGCATCAATGGTGCGATCATCGTCATCATCCGCGCGGTTAATCAGGTTTTGGATACTGGCGTATAGGGTTTCGATATTATCAATACGAATTTTTTCTTGCTGCGGGGTTTTTGCTTCGCTTCGTACCAAATCGATATAGCCAGTTTCATCAATCATTTGCTTGACCAGCGGCACAGGGTCGGGATGCTGGTATAGCTCTTGGGTGTAACGCTCAATAAAATCAGCAAATTCTTTAAGCTCGCCACTGGCTTTTTTGGGTAACACATGCGTCAGTCCACTATGACCACTAGCCATCAATAGTGAGACTTGGTGTTCTTGGGCAAATAGTCCGAGTTTTTCAAGGCTGGCAGGTCCAAGCCCACGTTTTGGGGTATTGATAATCCGTAAAAAGGCACTGTCGTCTTCAGGATTTAGAATCAAGCGCAAATAGCTCATAATGTCTTTGATTTCACTACGGGCAAAGAACGACGTGCCGCCTGATAACTTATAAGGAATTTGCAGCTGACGTAGCTGAGCTTCCAACATACGCGCCTGAAAGTTACTACGATACAGTACCGCATAATCTTGCCATTCATTGGCATTGCGAAGTTTGTGAGTGATGATTTCTTTGGCAACGCGCTCTGCTTCATCATCATCGTTACGACAATTGATGATCCGAATCAGCTCGCCATGCCCTTTATCTGACCATAATTTTTTTTCAAATAAATGCTCATTATTGGTAATCACTGAGTTGGCAGCGTGCAAAATACGCGACGTAGAGCGATAGTTTTGCTCAAGCTTAACCACTTTTAATTTGGGAAAATCCTCTTGCAGCAGTGCCATGTTTTCAGGTTTTGCCCCACGCCACGCATAGATGGATTGGTCATCATCACCCACCACCGTAAAACGCGGCTGCACGCCAACGAGCAGTTTAATCAATTCATATTGCGCGGTATTGGTGTCTTGGTATTCATCTACCAATAGATAGCGTATCCGATTTTGCCATTTGTCACGTACTTGGGTATTTTCTTGCAACAGCCGTGTCGGCATTACAATTAAGTCATCAAAATCCACCGCATTGTAGGCACGTAGGTTACGCTCGTAGAGTTGATACAGCGTTGCAAATAGCATATCTTCAGGGTCGGTCAGCGTATCTGCTGCTTTTTCAGGCGGGACTAGGTCATTTTTCCAATCCGAAATCATTTTGATAGCTTTACCGACCAATTCACGGCTCTCGGCACCGCTCATGTTGTCACGTACCATCAAATCCATCAACAGCCGCTTGCTATCTTCGGCATCCATGATGGAAAAATTGCCTTTAAGCGGGGTATGCAATAACTCGTACCGTAAAAACTGCAAGCCAAACTGGTGAAAAGTCGAGACAGTTAAGCCTTTGGTTTTGTCACTGGGTAATAATTTTTGCACACGGGCTTTCATCTCGCGAGCCGCCTTGTTGGTAAAGGTGACCGCAGTGATACGCTCGGCTGGCATTTGACATTCTTCAATCAGATAAGCAATTTTACGGGTAATCACGGATGTCTTACCCGAACCTGCACCTGCCAGTACCAGCAAGGGTCCAGAGACATATTGCATGGCTTCTTGTTGGCGAGGGTTTAATTGGCTCATAGTCGCTTCCACCGTTAATAAAAGTTGCTCAGTAAAAAATGGACAAATCGACTATTATAGTCTAAAGCGCAAAAGATAAGGACATAGTTGGCGGTAAAATTTTGAGAAATAATCCGTGCAACAATCTATAAGCCAGTGGTCATCAATGACTGCCATAAAAAAAAGATGCGGCATCGCATCTTTTGTTAATTTAATTTTCTGTTAATTGAATTGATAACAATATATTAATTATGGGTAGACAATACCACCTGTTGGCTTGGCTGATTTAAGGTACTAACAACCGCATCAGTCGGACTTATCGATGGCTGAGTATCCGTTGTCAAATCGCTTGACAGTTTAAAGCTGAGTGCCAAAAATGACATCATAGCCACTGCCATCATGGCATTTTTGATTGGGCTATTAGCAATCGAACTATTAGCAATTGGTGCATTACTCATCATCTTATCCTCGATTAATCAGCTAGCAGATACCACTCTCGTCTTTTATTTGTTATTAACCCCATTATCTGCTTATTTTTTTCAAAAATATAATGCCAAAAAGTAATCAATTATTGCAAAACGCTAAAAGTGATGTCAAAAAAGGCTCGTCCAAAATTAGTAAGCCAAACTTAGTAAGCTTAGCCAATAGGGGTAAATAAAAGTGTATATTGTTGCTTTACCTTATTGTGCATGAAATTGAGGGATAAACTAAGTTTCTATTTAGTAAATAAATGGGTAAAAAAATAATTAAAGTTAACAGATTTGTTATTATCTATGACATTAAGTAATTTTTTATAGGCCTCGTTATAGCGCTCGATGCTTTTAAGTTAATAAATGTAACATCAAAAAAAGGCGACACTGATTGATAAACCAGTGTCGCCGTTAGTTTTAATCAAGCTTTAGAAAATTATTGATTGAGCTTTTGGGCCGCTGTCATTGCAAAATAAGTTAAGATACCATCGGCACCTGCACGGCGAAACCCTAACAGTGACTCCAAAATAACGTCCTCGCTTAACCAGCCGTTTTGTATCGCTGCCATGTGCATGGCATATTCACCTGATACTTGATACGCATAAGTCGGCACGCCAAACGTGTCTTTAACCTCGCGTACCAAATCAAGATAAGGCTGACCTGGTTTTACCATTACCATGTCAGCGCCTTCTTGGATGTCGAGGGCGACTTCATGCAGGGCTTCAGCGCGATTACCAAAATCCATTTGGTATTGTTTTTTGTGTCCGCCTTTAAGGTTGTCTGCGCTGCCGACGGCATCACGAAACGGTCCATAATAAGCAGACGCATATTTGGCAGAATACGCCATAATGGCGGTATTAATAAAATTTTCTCCATCCAATGCTTGACGAAGCGCGGCAATACGACCATCCATCATATCGCTTGGCGAGATGATATCCGCCCCTGCACGGGCGTGGCTCAGGGTTTGTTTGGCGAGGATTTCAACGGTAATGTCATTGAGCACGTAGCCATTGTCATCGACAATACCGTCTTGACCATGACTGGTATAGGGGTCGAGTGCCACATCAGTCATCACCACCATCTCAGGTAGGGCGTCTTTAATCGCTTTGATAGCAGTGCAGGCAAGACCGTTCTCATCATAGGCGTGTTCAGCCTGTAGCGATTTTAGGCTTGGGCTAATGACAGGGAATAAATCAATGGTGGTAACGCCTAGACTGAGTAATTGCTTGGCATACTCAATTAGCAAGTCTACGCTCAAACGCTCAACGCCTGGCATGCTTGCCACAGCTTGGCGCTGCTGTTTACCCTCAATGATAAACACAGGTGCAATCAGATGCTTGGGTTCAATGCTGGTTTCTTGCACCATGGCACGGATATTGTCGTTGTAACGTAGGCGACGCAAGCGAGTATTGGGGAATGAACGATTAAAAATATAACTCATAAAAACCTCTTATTATCGAGTGATACTTATTATTAAGTAACGTTATCAAGTAACGCAGAAATTGTATAAGGATAAATAAGCAAAATTTGCTAGAATGATAATTTTTTAAAAAGCTATCTTACCACAATCTACTTACGCATGGAGGGCGCCGTGAGTTTAAACCCTGTAAATGCCAATCAATTAGCCGCTCAGTCATCGACTGATAGCACTAACATGACTGACACGACGTCTAAAGAAAATGATGAGCATTCTGATTTGGCAAACGAGTCGCAACTGCAGCTCAATGAAGACAGTGAGCATCACGCTATCAGCAAACCTAGTATTGATGTGCTAGGGCAGCAGCTCGCCAACATCATGTCCCAAAGCCCATTTGTGGCGCATACCTTTACTACCTATCATTATGAAGATGGCAGAGTATATGGTAAGGTCAAGTCCAATCCTGCCCTCATCGGTAATCCAAATTTTGAGATTTTGCATGGCGGTATGACGGCGACGCTATTAGATACCATAGGCGGGCTTGAGGGCATGCTGGAAATCTATCGTCGTGACCAAGGCACGTTTGAAGAGCAGACCAAAAAAATCAAACGCATGGCAACCGTCGATTTGCGCGTCGATTATCTAGCCCCCGGTCGCGGTCATGAGTTTATGGTCACAGCCGAAGTGATTCGTATGGGACGCAAAGGCTGTACCACGCGGATGATGTTGGTCAATGATGAAGGAAAACTCATCGCGCATGGCATCGCCAGTTATGCGTTTTAAAACAGCCATTTATAGTAAAAAACCCATAAAAAACCCACATCAGTGTGGGTTTTTTACTATAACAGCTTAAGGCTACTCTAAGGCCTGAGGTCTAATTTATTAAGGTTGGACGGTGGTTGTAGTAGTCGTTGTTGAGGTCGTTTTAGTGCTCGCTTGGTTAGGCTGATGGGCTGTATCAGTAATTTTTTGCTGGGCATTATTGGCAACCTGTGACAACTTGGTGCTGAAATTCGTATGTTTTTCTGTGGGTGTTTCGAGTGGTACATCGCGACTCACCCCACCACCTAAAACTTGGTATAGCTGAATTTGACTGAGCAATTGCGACTGCTTGGTATTTAGAATACTTTGTTGGCTGCTATAAATCGAACGCTGTGCATCTAATACGCCCAAATAATTGTCTAAACCTGCTTTGAAGCGCGCTTGAACAATTTGATAGTATTTTTGGTTGGCAGCGAGCGACTGGTTGTATGCGGTCAATTGCTGATTTAACGTTGCGCGATTGGCGAATACGTCATTGACTTCTTTAAAAGCGGTTTGAATCGCTTTTTCATAAGTATTTAACGCTTGTTGTTGCTCGATTTCACTCACTTGGTAATTGGCTTTACGTAGACCTGCATCAAAAATCGGCAAGCTCACACTCGGTCCAAAACCCCAGCTAAATGCGCCTGTTTTAAACAAATCGCCTAAGCTTGAACTGGCAGCACCCACATTGCCGGATAGGCTAATGGTTGGATAAAATGCCGCGCGCGCGGCGTTAATATTTGCGCCTGCAGCTTTTAAGTTATATTCCGCTTGACGCAAATCAGGACGATACAATAACAAATCACTGGGTAAGCCCGTGCCAAAAATACGATTATTGGTGATGCTACTAATGGCCGCTGCGGGTAGTAGGCTATTATCCACCGGGGCACCTACTAAATAGCGCAGGGCATTTTGGTTGGTCAACAAATTGGTTTGTGCTTGGGCGATAGACACTTTGGCAGCTTCAACCGCCGCTTGGGCTTGTACACTAGTTAGCTGTGAATCAAGACCTGCTTTAAAACGCAGCTGGTTAATGCGAAGTGAATCTTGGCGCGTGGCTAAGGTTTGTTTGGCGAGTTGCAGTTGTGCCAGATTATAGCTGTATGCCACATAGCTTTGCGCAATGTTACTAATCAAGCTAATTTGCGCGGCATCTTTGGCAGCGGTGGTCGCAAGATAGTTTTGTAAGGCGGCATCTTTGAGGCTCGCAATACGTCCCCAAAAGTCAAACTCGTAACTTGACATTGCCAGACCGACATTGTAAGTACTACTAGGATTCGCATCTCTTGAATTTGTTGCACCGTAAGAATATGAGCCAGAACTATTGATAGTAGGCACATCTGCGATATCTTGGATTTGGTATTGTGCGCGGGCTTTTTGAATCGCCAAAATCGTGGCACTGATGTCTTTGTTGTTGTCTAACCCCAACTGAATCAGTTGTTTTAGCTTGGCATCGCTATAAAAGTCCTGCCAACGCTGAGACGCGATACTAGGCTGATTGGTACCGCTGACGGTCTGACTGTCATAGGTTTCATAAGGCTGATTAATTGCGATATGCGGCTGCGCCACGACAGGCTCAGTTTTGGCTTTTGGAATGGTTTGACAAGCGCTGAGCGATAGTAGGGTGGCTACTATAGCGGTCAGGGGTACGAGGCGAAAGGTAGAATTCATATAACTTACCTGTATAAACATAATGTCTTTGTTATTGTAAAAGATTAAATGGGTAAAATGTTTACCCATTTATGTCTTATTGATGGTTTGATTGTGAACTGTCATCAGGCTTGTAGATACTCACCTGTGTGGGCTGTGTGACAGCGACAGGTTCAGCAGGATTAGGCGAGTAAGGTGATACGGGTTGTAAGTCACCATCATTACCATCATTGGGGTCATGCGGTTTGCTACCTTTAATCAGTGAGCGTATCCACACATAGAACATTGGGATAAAGAACACCCCCAAGATAGTTGCACTGACCACGCCGCCTAACACACTTGTACCAATCGCATTTTGGCTACCTGAGCCTGCGCCCGTTGCCAAAAATAAGGGCACCACACCAATACCAAACGCCAATGATGTCATGATAATCGGACGTAAGCGTTGGCGAGCAGCGACAGTAACCGAGTCATATAGACTATGTCCCAAATCTTGTCGTTCTTTGGCAAATTCAATAATCAAAATCGCATTTTTGGCAGATAAACCGACAACGGTCAGCAGACCCACTTGCAAATAAATATCGTTTGAAAGACCGCGCAAACCGGTAAACAGCGCAGCACCCAATACCCCAAGTGGCACAACAAGCAGCACTGCAAAGGGAATTGACCAGCTTTCATACAGTGCAGCTAAACATAAGAAAACCACTAAAATCGAAATGGCGTACAGCATGGGTGCTTGGGCGCCAGATTTTTTCTCTTCCAATGATAAACCTGTCCATTCATAACTGATGCCTTTTGGCAGTTTGGCAATCATTTGTTCCATCGCAGTCATCGCTTGACCGGTACTCAGTCCTGGCGCTGCGTTGCCTTGCAAGTTCATCGATGACAAGCTGTTATAACGCGTTAGCGTAGGTGAACCATACTGCCATTCACCGGTAGCAAATGAGCTAAACGGAATCATCTGATTATCACTGTTGCGTACATACCATTTGTTGATGTCCTCTGGGGTGGTACGGCTCTCAGCTTCACCTTGCATATACACTTTTTTGATACGACCACGATCCATAAAGTCATTGACGTAGCTACTACCCCAAGCGGTACTAAGAACACTGTTAATCAGGCTCGGCGCGACACCCATAGCCGCAGCAGCATCATAGTTGACGTTGACTTTATATTGGGGTGAATCTTCTTGTCCATTTGGACGCACGCCACTGACTTGTTTATTTTGCGCCGCCATGCCCAGTAGCATGTTACGGGCTTGCAGCAAGCCTTCGTGACCTAAGTTGCCGGAGTCTTGTAGCTGCAGATCAAAACCCGTTGCCGTACCCAAACCTTGAATAGCAGGCGGTGAAATGGCATATACTTGGGCTTCATTGACTTGGGTCATAAAATAACCCATGGCACGTTTGGCAATCGATTGCGCGGTATTTTCTTTACCAGGGCGCTCATCCCAATCTTTTAAGCGGATAAATGCCAATCCCATGTTTTGCCCTTGACCAGCAAAACTAAAGCCATTGACCGTAAATACAGACTGCACAAGGTCTTTTTCTTGGGTTTTATAATAGGCGTTGACCTTTTCGATAACCGCTTGCGTTTGATTTTGGGTACTACCAGCAGGCAGCTGCACCAATGTCAACAGCACACCTTGGTCTTCTTCGGGAATAAATGAACTTGGAATACGGGTAAATAAGAACACCAATGCCGCAATCACCAAGGCATAAGGTATCATATACAACCAGCGCATTTTGATACTGCGACCCACAAAGCTTTCATAGCCTTCACTAAGACGCATAAACATGCGGTTAAATGCGCCAAAGAAACCGGTCTGATGCCCGCTGTGTTTGTCATGGGCTTTAGTGCGTTTGAGGATAGTCGCACATAGGGCAGGGGTGAAAATCAACGCAACTAAGGCGGATAGTACCATACTGCTGATAAGCGTCACGGAGAACTGGCGATAAATCACCCCGGTTGAGCCGCCAAAGAATGCCATCGGTAAAAATACCGCCGACAAAATCAAGGCAATACCAATGACCACTTTACTGATTTCGCGCATTGATTCACGGGTGGCTTCCAGTGGCGTCATGTCTGGATTTTCTTCCAGCAAACGCTCAACGTTTTCGACCACGACAATCGCGTCATCGACTAACAGACCGATGGATAACACCATGGCAAACAGCGTCAACACATTGATGGTATAGCCAAATGCGTACAAAATACCAAACGTACCCAGTATTACCACAGGTACTGCCAACGTAGGAATAATCGTTGCGCGCCAGCTTTGTAAAAACAAGAACATCACTAAGAATACCAGTGCAATCGCTTCAGCAAGTGTTCTGACCACTTCCTCAATCGACAAACGTACAAATGGCGTGGTGTCATAGGCAACTGAGGCTTTTAAGCCCGCAGGAAAATTAGGTTCAAGCTCTTTAAGTTTGGCTTCTACGGCGTTACGTGTGCTTAAAGCATTGGCGCCAGATGACAGTGAGATACCGATACCTGCCGCATCTTTGCCATTGTAGCGGGCAATGGGGCTGTAGCTTTCACTACCAATTTCCACTTTGGCGACATCGCCCAAGCGAATTTGCGCGCCATTTGTGTTACTTTTAAGCAAAATATTACGAAATTGCTCTGGGGTTTGTAAGTAACTTTGCACAGTCACTGTCGCATTAATGACTTGACGGGCTTCGTCAGTGGGTGTTTGTCCTAGCTGACCGGCTGATACTTGCGCGTTTTGCGCTTGAATTGCGCTGGTGATATCCGAGGGTATTAAGCCATAGGTACGAAGTTTTTCAGGGTCTAACCAAATACGCATGGCATACGCAGAGCCAAACACGTTGACGTTACCCACACCCTCGACACGGCTGATCTGGTCAACCACGTTGGAGTTGAGATAATCGGCAATATCGGCACGATCCATACTGCCATCTTCAGATGTCATCGCCAGTACCATCAAGAAGCCACTCGTGGACTTATTGACGTTGACCCCCATGCGCTGCACCATCTCTGGCAGCGAACTCATGGCAGATTGCAGTTTGTTTTGGACTTGGACTTGTGCTGTATCAGGATCTGTCCCATTCTCAAAGGTCAAGGTAATTTGCGCAGCGCCACTTGATGATGAACTTGAGGACATATACATCAATCCATCAAGCCCTTTCATTTTTTGCTCAATCACCTGAGTGACGGAGTCTTCAATGGTTTGGGCAGCGGCACCTGGATAAGTTGCTGAGATACTAATGGTAGGTGGGGCAATACGTGGATACTGCTCAATCGGTAATTTAAAAATTGCTAAGATACCCATCAGCATGATGAGCATGGCAATCACCCAAGCAAAGATGGGTCTATCAATAAAAAAGCGTGACATGATATCTCCCGTGCTTATGGTTGCGCAGTTTTGGCGGTAGTTGAGCTATTTGTTACGGTCGTTTTGGTCGTCGTCGTGGTAGAAGCATTGGTCGGTACCGCGGTTGAGGCTGGCTGCGATGCCACATAAGGCATGGCTTTGACTTGCTGATCTGGTTTGACTTTGGCGCCACCAACCATCACCACTTGCTCACCTTGTTTTAGACCGCTAGTGACAATCCATTGACCTTGGTGGGTACCTTGAACCGTAACTGGGCGTACTTGGATTTTATTATTGGCGTCAACCACATACACGGTTGATTCACCTTTGGCTGTACGATTAATGGCACTTTGTGGCAATAATACGGCATTATTGATAATACCTTGAATCAACTGGGCATTCACCATCATCCCGGGCAACAACACAAAGTTATCATTGCTAAATACCGCACGTAGATTGACCGTGCCTGTGGTACTATCCACTTTAGCTTCTTCGAAGCGAAGTTGCCCCACCATCGGGTAGGTTGAGCCATCAGCGAGCTTTAACTGAACCTGTGCGGTACGCGGTGTGCTAAGTTTACCAGCCGCAAATTGCTGACGAAGCGCCAATAACTCGGCAGATGATTGACTGATATCGACATAAATTGGATTAAGTTGCGAGACGGTTACCATCTGCGTCGTGCCCGCGGTGGCAAGCGCACCGACATTGACATTTGAGCGACTGGTGATACCACTAATAGGCGCTTTAACCACAGTACGGCTCATGGTGAGCTGATTGCTATTCACTGATTGTTGTGCGCCGCGAGCCGCTGCTTGGGCGGCATCAATATTGGCTTGTGCCACCCCGACTTGCGCCTGCGCATTTTTAACCGCTGCTTGAGCGGTACGCACGGCGGTTGCCCCTTGGTCATATTCTTGACTTGAGATAGCCTCAGTACCACGTAGCTGTTTTAGACGGTTTAAATTGGTTTGAGCCAGCGCAAGTTCGGCTTGGCGGGTTTCTAGCACCGCTAAGGCATTATTATAGTTGGCTTTTGCGGTATTGACACTAGCAAGGCTTTGGTCAAGGCTTGCGCGACTACCGGCAAGTACACTGGTGTAGCTATCGGTATTGATTTGATATAACGGCTGATTTTGTTTGACAAAAGTGCCTTCGCGAAACAACTGGCGGTCAATAATACCTGACACTTGCGGCGTAACGGTGGCTTCTTGATAGGCGACAACTTTACCTGATAACTCTTTGGTAAGTGGAATCGTCTGGAATGTTACAGGCTGTACATTGACTATTGTGGGTGGCATTTGCGCCTGTGCTCCTGCACCGCCGCCACTTTGTTGCTGGGCTGCTGTGTCTGACTTATTACACCCGATTAATAAGCTACAACTCGCTAATGACACCATGAACAACACTGGGTATCTCATACCGACCTCATAAAAAATAGGGAATCTTTGAAAAAATATTATAAAATAAATGCGACATTGTTGTTGCAATATTTACGATAAGACACAAAACTTTAGGATAACTAAAGGATAGCTACATTACTACCTAGTTATCGGCAGCGGTTATTTTAAAAAAAAATCTCCAATTGGGAAACCAACAATATTAAACAAAGTAAGTGTTTAAGCAACAATTATTGCCTATTTGTATGGATAAAAATTTTAAAATTTCAAAGCCATTGATAGATTTTTTTAATAAGGAAGTATTTGCGCATGACTTTAAGTCGTAACAAGTCACCTGATTTACGGGTTGTCAAAACCCATAAAGCCATCCGTGAAGCCTTTATCCTGTTGTTGTCTGAGCATGAGTACAACGATATCGCTATCCAAGCAATTTTGGAGCGCGCCAAAGTCAATCGTGCTACTTTTTATAAATATTACAGTGGTAAGGGTGATTTGGCAGGGCAGATGATTGCTGATTTCAAGCAGGAAGTTAGCCAGCTATTTCAAGACAGGCTCAATGCCGATAGTCAAATGCTACAAATGATTATGGAAAATCATTCACAAAAGCTCTTTGAACGCCGCCAACAGATGCTTGCCCTGTGGAAAATCCGTAGCCAACACCACAATCTTTATCATGATATGTTTTTGATGGGTAAACAAAACTTTATTGAACTGGCTAAAAAACAAAAGGCGACCGACTATTTAACGGCGGAGGCGATTGATTACCAAGCCACCATGATGGCCACTATTTTTATGGCAAGTTTGAAATACTATTTTGAAAAAGATTTGCCATTACCGAAGAAATTGCCAGTGGATTGGCAACAAATGCTGGACATCATAAAAAGCTAGCCCAGTTGGCTATCATAACGAAAATGATTAATAAAATAACTTGCTAATACCTCGACCAGTGCCACGGGCATATCGTGACCAAGCTCATCAATGAGTATCAATTGACTATGCGCAATATGCTTGGCAAGCGAATAGGCATGACTAAATGGAATGAGTTTGTCTTGTTTGCCATGAATGATGAGGGTGGGCTGGTGGATTTGTTTGTCAATATCGACCAGTGACCCCGTCGCCAAAATCGCCAGTAACTGCCGCTGCGTACCTTTTGGGTAAAAACGCCGTTTAAACAGTTTTTTAGCTTTGCTGAACGCCGCTTGTTCATCAAAGTAATCGGGGCTGGCGATGGTCTTGATGGTTTGCACGAACTGCTGGGTCAATGCGTCAGCATCTTGGCTTTTGGGTAGTGGCTGGGTAAAGGCCTTGATGGCTTCAATGGCGGGTGGGCGAGAAAAGGGTCGATTGTTACTGGTGGATAATAGTCCCAATTTTTCTACTTGGTGTGGATAACGCACTGCCATGATTTGCGCAATCATACCGCCCATCGATTGACCAATCACAAAGTATTTTTTGATGCCCAACATTTTGAGCAGTTGATAGGCATCTTCTGCCATGTCGTACAAATCATACGGTGTTTGCAGGTTTTTAAGCGGTAAACCCAGTCCGAATCTGCCTAGCAATTTGGCTTTATAAATGGGCGAATCATGAGCGGGAGTCAGTTTTTTGTGCTTAAGCTTGCTAGATTTGCCAATGTCGCGATTGTCAAATCGCACGACCTGAAATCCAGCATTGATTAATGCATAGCAAAATTCATTGGGCCATACCAAGCTTTGCGCGCCTAGCCCCATAATCAGTACGATGGTAGGGTGGGTAGGGTCGCCACCGACTTCAACGTAGAATTTATACTTTGGGGTGTGCACCTTGGCGGCTTGCATAAAATCCGCGTGTTTGGAAGGTCGAAATTTAATGTCAATGGTGGTGGGGTTAGCAGGGTCGATCGTGGCAAGTGATTGAATGGTATCTAATGCCGATAGTTCTTGAGTTTTTTTGGCTTTATCTTCGATAAGTTGTTGTTTAATATCTGATAATGAAGAGGGGATAGTATTAGACATACAGCATCCATAATCTTAAAGCTAACCATCAAAAAGCCATCAATCACAAAATTATTAATGATAAAAGTATCAATCAAAAAACTATCAAAAAATTAGCAAACTTGTATGACGATTTAATGACGTATTATTTACCGCCCATCGAATTGGACATCAAACTGATCACCACACAGCCTTTATTAACAATTAATAAAGCCGTTGGCTGGCAAGCGTCATCAAATCGAGTAAACCTTGGCGATATCGTGAATCAGGTAAGGTCAGCACGGCTTGTCTAGCAATCTCGCTTTCTTGCATCGCTTTGTCACGGCAGTACGCCAGTGCGCCGCTGTTTTTGACAATCTCAATAATCTCGCCCGTGTCTTGCACTTCCCCTGTCTGAATGGCAATCCGCAATTTTTCATGCGTATCACCCGTGGTCATTTCAAGCGCTTTAATCAGCGGCAAGGTTGGCTTGCCTTCAGCGATATCATCACCCACGTTTTTGCCGAGCACCTCACTGTCACCGACAAAATCGAGCACGTCATCAATGATTTGGAAGGCATTACCAAAGTGCTGCCCAAATTTGGCGAAGGCATCATTGTATTCGGGGCGATTTTCCAAAATAGCCACGCCTTGACTTGCCATCATAAATAGCCGAGAGGTTTTACCGTCAATGATTTTCATATAATCGGCTTCGGTGGCTTTAGGGTCATGCTGATGTTGGAGCTGCAATACTTCCCCTTCAGCGATATCACAGGTGCCATCTGAGAATAACTGCAATAACGGCAACGAGCCAAAACCCACCAAAAGATTAAATGAACGGGCAATCAGATAGTCACCGACCAATACAGCGGTTGCATTATCCCAAGTTGCATTCGCGGTCGGCTTACCACGGCGCATACCTGACTCATCAATCACATCGTCGTGTACTAACGTTGCGGTATGCAGCATTTCGGTGATTGCGCCCAAATGCATGGCAGCTTGTGAGGGCTGATCGTTACAAATACGTGAGCAAAGCAGCGAAATCAGCGGGCGCATACGCTTGCCGCCTGCATTGATGACATGCTGACTCACCGACATGACCAGTTTGACTTTAGAGCTTAGACTGCCATACACCTGCTTATCCATAATCTCGAAATCGTCAGCGATAATAGATTGAATCTGCTGATAGGTGACAGGCGTGCTGTTACTGTCTTTGGTAACAGCATTGATAGCAGTGGATGTAGGATTTGATTGTTGATTGTCTAGCATAGGTTGGCTCAAAGCTTGGAGTGAAAATTCGTGAAATTTGGCTTGTGGTGAAAGTCGGCAAAATCATACCATACTGCTGTTTTTTGTGTAAGTTATAGCTGTGTATTTTTATTGGCGACTTGTATTACTGAGCGGGTATTGCGTTGAGAAACGCGCAATAATTCATCAGCCAAAATCGCACCCGCATCCGTGAAGTTTTACTTGATTTTAAACACTAAAAACGTTAAAATCGCGACCTTATATTTCCCTGTGTATCCGTCGTAGAAGTGTTATCGCCCTTGGTAGCCACGGTGTACGGGTTTATTGGAGCAACCAAGATGTATGCAGTAATCAAAAGTGGTGGTAAACAACATCGCGTCGTTCAAGATGAATATTTAAAAGTTGAATTGCTAAAAGCTGAAAAAGGCGATACCATCAAAATTGAAGACGTTTTAATGGTCGTTGATGGCAGCGATATCAAAATTGGTCAACCTGTGGTTGCCGGTGCAGTGGTCGAAGCTGAAGTAGTAGAACATGGTCGTGGCGAAAAAGTACGTATTGTCAAACACAAACGTCGTAAACACTATCATAAAGAACAAGGTCACCGTCAATGGTATACTTTGTTAAAAATCAAAGCAATCACTGCTTAATTGACTATTTCAAACACATTAATCTCTAGGAGACATCGACATGGCACATAAAAAAGCCGCAGGTTCTACCCGTAACGGTCGTGATTCAAACCCAAAAATGCTTGGCGTAAAAATCTTTGGCGGTCAACAAGTTGTTGCTGGTAACATCATTGTACGTCAACGTGGTACAGAATTTCACGCAGGTGAAGGTGTAGGTATGGGTCGTGACCATACGTTATTTGCTTTAACTGACGGCGTGGTAAAATTTGCCGTTAAAGGTAAATTCAATCGTCGCTACGTATTTGTTGAAGGCGCAGCTGAATAATCACTCAGCTTGTTGTTAAACAAATTAACCCAATAAGTCGCACTTATTGGGTTTTTTATTGCTTATAGCCAAGCGTCTTAACGGGTTTTGGATAGTCTTCAATGGTTTGGCAGTGGTTAGTCATTATCTAGTCAAAACTTTCTTATCACTCAGCTATCGTTACATTTGTTACAACTTCAACAACAATCATTGCATGGGGCGTCTAGTAGGGTAAGAAAAATTTAGCGACAATACTTGTCAGCGAATTTAGCTTAACTTGTTAATTTTTAATTTATTGATTAGCCTGTTGGGCTGATATTATTTTTGAATATTTTTTCTAAACTTTTAACAATTTTTATTGAATGAGGAACCTACTATGACAATATCTACCAATAAAATTATCAGTAAATTAGCCACCGGTACATTATCAGCATTATTGATTACCAGCATGCCTATGACAGTCGCCATGCAATCAGCCAATGCCGCTGTCGCCAATTCATCAACTGCGGCAAAAAACTTAAACAACCTACTTAAAAATGTCAAAAGCATGACCGCCAATTTTAGTCAAACTACCTCTGGCACAGGTGGCAAGGGCTTAAGTAAGGCATCAAAGAATTTCTCAGGTACCATGGCTGTGCAGCGTCCAAACCAGTTTCGTTGGCAGATTGATGGTATGGCATCGCAACTGATTGTTGCCAATGGCAATACGCTTTGGGTGTACGATAAAGATTTAAATCAAGCGACCAAGCAAAACGTGAGTAATCAAGTAGGGGATACTCCAGCACTGATTTTGTCAGGTGATCCTAGCAAAATCGCCAATAGTTTTAATGTGACCCAGCCGATTGCCTCAAAAAATTACTATGTGCTGTATCCAAAAAGTGGCAATGCCAACTTTAAAAGTTTAGGTATCGCTTTTAACAGCGGTAATCCTGTCATGATGGTATTAAATGATAATTTGGGACAAACCACCACTATTCGATTCAACAATGTGAAACGCAATACGTCAATTGCCAGTAATCAATTTAGCTTCACGCCACCTAAAGGCGTGGATGTGATTAACCAATAAGTATTTAACTATTTCATTCAATGAATTATTTAAATGATTTTTGGCTGATAAACCCTGCTTATGGCAGGGTTTTTTTGCTAAAGTGTTGCTATTCAATTAACGGTTAATTAACGGAAGATTGAACCCTGCTACTAGCATTTTTTACATAAAATGAGTAAACTATCCGTGTTTTAGCCAGTTAACAGCAATATATAGTTACTTTTGTTAGAATACGCATTTTTATAAAGTGATGTAATGCCACTTTATATTAGGTTTTCATCGTGGTTTTAGCAATATATTTGACTAGCCTGTTTAGTAACTAGCCAATCACTCACCGATTACAATAATGGTCAATGGATGTGCAGCGGGGCAGCTTGTTAGCTGGTACGAGGTAATCTTAAGGAAAATAGTTCTTAAGACGTTATCTGCCATCGTCTTTGTGATATTACGCTTGAGCCAGACGGGCTTGGTGGAAATATCAAAAATATCGTCCCAACTTGAATTGCTTAACCTACGTAACGGTTAGTCGTATTGCCCAGGAGTATCCTCATGATTCCAGTCATTGATTGGTCTGCAATTGTATTTATTTTGGCAGCCATAGGACTTTGTATTTTCATGCTTGTTGTACCAAGATTGTTAGGTGGTACTTCTAAAGGCTTTCAAAAGCAAGAAAATTTCGAGTCGGGTGTGGTCAGTGCTGGTTCTGCCAGAATCCGTTTATCTGCAAAATTCTATATCGTCGCTATCTTCTTTGTTATCTTTGACTTAGAAGCATTATATCTATATACCTATGCGGTATCGGTCAGAGAAGCAGGTTGGCTGGGATTTTGGACCGTTGTGCTGTTTGTGGTAGAGCTGTTAATCGGTCTATATTATCTGCTCAAACTAGGGGCGCTTAACTGGTCACCTGCTGACAAAAAGCCTAAACCAAAACGTTTGGCTGCTGCGCCTGCGGGCTTTAATCTGGCGGATATTACCCGCTTTAATGGTGTTGAAGAGTTAAAAATTGACCCTACTGGTAAAATCCCTGCACAGTTGTCTGGCGCAATGAACCAAAACCCAAACAATAACGCGGTAAAATAATAATCCGACTTTGTAATCTGTGTTGCAAGGTCGTTTGCATTTGTAGTGATATAGAGCGAAATCCTGCTTTAAAAATCAAGGTGATCGAGCATTATGAAATATACATTAACCAAAGCCAATCCAGATGCCGACAGATTTCCAGACCAAACCCGTCAAATTATTGACGAAGAGGAAGTCAATAAAAACGTCGTCATGACGCGATTAGAAGATTTGACCCATAGCCTTGCCAACTGGGGCCGTAAGCATTCATTGTGGCCATTTAACTTTGGCACCTCGTGCTGCTATGTAGAATACGCAACGACATTAACAGGCGTGCATGACTTGTCGCGCTTTGGCGCTGAGGTTATTCGCGCGTCACCACGCCAAGCTGACGTGATGATTGTGGCCGGTACTTGCTTTATGAAGATGGCGCCTGTTATTCAGCGTCTCTACGAGCAAATGCTTGAGCCTAAATGGGTCATCTCAATGGGTGCCTGTGCCAATTCAGGCGGCATGTACGATGTGTATTCAGTGGTGCAAGGCGTTGATAAAATCATTCCCGTCGATGTGTATATCCCTGGTTGCCCACCCCGTCCAGAAGCTTTGATTCAAGCCATCATGCTGCTGCAAGAATCGATTACTAAAGAACGCCGTCCACTCGGTATTCATGTCAATGACCAAGGTATCTACCAACCTGTCATGCAGCCAGAACGTGACCGTAAACAAGCCGATCGCATCGCGGTCAAAAATCTACGCAGCCCAGATAACATTGATTAATGCTAGAGATTGATTAATGCTAGAGTCAATCTCTGGATAGATTTAGGATGAATTTTCGCTAAGTGAAAGCTTAGCGAATTGCGTTCAAAACAAAAAAGGTATTCCACTACCTTCTTAATAATTGTGAATGAGGAAAGTGCCACTCATGGTAACGGTAACTGATAATCAAGCACAAACTGATGTCCCAGCAGTGATTGCAGAATTAAATCGCAAGTTTGAGGGGCAGTTTGTTGTACAAAAAACCTTTGACGCTTTTCCCACTATTTGGGTCAGCCGTGAACAGGTCATCGAAGTACTCATGTACCTTCGCACCTTGCCACAGCCTTACGTGATGTTACTGGATATTTCAGCGATTGATGAGCGCTTACGCCAGCATCGTAAAGACAGGGATGGCAATGCCTTGCCTGACAGTGATTTCACCGTGTTCTATCATCTAATGTCGTTAGAGCGCAACACAGACATCCGTATCAAAGTGGCGCTCAAAGAATCTGATTTACACATCCCTACGGCAACCCGCATTTGGCCCAATGCCAACTGGTATGAGCGCGAAGCGTGGGATATGTTTGGTATTACCTTTGATGGTCACCCCCATTTAACCCGTATTTTATTGCCAAAATACTGGGAAGGTCATCCACTGCGTAAAGAATACGCCTCTCGTGCAACTGAAGTACCGCCTTATTATCTCGATAAAGGCAAGCAGATGTTTGAGCAGGAGAACCTACGATTTATCCCAGAAGAGTGGGGCATGAAACGTAGTGGTCGTGACGAAGACTTTATGTTCCTAAACTTGGGTCCTAACCACCCTTCTGCGCACGGTGCCTTTCGCGTTGTGCTTCAGTTAGATGGTGAAGAGGTCATCGACTGTATTCCAGATATTGGTTATCACCATCGCGGCGCTGAAAAAATCGCCGAACGTCAAACTTGGCATTCATTTATTCCTTACACTGACCGTATCGATTATCTTGGCGGGGTGATGAATGAATTACCCTACATCATGTCAGTGGAAAAATTGGCAGGCATTACGGTGCCGGATCGCGCGAATACCATTCGTATCATGATGAGTGAGTTCTTCCGTATCACCAATAATTTGCTGTACTGGGGCACCTTCATTCAGGATGCGGGCGGTATGACGCCAGTATTTTATATGTTCGCCGACCGTCAAAAAGCGTATGATGTGATTGAAGCGGTAACCGGTTATCGTATGCATCCAGCGTGGTTTCGTATCGGCGGTACCGCGATGGACTTGCCAAACGGCTGGCACAAACTGGTTCGTGAATTCTTAGATTGGATGCCAAAACGTATCGATGAATACGTCAAAGCTACCATGAAAAACAAGGTGCTACAACTTCGTACCCAAAACGTTGCCCAATACGATGCTAAATCTGCACTGGCTTGGGGCGTATCAGGTCATGGACTTCGTGCCACCGGTATCCCTTACGATGTACGTAAAGCGCGTCCTTATCTTGGCTATGAAAATTTTGATTTTGAAGTGCCAATTGAGTTTAATGGCGACGCGTATGACCGCTGTTTGGTCAAAATTGAAGAGATTCGTCAGTCACTGCGTATCATTGAGCAATGTCTCAATAACATGCCAATGGGGGCATACAAAGCCGACCACCCACTGGCTGTCCCACCACCCAAAGACCGCACCTTAAATGACATTGAGACCTTGATTAACCACTTTATCTCAGTATCGTGGGGTCCTGTTATGCCAGAAGGCGAGTCCTCCTTTATGGTGGAAGCAGTGAAAGGTATTACCAACTATTATATTACGTCTGATCGCTCAACCATGAGTTACCGTACCCGTATTCGTACACCGACCTTTGCCCACTTACAGCAAATGCCGTCAGTGATTAATGGTAGCTTGGTATCTGACTTAATTATTTATCTAGCGTCAATTGACGTTGTTATGGCAGACGTTGACCGTTAGGAGAAAACCACCGATGAAGATTGTAACTGATAAAACCCCAAAGGTGGATGTCGCAAGCATTCTAACCGAAGCAGAAATTCACGACATTCATGAATTTATGCATCATTACCCACAAAGCCGCGCGGCATCCCTTGATGCGCTAAAAATTGTCCAACGCCGTAACGGCTGGGTGGATGATGCACAAGTCAACGCGATTGCTAATATCTTAAAAATCCCAGTCACCGATGTGGAAGGGGTTGCAACATTTTATAACCGTATCTACCGCTCACCGGTTGGTCGTCATGTGATTTTGGTCTGTGACTCGATTGGTTGTTATCTGGTAGGTGCAGAGAATTTAGGTCAAGCCTTTGAGCGTACCTTAGGTATTAGTTTTGGTCAAACCACCCCAGACAATCGTTTTACCTTGTTACCCATTTGTTGTTTGGGTAACTGTGATAAAGGTCCAGCGGTTTTGATTGATGAAGATACCTACGGTCCTGTCCAAATTGAAGAGATTGCTGAATTGCTGGAGCAATACGCATGAATATAACCCGTCAAATTAATAATCGAAAAATTGGCAAATCACCCAGTCAATTGGGCGAGCAAAGCATTCCTATTTATGGTGACAAAGCGACAGCCACCAGTGAGACCAAGCCCCTGACTTGGCGTTTGGCGCATTATGACTCAGTGCTAGATTTGGCAACTTATGAAAGCCTAAAAGGGTTTGAAGGTTTAAAAAATGCCTTGGCTAAATCTGCCAAAGAAGTGGGCAACATGATTAAAGATGCCAACGTGCGTGGACGTGGCGGTGCAGGCTTTAATGCAGGTCTTAAATGGACCTTTATGACGCCACCGGATGGCGGACCCCGTTACTTGATTTGTAACGCAGATGAGATGGAGCCAGGCACGTTTAAAGACCGTCTATTGATGGAGCGCCTACCATTTCAGCTGATTGAAGGGATGATTATCTCAGGTTATGCCATTGGCGCAACCGCAGGGTATATTTTTATCCGTGGTGAGTACATTGAAGCCGCCAAACGCCTAAATAATGCATTGGATGAGTGCCGTGCCAAAGGGTATTTAGGTGATAATATCTTAGGTTCAGGCTATAGCTTTGATTTACACGTGCATACCGGTGCAGGCCGTTATATCTGTGGTGAAGAAACTGCGCTCATTAACTCGCTTGAAGGTCGCCGTGCCAATCCACGTACTAAGCCACCCTTCCCACAAGTATCAGGGGCATGGGGTCGTCCCACTGTGGTCAATAACGTAGAGTCTTTAAACAACATGCCGGGCATCATGCTGCATGGCGTAGAATGGTATAAAGGCTTGGCACAAGGCAAATCAGAAAACCCCGGCACCAAAATCATGGGTTGTTCAGGTCTAGTCAATGAGCCCGGTCTATGGGAACTGCCATTTGGTACCACCGCTCGCGAAATTATTTTTGATTATGCCAAAGGCATGAAAGATGGGCGTAAATTAAAAGCTTGGTTACCAGGCGGTGCGTCAACTGACTTCTTAACCGCCAGTGATGAGCATTTAGACCTACCCATGGACTTTGAACCCATCATGAAAGCAGGTAGCCGTTTAGGTACCTGCTTGATTATGGTGGTAGATGAATCGCAAGATATGGTGTCACTGTCGCTCAATTTGCAAAAATTCTTTGCCCGCGAATCCTGCGGTTGGTGTACGCCTTGCCGTGATGGTTTGCCATGGGGGGTCAAAACCTTGCATGCCATCGATACAGGCAATGGTCAACCTGTCGATATTGACGTGCTGCGCCAATTGACCAAAGATTTGTGGTTAGGTAAAACCTTCTGCGCCCACGCACCGGGTGCGGTTGAGCCATTACAAAGTGCGTTAAAATACTTTTTACCAGAATTTGAAGCCAAAATTGGTAACAATGTGGCGCCTGAAGAACAATTGTCCCCAACGGGCGTGCCTTCATCTGCAAATAGCGGAAAAGTTGAAGTGTATCAACCCGTTAAGACCACCAATGGGCAATCAGTGTAAGGAATTAGCATGGCAATTATTCATATAGACGGTCAAGACGTCGAAGTTGATGGTGCCGATAACTTGCTACAAGCTTGTTTATCGCTTGGCATCGATATCCCTTATTTTTGTTATCACCCTGCATTGGGCTCGGTGGGTTCTTGCCGTCAATGTGCCGTCAAGCAATATAATAACAAAGAAGATTATGAAGCGGGTCGTGGTCGTTTGGTCATGTCGTGTATGGTCAATCCGACCCCAGACATGTGGATCTCAGTGACGGATGCAGAAGTCAAAAACTTCCGTAAAAGCTTGGTTGAGTTCTTAATGACTAACCACCCCCATGACTGTCCAACCTGTGAAGAGGGCGGTCATTGTCACTTGCAAGATATGACCTACATGTCAGGTCACAATCATCGTAAATACCGCTTTACTAAACGTACCCACCAAAACCAAGACTTGGGTCCATTTATCAATCATGAGATGAACCGCTGTATCGCGTGTTATCGCTGCGTGCGTTATTACAAAGACTATGCAGGTGGTGAAGATTTGGGCGTTTACGCATCAGCAAGCCGTGTGTACTTTGGTCGTGATAAAGACGGTCAGTTTGAAAGTGAATTCTCAGGTAACCTCACCGAAGTTTGTCCAACTGGGGTATTTACTGACAAAACTCACTCAGAGCGCTACAATCGTAAATGGGACATGCAATATGCACCAAGCATTTGTCATGGCTGTTCGGCAGGTTGTAATATCTCAGCGGGTGAGCGCTATGGCGAATTGCGCCGTATCGAAAACCGTTTTAATGGGGAAGTCAACGCTTACTTCTTATGTGACCGTGGTCGTTTCGGCTATGGCTATGTTAACCGCCAAGACCGCCCAATTCAAGCGGTTGAAACACTCAACGGTAAACAAACCAATCTGAGCATTGACCATACTATTGATGCCATCAAAAACCGGTTACAAGGCAAAAAAGCCATCGGTATTGGTTCACCTGTTGCCAGCCTTGAATCAAACTATGCCCTAAAACGCTTAGTCGGTGCCGAAAATTTTAGCATTGGTATTAGCAAACAAGAAAAAACTGTGGTACAAAAATGTATCGATGTGTTGACCACAGAAAATATCCATAATCCAAGCATGCGTGAGATTGAGGATTATGATGCGGTATTGATTTTGGGTGAAGATATTACCCAAACCAGTCCGCGTATTGCACTGGCAGTACGCCAAGCGGCAAAAAATCGCGCCAAACAAATGGCAGATGCACTAAAAACACCAGATTTCTTGGCAGAGCCTGTGGCTCGTATCGGTCAAAAAGACTACAGCCCAATCTTTATTGTGGATGTCAAAGATACGCGCCTTGATGATATTGCCAAAGTAAGCTGCGTTGCTACCCCAAGCGATATCGCTGAACTAGGCTTTAGCATTGCTGAGCACATGAAAACGTTGGCTACCTCACAATTACCAAAAGATTTGGTCATCGATGAAGACGATAATGCTGATATGCAAGCATTTGCTAAACATATCGCGCAGACGCTACTTAAAGCAACCAAACCCCTTATCATCTCAGGCTCATCACTGTACCACACTGCTATCATAGAAGCGGCGGCACAAATTGCCAATATCGCCGAACAAAAACGCGGTGAAGTGGTCATCTATGAAAAAGGCGTGGTTGACGCCCACAACGTCCAAGTGGATGCAGAGATTGCCAAAATCGATGCAGAGCAAGCCAAACTCAAACAAGAGATGGATGAAGCGGCATTTGCTGAACAAGCTAAGCAAGTTAAACGCCCAAGCCGTATGAACCCGACCAAAGGCTATCAAGAAAAAGCAGGTTTGTACTTGTCAGTACCTGCTGCCAATAGCATAGGCGTCAACTTACTCGGTGGTAAAGCGATTGATGAATTAGGTGATGATGCCGATGTGGTGATTGTCATGGAAAATGACATCAGCCGCCGTCTAACCGCTGAGCAAATGAACCAATTGGTAGCCAACAAATCACTGATTGTACTTGATCATGAAGCTTACCAATGGCATAACCATGCAGATGTGATGGTACCTGTAGCAACCTTTGCAGAAGCGGACGGTACACTAATCTCAGCAGAAGGTCGTGCACAGCGTTTCTTCCAAGTTTATGATCCTGTTTACTATCGCCCGCAAAGTATGGTCAAAGAAAGCTGGCGTTGGTTACATGCGGTAGAGTCTGAGCTCAATGGCCGTGCGATTGACTGGACGCAGCTTGATGATGTGATTACTGCGGTCGCAGATACCAATCCACAATTAGCCGCAATCAGACAAGCAGCGCCATCAGCCGATTACCGTATTACCGGTCTAAAAGTCGCGCGTGAGCCACGCCGTTATTCAGGTCGTACGGCGATGCGTGCACCGATTTCTGTGCATGAGCCAGAGCAGCCAAAAGATATCGATACTGGCCTAACCTTCTCCCAAGAAGGTTATGTGGGCACCCAAACGGATTCAGCAATGATTCCATTTGCTTGGTCAGCAGGTTGGAACTCACCGCAAGCTTGGAATAAATACCAAGATAAAGTGGGTGGTCATTTAAAACATGGCGATCCAGGCGTGCGTATTTTCGATGCGTTAACCGCATTGCCAAAACGTGAGTATATTGCGCCTGCGGCAGCTAGCCAACAAGGTTCAAGCCAGCTAGTGCCTGTGTATAATATTTTTGCTAGTGATGAATTAACCGCCCGTAGTGAAGTGGTCGCCTCACAATTGATGCCAGCTGCTTTTAGTGTATCAACGGATGATGCCGATAAATGGCAGCTGCAATCAGGTGATATGTTAACGGTCACAGTGAAGGGTGTAGCGACTACATTACCTGTGCAGCTTGTCGATTACTTAGCCGAAAGCTGTGTGGGCTATCCTGTGGGTCAGGCGGGTGCATTAGAAGCCTTGCTAGCGCAGCCTTATACCGACATCAGTATCGTAAAATCAGCAACTACCAACACTGTCGTACCACCAGCAGCTAATAATGGTGGCGTGACAGCTCAAGTAACTCCAGGGGAGGGGGTATAATGGATTATTCTGTTAGACAGATGCCCGATTTACCTGCATGGCTGGCTGGGGTAATGTCCCCTGAAGCTTGGTCAATTGTATTTTTGGCAGTGCAATCAATTGTTATTTTCTTGGCGGTGGTGATTTTTGCCGCGTTGATGATTCCTTATGAACGTCGCATGTTGGCACTTTGGCAAGACCGTTATGGTCCAAACCGTGTGGGTTGGCAAGGTTCGCTACAAGTAGCCGCGGATATGCTCAAAATCTTCTTTAAAGAAGACTGGACCCCCAAATTTGCCGATAAATTTATCTTTGTCTTGGCGCCTGCGATTTCATTGTTTACCGCTTTAGCCGCTTATATCATTGTACCAGTTACGCCATCACTCGGTGGCGCAGACTGGAGCATCGGTATTTTGTTCTTCTTTGCGATGGCAGGGTTGGCGGTTTATGCCGTGATGTTTGGTGGCTGGGCATCAGCCAATAAATATGCCTTGCTTGGTGGTCTACGCTCTGCTGCCCAAACCATTAGTTATGAAGTCTTTCTAGGATTATCGCTAATGGGTGTGGTGGCATTGGCAGGGTCATTTAACTTACGCGATATCGTATACTCACAAGCCGGTGGTTTTTGGCACTGGAATGTATTTGGTCAAATTTTAGGGTTTTTAACCTTTATGGTCGCAGGTGTGGCAGTCACCCACCGTTTCCCATTTGACCAGCCAGAAGCAGAGCAAGAATTGGCAGAAGGTTACCATGTTGAATACTCAGGTATGAAATTTGGTATGTTCTTTGTCGGTGAGTATGTGAATATCGTGTTGGTATCATCGCTGATTACTATTTTATTCTTTGGTGGTTGGTTGCCATTATTTGATGGACTGAGTTTTATCCCGCCGATTATTTGGTTCATGTTAAAAACGCTATTTTTCATGACCATGTTTGTATTGGCGCGTGGGGCGTTGATGCGTCCACGTTATGACCAAGTAATGAACTTTGGCTGGAAAATTTGTCTGCCCATTACCTTGATTAATTTACTCGCGACGGCGGCCTATGTATTATGGCGCACCCATGGTGTAGGGTAAGGTGGAGATTAACGTATGTATTTGACTATGGTAAAAAACACGATTACGGGTTTTGGCTCAATTCTGCGCACCCTAATCATGGTCGCAAGTCATGCGACCCGTAAACGTGATACGATTTTATACCCAGAACAACCTGTCCCTGTACCGCCGCGTTTTCGGGGGCGTATTGTACTGACACGTGACCCGGATGGGGATGAGCGCTGTGTGGCCTGTAACCTATGTGCTGTCGCTTGCCCGGTGGGTTGTATTTCACTGCAAAAAGCGGAACGTGAAGACGGACGCTGGTATCCAGAGTTTTTCCGTATTAACTTCTCACGTTGTATCTTTTGTGGTATGTGTGAAGAAGCGTGCCCGACAACGGCCATTCAGATGACGCCAGATTTTGAGCTCGGTGAGTACAACCGTCAAAACTTGGTGTATGAAAAAGAGCATTTGTTAATTTCAGGCCCGGGTAAATTCCCTGACTACAATTATTACCGTGTGACTGGGATGGCGACCAAAGATAAACCTAAAGGGGCACACCAAAATGAGTCTGCACCGATTGATTTACGGAGTTTATTGCCATGATAACCGGAGCAACGATAGGGTTTTATTTATTAGCGATTGTCGCTATTTTGGCTAGTTTGCGCGTGATTACTCGTACCAATCCTGTGCATGCGTTATTAAACATGATTGTCACGCTGCTGGCGTTATCAGGTATTTTCTTTGCCTTAGGTGCGCCATTTGCCGGTGCGCTTGAAATCATCGTTTATGCGGGTGCGATTATGGTATTGTTCGTTTTTGTGGTGATGATGCTGAACTTAGGCACCCAAACTACCTTAGAAGAAGAAAGCTGGTTATCATCCTCGGCTTGGGCAGTACCGGCAGGACTTGCATTTATTGTGGGTTTGACCTTGTTTAGTTTGATTGGCATGAAACATGGTTTTGAAGGAATGATGCCAGCGTTTATCGGGGTAGAGCCAGTTACGGCAAAAATGATCGGTGCCAAATTATTTACTGAATATTTATTGTTGGTCGAAATTGCAGGGTTTTTATTACTAGCGGGTTTGGTGGCGGCTTATCATTTGGCAAAATCTGCCTTGGATGATGAAAACGAAAGTCATAACAGTGAGCTTGGTAATACCATACAACCTGCCTTAACGAAGTTTATTGATAGAGAGCCCAGCCAACCGGCTGTGTTACGCGAAGTTCAGGAGGAGAAGGCATAATGGGACACTTTCCATTAGAGCATGTGCCATTAGAGCACGGTCTAATCTTGTCAGCGATTTTGTTTGCCATTGGTTTTTGTGGTGTGATGGTACGACGTAATTTTTTGTTTATGTTGATGAGTCTTGAGATTATGATGAATGCTGCTGCCTTAGCATTTGTAGTGGCAGGTAGTCGCTGGGTCAGTCCTGACGGACAAATTATGTTTATTTTGGTGCTAACTTTGGCAGCCGCTGAAGTTGCAATTGGGTTGGCTATTCTTTTACAGTTTTATCATAAGCGTGGTCATTTAGATGTCGATACGGCAAATGAGATGAAAGGGTGAAATCAAAATGAGTATGTTACCTTTAACCTTTATGCTGCCGCTGATTGGCTTTCTGATTCTAGCGACCATGCGTGACCGCTTAAGCGAAAACGCAGCCGCAGTGGTCGGTGTCGGCAGTATGGGTTTGGCTGCTTTGTGTGCCTTGATGGCAGGCAGTGATTTTTTAATGAACCATCCACAAGGCGCTGTCATTAATCAGCCGTTGTGGACGTGGATGCAAGTCGGTAGTTTTGCCCCGAAATTTGGTCTCATGCTGGATGGTTTGGGCGTGACCATGATGGGCGTGATTACCGGTGTCGGTTTTTTAATTCATATTTTCGCGTCATGGTATATGCGCGGTGAAACAGGCTACGCAAGATTTTTTAGCTATATGAACCTGTTTGTCGCAAGTATGTTGTTACTTGTGCTTGCTGACAATTTAGTGCTGTTGTACTTAGGTTGGGAAGGCGTTGGTATCTGTTCTTACTTATTGATTGGTTTTTATTATCACGAGCGCGCCAACGGCCGTGCTGCGATGAAAGCCTTTACCGTAACCCGTGTGGGTGATGTGTTCTTAGCGTTTGGCTTATTTTTGTTGTTCCGTGAATTGGGTACGTTAAATATCTCAGATATCAATGCCAATGTATCGCAAATGCTAACGTCGGCAGGGTCAACGGTGACGATTTTTGGTCATAGCTATCCTACTATCAAAGTTGCGGCTGTGATGCTAGTGCTTGGTGCGATGGGTAAATCTGCACAAATTCCGCTACATTCTTGGCTTGCTGATGCGATGGCAGGTCCTACGCCTGTTTCAGCCTTGATTCATGCGGCAACGATGGTTACCGCAGGTGTGTATTTAATTGCCCGTTTACATCCTGTGTTCTTATTGACCCCTGACGTGTTGGCAAGTTGGGTGGGTATCGTTGGGGCAACAACATTGTTGGTTGCTGGTTTCTGTGCGCTTGCACAAACCGATATCAAACGTATCTTAGCTTATTCGACCATGAGTCAAATCGGCTATATGTTCTTGGCATTAGGGGTAGGCGCTTGGCAAGTTGCGATTTTCCACTTGATGACCCATGCGTTCTTTAAAGCTTTATTATTTCTAGGGTCAGGCGCTGTTATCTTGGCTTACCATCATGAGCAAAACATCTTTAAAATGGGTGGGTTATTTTATAAAAATAAATTTCTATTTGCGGTGTTTGCGATTGGGGGTGGGGCACTTGCTGCGATTCCTTGGATTACAGTGGGTTATTACTCAAAAGATGAAATCATTTGGGAAACCTTCGCATCAGGTCATATGAATTTATTTTGGATGGCAGTAGTAGGTGCGTTTTTAACCTCGATTTATACGTTTCGTATGATTTGGATTGTGTTCTTTGGTGAAGAAAAAACGCCTATTCACGATCTTAAAGGTTGGACATACTGGCTGCCGCTTGCGGTATTGTTGGTGCTATCAACTGCAGTGGGGGCGATGATTCATCCACCATTAGCAGGCGTATTGCCACAAAGTTTTAGCGTGATTCATCCTGAGGTAGAATCCGGTAAGCACACGGCAGAAATGATTGTGATGGCTGCGATGTTGGCGGGCTTGATTGTGGGTGCTTTCTTGTTTGCCCTAGATAAAGGTCGCATCGTGAGTAAGTTTAACCAAACAGGTTTGGGCCGTGCGCTTAATTACTGGTGCTATCATGGTTTAGGCTTTGATGCTTTGTATGACATTGTATTTGTTAAACCATTCTTATTGATTGGTAAATTAATTAAAATTGACCCGATTGACCGCACTTGGAATATTTTACCAGCCCTATCGCTGGCAGGTAACCGAGTGGCGACATGGTTCCAATCTGGCTCGATTCGTGGGTATGCTGCAAGCTTCGGTCTTGGCATGGCAGTATTGTTGGTGTTGGTAATGATGATGATAGGGAAGTAACAGTTATGCAAAATAATCTCTTATTACCCGCCTTGATATTTATTCCAATCATTGCAGGTTTTCTGTGCTGGTTGGTTGAAAAAGTTGATGAACGTTTTCCTCGTTGGATTGCGTTTCTTGGCATGCTATTAACGTTTTTGATTACGGTAGCTATTTGGCAAAACGGTAACTTTATTGGTTCAGCACAAACCATTGCGGAAGTGACTGCTAAACCGACTTGGTTGGCAGAGTTTCAACTATCTTGGATGCCCTCATTGGGGGTCAGTTTCCATCTAGCTATTGATGGGTTATCGCTGTTGATGGTGAGCCTAACAGCCTTCTTAGGTATGATGGCGGTGGCGTGTTCATGGGGTGAGATTACTCGCCGTGTGGGCTTCTTCCATCTTAATCTACTTTGGAGCTTGGGCGGTGTTATTGGTGTTTTCCTAGCAATCGATATGTTCTTGTTCTTCTTCTTTTGGGAGATGATGTTAGTTCCTATCTATTTCTTGATTGCAATCTGGGGACACAATGCGATTGGTGGTAAAACCAAAGAATATGCCGCAACCAAATTCTTTATTTATACCCAAGCATCGGGTCTGATTATGTTGATTGGTATTTTGATTTTGGTGATGATTCATGCATCAACGACAGGTCAAATAACTTTTAACTATATGGACTTGCTCGGTACAGATCTTGGCAAATGGCAATATCCAATCATGCTGATGTTCTTTATTGGCTTTGCGGTTAAATTACCAATTTTCCCACTGCATGGCTGGTTACCCGATGCGCACGCACAAGCACCGACTGCAGGCTCGGTCGATTTGGCTGGTATTTTGATTAAAACTGCGGCGTATGGTTTATTGCGGTTTGTCCTACCATTATTCCCAGAAGCCAGTGCTCAGTTTGCACCGATTGCGATTACCTTGGGCGGTATTGGTATTTTTTATGGGGCTTGGCTTGCGTTTATGCAGCAAGATATCAAGCGGTTACTGGCTTATACCAGTATTTCACACATGGGTTTTGTGGTACTTGCGTTGTATGCCGGTACCTTAATTAGTTTCCAAGGCTTGATGATTCAAATGTTGGCACATGGTCTTAGTTCAGCGGCATTATTTATCATGAGCGGTCAGCTTTATGAGCGTCTACATACCCGTGATTTGAGCCAAATGGGTGGTATGTGGGGTCAAATGCGTTATTACCCACCGTTACTTATGTTCTTTGCCGCGGCATTATTAGGTATTCCAGGTACCGGTAACTTTATCGGTGAGTTCTTAATTCTTCTAGGGTCTTTTGCCTCGCATCCTGTGGCAGTGGTGTTTGCAACCTTTAGCTTAGTCGTTGCAGGTTTATACGCATTAATTATGATTTATAAAGCATTATTTGGTACGCCGACAGCGACGATTGAAAAAATGTCACCGATGCGTGATATTAATGCGCGTGAAGCGGCAATCTTGTTGGTGCTTGCGTTTGGTTTAATATGGTTAGGTCTATATCCGCAATCATTCTTAGATACCTCTGATCACAGTATGCAGTGGATTAGTGAGGCATATCATGTCCAGCAAGTTGTACCTACTTCTCAAGAGCCATTTGCTCATATGGAGGTAAAATAGATGAATCCTATTATTCCATTTGCTAGCAATGTGCTCATGCCATTGTTTCCAATGATTTTAATTTCAATTACCACGGTAGTGGTGATGATTGCCATCGCCATGAAGCGTTCAAATTTTGTGGCAGGTACCATCAGTGTGATTGGCCTTAATGCCGCCTTGTTTGTTGTCCTTATACAATTATTGGGTGGCAATCCTGATAGCATGTTGCATGGTCTGTATGAATTATTTACGCCATCGCAAGGCTTGATTGCTCCCTTATTTGTGGTGGATAGCTTTGCCCAGTTCAATATGGTGATTATTTTAATCAGCTCATTGGCGTGTTTTACCTTGGCGTATGGTTACATTGAGGGCTATGGTGACAACAAAGAAGAATTGTATTTGCTAATGCTTATCTCAACATTGGGCGCGCTGTTTATGGTATGCGCTGATAACTTAGCCTCTTTCTTTGTCAGCTTAGAGTTATTGTCGGTACCGCTATATGGTATGTTGGCTTATACTTATGCGCGTGGTAAATCATTAGAAGCAGGTTTCAAATACCTCATTTTATCGGCGACAGCCTCTGCTACCATGTTGATGGGTATGGCACTGATCTACTCAAACACAGGTACTTTATCCTTCCGTCAAATTGGTATGGCAATCGTACCCATGTTTCAAAATGGTATGATTATGCCGATTTTGGTGGTGGGGACTGCATTAATGTTATTTGGTATTGCCTTTAAACTCTCAGCAGTACCATTCCATACTTGGACGCCAGACGTTTACCAAGGTGCGCCTGCGCCTGTGGCAACTTTCTTGGGCAGTGTTTCCAAAGTAGCTATGATGGCGCTAGGATTACGTTTCTTATTGTCTACGGCGACCTTAGCCTTGCCAGCAATCAATACCTTGATTGTGGTGATTGCCAGTTTATCGATGATTATCGGTAACGTACTGGCGCTTCGTCAGCACAATATAAAACGTCTGTTAGCCTATTCATCTATTGCGCACATCGGCTATGTGTTAGCGATTATCAGCGCCGTAAAAGTTGAATCAGCAGGTTTTGTCAGCCTTTACATGGCAGTGTATGCGTTTACCACCATTGGTGCGTTCGGTGTCGTGACTATCATGTCAAGCCCGTACAAACGTCAAGGTGAAGCAGAGTTAGTTGAAAACTTCCAAGGGATTTTTTGGCAACGTCCTGTGCTAACTGCCGTATTGACTGTGATGCTATTATCATTGGCAGGTATTCCATTGACCGCCGGGTTTATCAGCAAATTCTTTGCGATTTTTGCTACGGTTTCAGCGCAAAGTTGGTGGCTCACTGCCATGATTATCGTGGGTAGTGCAATTAGCTTGTATTACTATCTAAATCTTATGGTCACCTTGTTTAGACGTCCTCAAGAAGTACAGCCGCACGATGCGGTCAATCATTGGGGTATTCAAGCAGGCGGCATCATGGTGTTGTTGGTGACGTTAGCGGTATTGTACTTCGGTATTTTCCCCGAAACATTATCAAAAATTATCACGCTAGTTCGTATGTATTAATCCAATTTTAAGACTGCGACATAAAAAAGCGTATCTTAGCTCATTAAGGTACGCTTTTTTGTTTATAATGATGCAAAAAAAATGGTCAAGATAACATGTCAGATGATAAAAGTATTCGCGTTAAAGTGATTGAAGTGACCCGTTGGGCACCCACCTTGCTAAGTTTTAAAGTCACGCGTCCCGATGGCTTTAAATTTACCGCAGGGCAATTTGTTAGGCTCGGTATCCATGGCAAAGATTTGCAATATTTTGCACAAAACCATGAGACCAAGTTAATAACTTCTGAGACACAAGATTATGAGACGAAAGGTCAGCACGTTGACCTTGATGGCTATGTGTTTCGCGCCTATTCCGTCGCATCTTCACCCTATGATGAATTTATTGAATTTTTTTCGGTCGTCATTCCTGAAGGGGAATTCACCAGTAAGGTTAATCATATCCAAGTGGGCGATAGTTTATTGCTCAATACCACGCCATTTGGCTATTTGACCTTAGCCCGCTACCAGTTACCCCTACCCAATGATTTGTGGTTGCTGGCAACAGGCACGGGTTTAGCACCATTTTTATCGATTTTAAAGACCATTGATGTATGGCAGCAATATCAGCGCATTATTTTGGTTTACAGCGCACGCACCTCGCAAGAGCTTGCTTATCAAGAGGAGATTGGCTCAATTAAGTCAATCTATGGCGACAATGGAGCAGCGTTTGTATTTTTGCCCATTGTCACGCGGGAAGCGGATTATGCCGGAGAAAAAGCGCGGGTTCCTAACTTGATAGTGTCGGGAAAATTAACCCAGTTGGTAGGGCAAAAACTGGATAAAGCGCGCAGTCACGTGATGCTGTGTGGTAATCCACAGATGGTCGAAGATACCAAAGAAGCGTTAAAATCAATTGGATTGACCATGAATCGCCGCGGCGAAGGCAATATCGCCGTTGAAAACTATTGGTAAACACCTCGTTAATTGGCAAAGCACAATCGGTAAAAAATCAGTAGAGCAAAAGCGGTAAAGGATGAGGTTTGATACCGATGAAAAAATTCTAAGCCGCTTTTGTGGCGTTAGTGGTCACTGCAGGATTATCCGCTTCGGTAATCAATTGGTCATTACTACCTATATTGAGAATTTCACCGACGTTGGCATTGGCTCTCAGCAGTAGTTGCTGTTCAGCAAGATAGCCATGATTAACTTGCACTTTGCGCAGCGTTGCCATGATTTTTTCGTTCTTCTTCAGCCAGCGACCAATATCGAGATACAAGATATCATCTTTTTGGTGCACCAAATTGATTTTCTCCAAAATCATGCCGAGGGGGTCTTTCTTTAACACCCGTTTGAAAAACCAAAGCGCCGCATGAATCGCTTTTGATTTAACATAGGAATCTGAATACAAGCTAATGACATCGGTGTCAGTCAGTTGCTGAAATACCAAGCGCTGGCGATAACGGTCAAATTGGGCATGTACCACACCCAAGTTGACAGCAAGGTCAGCGAAAATGCCATTATAGTTAATCGTTGCATACAGTCGAAGCCAGCCTTCATGAATCTCTAGATGCATACTCAATATCGCTTTGACTTTTTCAACCACAAATTTTTGAATGGCATCGTTCAGCTGCTTTTCGGTGGCGGGCACGATAAACTCTTGACTGGCAAAATCTTCGATTTTTTCATACCACGTTTGCGATTTTTGCATCAGTTCACGTGCGATTTCTTCAGAATGGGTGGCAAAAAATTCATCCAGTTGCGTTTTGCTCGTTATCACTATCGTTTCTCAGTTTTTTATATTTGGATTGAAAGCTATTATTGTAGTCAGTTTTTGGGCATTGTAAAGTTGCTAATCATAAAGTCACTGACCAGTCTACAAAAAATCTTTTACCAGTAATTGGTAAATATTGATTGCTAATGGCGTATGAATTTAGCTTCAGCCAATGTTTGATTTAATCTATAATATCTGCGCGTTATAATACATGAGTGATTTGTATTTTTTTAGCAAGGTTGTAGAGATAGCGTCATCATCGTTTAAAGGGTTATATTTTGGTGTATAGCAAAGACAGTCACCGTGATGTTTTTCATAAGTTAATGCCACATACTGCGGCTTGCAAAGACAGCGTCATGCTATTTGCTACCATTACGGCAGTGGCAATTCATGCGGCTGTTATTTTTGGTATACAATTTGAAGATAAAAGCTCACCAACCGCAGCGGTGCAAGAAGTCACCACGGTGTTGACCGAAAATCTGCAAAAGAATGAAAAAGCCGATTTTATCGCCAATGCAGGCCAGCAAGGTGGCGGTGAGTCCAACGAAAAGCTACGGCTTGAAAACAATACCATGAGCCCTTTAGAAGACGAGGCAATCAATGAAACCGATGATATCGTGAGTCAAGAACGCCAAACGCGTCAACAAGCGTTTCAAGAAAGTTATCTACGTACCACGTTAAGCTTTGAAAAAATCCGCAGAGAAAATAATAATAAAAAACAAGATGATAGCGAAAATCTAGCCGCGCAAGAACAGCGAGTACAGGCACAAATTGCCACCCTTGAAACCAAAATCAGCAGTAACCGCCAATTACTAGCCAAAAAATCTGCGGTCAAAACTATCAGCAGCAACTCCACCACCACGGGTGAAGCCGCGCGCTATATCGAGAATTTTCGCCAACAAGCCTATCATATTGGTAACCAGCAATATCCCCAAGAAGCCCGCGCCAAAGGCATCAAAGGCGATGTCATGCTGATGGTGATTATCGAGCCTAACGGGCAAGTCAAATCTATCAAAGTGTTACAGTCATCAGGCTCTACCATCTTGGATGAAGCAGCAAAAAATTCGGTGCGTAAAGCCGCGCCATTTGGTAAGTTCTCAAAACAAATGCAAGATTATTTGGAGCTGCGCATTATCCGTACTTGGCGATTTGGTGATACCTTAACCGTCGATGACCAAAACCCCGCAATTTAACTTTTCAATAACTATGCTAAAGGCTGTCCTATGTCAACCGTACTACACAAAGAATTGGCGCTATTTGACCTCGATAACACCCTCATTGATACCGATAGTGATTATATGTGGGGCGAGTTTTTGGTCAAACATCATCTGGTAGAAGAATCGCTGTATCGTGCTAAAAATCGGGAGTTTTATGAGCACTATATCGCAGGAACGCTCGATGCGGTCGTCTATAATGAGTTTGTGGCAGGCTTTTTAAAACAGCATACCTTAGCCCAGTTGCACCAGTGGCGTGAACAATATTTGCAAGATGAAATCGCGCCAAAAGTGCGTCCAAAAGCGGTTAACGCTATCCAATCACATTTACAAGCAGGACACGATGTGGTGGTAATTTCCGCTACCAATGCCTTTGTGGTCAAAGCGATTGCTAACAAATTATTTTTGGTAGCGGAAGATAATATTTTAGCCACTGAGCTTGAAGTCACCGAGCAGGGGTACACGGGTAAGGTCGCAGGGCAGCCAAACTTTAAAGAAGGCAAAATCATTCATTTAAAAAATTGGATTGCTCAAAAAAACGCGCAAGGCATTACTTATACCAAAACCTACGCCTATTCGGATTCAAAAAATGATTTACCGCTATTAGAATGGGCAGATGTGGCGATTGCGGTCTGCCCCGATGATACCCTACACGCGCATGCCTTAGCGCATCATTGGGCAGTGGAAGATTGGTCGATAAAAGCACAGGCGTAGTAGGCAACAGCTAAGATGAATCCAGTGACAGATTCAGGTATAATAGCGCATTTTTCATAGAAACACATTAAGGTAACCTCACATGGAAATCAACCCGTATTTAGAGCATATCAAAGACTTAACTGACCGTGGCAATCAGCTTCGGGGGTATCTTTGACATCGAAGCCAAGCAAGAGCGTTTGGAAGAGGTCAATTTAGAGCTTGAAAACCCAGAATTGTGGAACGACCCAGAGCGTGCCACCAAAATCAGTAAAGAGAAATCGCAGCTTGATAATGTCATTGGCGTGATTACTGCTTTAGATGACAAGTTAGAAGACGCCAAAGCCATGATTGACTTAGCGGTGGAAGCCGATGATGCGACGCTATTGGCAGACGTACAAGCGGAACTCGATGAGGCCGAAGCCAAAGTCGCAGATTTAGAATTTAAACGTATGTTTAGCGGTGAGATGGATGGCAACAACTGCTATGTTGATATCCAGTCAGGCTCAGGCGGTACCGAAGCCCAAGACTGGGCAGAGATGCTGCTGCGGATGTATTTACGTTGGTGTGAATCACATGGCTTTAAAGCCGAAATCATGGAACTATCAGCAGGTGGTGTCGCAGGGATTAAAAGCGCATCGATTCATGTCAAAGGTGACTATGCGTTTGGCTGGTTACGTACCGAAATCGGCGTGCATCGTTTGGTAAGAAAATCACCGTTTGATAGCAACAACGGTCGCCACACGTCGTTTGCGGCGGTGTTTGTATCGCCTGAGATTGATGATAATATTGAGATTGATATCAACCCTGCCGATTTACGTATCGATACTTATCGCTCAAGCGGTGCAGGCGGTCAGCACGTTAATACCACCGACTCTGCGGTACGTATCACCCACCAACCGACAGGAATTGTGGTAGCGTGTCAAAATGAACGTAGCCAACATGCCAACAAAGACACGGCAATGAAAATGCTACGCGCCAAACTGTACGAGCGTGAAATGATGCAGCGCATGGAAAAGCAACAAGCGCTAGAAGACACCAAATCGGATATCGGTTGGGGTAGTCAAATTCGCTCGTATGTGCTCGATGACTCGCGGATTAAGGATTTGCGTACAGGGGTGGAAACTTCCAATACCCAAGCGGTGCTAGATGGCGACCTTGATAAATTTATCGAAGCGAGCCTAAAAGCAGGGCTTTGATTTAACTGCGTTGCCTACAATAACCCATTGCTAATTTATCCGCACTTGCTAAAATTAGAGAGTCAATTTTTTAGTTGACGCTCTTTTTTTCATAAGGATTTGATATGCTGTACCAATGGCAAGACAAAAAACCCACCTATCAGGCACCCTTCACAGGCTGGGTCGCAGACTCGGCTGAAGTCATCGGCGATGTGCATTTAGCTGATAACGTCAGTGTGTGGTTTGGCGCGGTGATACGCGCGGACAATGCACCGATTTATTTGGGCAAAAATAGTAATGTGCAAGAAAACAGTGTGATACACACTGATGAAGGTATCGCCGTCACCATTGGCGAAGGCGTGACGATTGGGCATTTGGCGATGCTACACGGCTGCACTGTTGGTGATAATAGCTTGATTGGTATCGGTGCGATTGTGCTCAATAATGCCCAAATCGGCAAAAACTGCATCATCGGTGCCAATGCGCTTGTCACCGAAAATATGCAAATCCCAGATAATTCCATCGTGATGGGAAGCCCAGCTAAAGTGGTCAAAATGTTACCAAAAGAGCGCGAAGTGATGCTTCAACAATCAGCTTTACATTATGTTGATAAAGCCCATGCTTTTAAAGCAGGACTTAAGCCTCTAGCGATAGTGTATTAAGTTTGATAGCAGTTATTGGAGCATACAGATTAGTGCAAAAAAAGGATAGTGAATGCACGCTCCTTTTTTATGCCGTGTTGCTTTATGCCCTGTTATTCCTGTTACTTGACTATTAAGCAATACGTTGTCTTAACGCTGTAGCACGTTCTACCAACGCCGTGTTGTTGCTGTCTTTGATTTCATCAAGCAAGCGTTTGGCACTGTCGTATTCCCCTAAATTCACATACTGTTCTGCCAAATCTACGTTTAACGTATCCGTGTCGATATCCTTAATGACATCGAGAATCGCTGATAAATCTTCAACAACTGGCGCAGTCTTTAGGCTTGCCTTATCTGCAATCGATGTTGTTTCAGGACTAGCGGTTGGGGTCGTAGTTGTTTGTGTATTTGCTGGAGTGGCTGCCTGAGTAGTTGAGTCATCAAAAGACAAATCAAACATGTCATCTGAGATAAGTAGCGAATCAGATGGTTTAGGGGCGTTGACTTCTGCCAAGTCAACGACAGGCTCAGCGACCGATGGGGTAGCAGGCTTGGCTAGTGAAGCCGCTTCTGCTTGGCGTAGTAATTCATCATCCAAAGCAAACGATGCAATATCTGTGGCTTCATCACTGGCAACCGGTACAGAAGTCACCGCATCAGAAGTTAGATTGCTAGATGCTTTAATATCTGACGCGTCAAAGCTTAAGTCGGCTTCTGTAGTAGCGTCATTGGTTGGAGTAACCGCTGGCTCAGCGTTCAACTCAAAGTCGAAATCAAAATCATCTGCGACATTGTTGTCAGCGCTCGGTGCAGCCGTTGGGGTCGTTAGCGCTGGAGCAGTAGCGGTAGGTGTTGATTGCGTCTCTGGTAAACTAAAGTCAAAGTCAAAATCGCTGTCGCTAATAGCATTGTTATTGTTATTGACGTTACTTGCTGACGTGGTTGTAACAGGTTCATCTATCGGCGCAAAAATTTTGGTAGTCGATTCTAGGACAGGGGCAGCGACAGTCTCAGCGGTCGCGGGCTCTTTGCTAGATAGATCAAAATCAAAATCGTCAAAAGTTAACTCATTTGATTGTGATTGTGCCGCTGTAGTCTCGGTAGTAGGCTTAGTTGCAGGTGGGACAGGTACAACAGGTGCAATTTTGGTTTCAGGCACATCGAGTGCAAAGTCAAAATCTAACTCGTTATCGGCTTTGCTGCTAATACCATCAACTGGGTTTGCTGGCTGTGCCACTTGAGTGACGGTCGGCCTGACAACATGTAAGGTACTGTTGATTGCGGGTTTATCACTGTCTTGTTTAAAACCTGGCAAATCAAAATCAAGTCCATCAGGTTCAACCGCTTCAGCGGTATGGGTCATCGCTGTGCTGCGTGCGTTTATTGATTGATCTTCATCTACCAGCGTTTTTAGGTTATGGGCTTGGGCGTTGAGATTGAGGGTTTGAACAGTCTGCAAAGTCGTTTGCGTTAGGTCAGGCACAGCTGGGCTTGGCATCTGCGATTGACGTTCCAGTTCTAGTTCACGCTGCTGCTCAGCCAAGGTTTTTGGACGTTTGACTTGGGTCTGAGTATCAACCGTTGTCTGGTTCTTACCTTTTTTCATCAAGAAAACGCCAGCAACAATTACCAAAATCACTACTGCTGCGATACCTATCATTATTGGATCCATCTTTCACCTCATCGTTACGGTAGATAGTTATCATTAGGGCATAGCAAGATATAAGCTACCGTGCGACTAATGAATCACCACAAATTTGTTGTACGGTATGAAATGACACAGCACACAGGCAATATCATCCACGCGCTGTATTATTTTTTGTTTAACTCTTTTAAGCGTTTTTCTAATTGGGCAAGCTTGGTGTTTTGTATTTTCAAGCGATTTTCAGCGCCCACTAAGTCTTGATTGAGTTTGTTAACTTTAGTGGCTTGCTGGGCGGTAGCTTGGCGTTTTTGCTGAACTTGAGCCGCCACTTGGGATGACATCCCTTTGCCTACCTTGTTCTTGGTACTCTGACCTTGTACTGAACCATTGCTATGATTAGGTGCGATGATGGTCATTTCAGATTTTTTAGTCGCTGCGTATGGCCGCGGTGTTTTTTGTGCTTTAAGTGTCTTTTTTGTCGTTTTTGGGGTGGCTGGTTGTTTGGCAGCAGATTTTGGTGCGATGACAGACTTTTTGCTTGCGACACGTTTTTTGTTTTGACGATATTGTTGTCGCGCTTTATTGGCAGATTTTATCCCAATTTGTGAAGGGACTACTTTGTATTTTGGGATCTTTAATTGGGTATTGGCGACAAGTTTGGTTGGGTCATTATCGGGGAACGCGGTCGGGTTGGCTGCCATGATATCTGCCATCACTTGATCCACATCTTTGCGGTTTGCCGCTGCGATATTACTGGCGATGGTCCAAAGGTTGTCATTGCGCTGTAGTGTATAAGTGGTTGTCTCGCCAATGACTTGCGGGTTTTTGGCGCTATACTTGGACTTAGATTTTTCTGAAGATTGATTGCCATAACTAGCTGCTGGGCTTGGCAATTGATTATCTGCGGCGTTTGTTTGGATGGGGTTTTGCGTTTGTGGCACGGCTGGCGTATAGACAGCGCCATTTGGCCGAATAGCTCGAACTGTTCGCGTCTCTTGGATACGCAGGTAGTCACTGTTTTCGCTAGCCAGCGTCATTGGGGCGGCGCCAGCGGGCATACCAGTCGTAGGTAAATTAGGCAGCTGGTTGATGGTGGTTGATGGCAATATTATCGCTTGCATGGGCATAGGGTCGGGCGACGTAACAGGCAACTGCATAGGATTGGCCGAACCTATGACGATGTTTTGCGCAGGTGATTGCAAAGCCGTAGTATTGGCTTGCGTGGTGATTTTTTGTGCGCTGTCGATGGGCATCAACAAGGTTTTTGGCAGCGTTTTGGTCACGCCATTTTCCGTGATATTGAGCACCACGTCGGTAAATGGGGCATTAATCGCACGTTTGGTGGTCAATACAATCTGACCGCCATTGCTACTGGTTGGGACAAATTTGATTTGAATATCGGCATCTTTTGACAAGCCTAGCTGGCGATACACATCAGCTTGGGCGACTTTGACAGAAAAAGTTCTTGGATTGATATCACTGACATTAATACTGGCGTTTAAAGGTTGGTTTTGTTGGGTTTGTACATAAGTATCGCCAATATTGACAGCGTAAGCGACAATGGGAAGCGATAAGGGAAAACCCAATACCAAGTGTACAGAGTATTTTTGCCAAGACATAAAAAATCCTTGCTGAAGGTATCATAGCCTAGTTAGGGGTGTTAAAAAATGCCTACTTGTGTGGTCGCATGGTAGTCAATATACCGACAGGTAATATTCAAACATCAAATTAATCGATAGTCCAACAACTTGACAAAAGTTTCAGTCAAATTATCTGCTCAACTTTACACTTTTTGTCCAAAACTCTCAATAGTCTGGCTCGCTTATTATTGGCATAAAGCCCGCTGTTGATAGCAATTTGAGCGTGGATTGATGCTTGGATAATGACGCTGTACTATCAATACCCTGACAATACCCTGATAATACCCTGATAACGGCAATCCCTGTTTACTGGTCATGGCGTTTTTTAGGGATAAATAAGGGATTAACACTATCAGGTTTATCTACTCAGGCATAAAAAAACACGCCTTAACAAGCGTGTTTTTTTTATAAAACCTTGGGTTTATAATTGATTGCGGATAATCGCAAGGGTGCGGCGTAATGGCTCTGCCGCGCCCCATAACAATTGATCGCCCACGGTAAAGGCGGATAAATATTCGCCACCTAGATTCATCTTACGAAGACGACCTACGGCAACTTTAAGGGTGCCAGTGACCGCCACTGGGGTTAAACGCTCAACGCTTGCTGCTTTGTCATTTTCTACCACATCTAGCCACTCATTGCCACTGTTACGAAGCGCAGCTTCAATTTCTTCTAGAGGGATGTCTTTTTTTAGTTTGATGGTCAAGCCTTGTGAGTGACAACGCATGGCACCGATACGCACGCAGATACCATCAATCGGCACAATGTTGGCATTATTTTTGTCTGCATCATTGCCTAAGATTTTGTTGGTTTCAACACAGCCTTTCCATTCTTCTTTTGATTGACCGTTTTCTAGTTGTACATCAATGTAAGGAATTAAGCTACCAGCAAGCGGCGCACCAAAGTATTGTTTTGGGAAGTCGCTGCTACGTTGTAATTCGGCTACTTTACGGTCAATCTCTAAAATTGCGCCTGCCGGGTTATTGAGTTCGTCTGCAACGCCATCATGAATGTAGCCCATGCCCTTGATAAGCTCACGCATGTTGTTGGCGCCCGCCCCACTTGCCGCTTGGTAAGTCATCGCAGATACCCATTCAACCCAATCACGTTTGAACAACTCGCCAATCGCCATCAACATCAAAGATACTGTACAGTTACCACCGATAAAGTCTTTTTGACCATTTTTGATAGCGTCATCAATGACATTGCGGTTGACTGGGTCTAGGACGATGACGCTATTGTCCGCCATACGCAGGGTGCTTGCTGCATCAATCCAGTAACCTGTCCAGCCTTTATCACGTAGCGGTTGATGGACTTCTTTAGTATAGTCACCGCCTTGACAGGTAATAATGGCATCACAAGCCGCTAAAGCCGCTAAGTCATGCGCATCTTCAAGCTTGCTAGGGGCAATGCCATTTGGGGTAGGGGCATCACCACCGGCATTACTGGTAGAGAAAAACACTGGGGTAATCCCTTCAAAGTCGTTTTCATCCATCATACGTTGCATTAATACCGAACCGACCATTCCACGCCATCCGACCAAACCTACGCGTAGCTGACTCATGATAACCCTTCCTTACTGTAAACAAAATAAAATAAATAGTGCAGAAAATCCACATTGATTTTTCAATTAGTAACCTGTTACCTTGCCTGTATTTGTAATGTTTTGCAAGTGAATTTTTTTTTACATGGGGCATCTATTTAGCTATAGATGGTAGTTAGCTATAGATGGTAGGCTGATAGCGATGTCAGGGTGAAAAATAGCGTTTGGCAACACAACTGCAATTTATCAGCCGTATTTTTGCGGCTACTATATCGCCATGCTAATGATCACAAGATAATGATAAGAAGCTAATATTGACCAATGTGAACCGCAATATAACATGAAAGGATAGACAATGACGCTGTTGTTACAGTTGCTAGCAGGTTTTGTGGTTTTTGCAACTTTTTGGGCAACCATCCCTAGGTTTGAATGGTGGTTTAGGGTTGCTGATTTTCCCAGAAATCAATTGATTTTTTTTGGGGTGGTGGCGCTCATTGGCTTACTTTGGCTGGGCGCTTTTGACAGTCGTTGGCAGATGGGATTGATTTTGCTGCTGGTTATTGCGCTGGCTATGCAAGCGTACATGGTGTTGCCTTATACGTTTTTGTGGAAGAAACAAGTGCAAACGGCACAGCCAAAATCACGCGATTATCAAGTGAAATTGTTGGTTGCCAATGTGTTGACGACCAATCCAAATAAACAAGCTTTGATTGACCTTATCCATACCCATCAACCCGATATTGTATTGACGCTCGAAACTGACCAAGTGTGGCAAGACGCTTTAAGCCCAATCGAAGCTGACTATCCATTTAACGTCAAAGTGCCACTCGATAACTTGTATGGTATGCATTTGTACTCAAAGCTTGAGCTTATCAATCCGCAAGTAAAATATCTGGTGGTGGATGATATCCCATCGATTCATACCCAAGTTCGACTAGCCATGGGGAAGGTTGTTTGGCTATACTGCTTGCACCCCATGCCACCGAGTCCAACCGAAGCCGATAAATCGGTAACACGGGATGCTGAGCTGTTAATGGTAGGCAAACACATCAATGCCAACGACTTAACGGTGATTGTTGCAGGCGATCTCAACGATGTGGCTTGGTCGCATACCACACGCATGTTCCAGCGTATCTCAGGGCTACTAGACCCTCGCATTGGGCGAAAATTCATCAATACCTTTCATGCCAGTTACCCATTTTTGCGCTGGGCGCTTGACCATGTTTTTCACAGCAATCACTTCACGCTGGTATCGATGGCGCGTATGCCGAACATTGGATCTGACCATTTCCCCGTGCTCACTACTTTACAATATGAACCTGAAGTCATGGATGAGCAGCCTGAACCTTTGCCAAGCATCGCCGATCTCCAAGAGGCAAAAGAAACCATCAAAGAAGGGGTCACAGAAGGTGAAAAGCTATCGGAAGCTCAGACTGATAGCGCTAGTGATGCTAGCAAATTATTGAAAGGCGCATGAGAAAGCTAACAGCGGGCAAGTTAAAACCCCATGTAAGCATTTGCTTACAACAGATTCCGCCTTTTGCGGCTAGTAAGCAACCGTGCAACAACCTACAATGAACTCATCAACACAAGGATGATACCAAGGAATGGTAGTGTTGAGACGCTCAGGATGAGTAATATCATGGAAAGCCAATAATAATAACATAGTTGACATGAAGTGCCCTAAAACCCAAGTCTATTGCCCTAAGACTTGGGTTTTATCTTTTTTGGTACTTATCAATCATAATCTAGCCTAATTTAGCATAGTCTAGCTACCTTGTTTTTTGCTTGTTTTGACTACTTAAATGCAAATTCTGCAAGGCTTATGGCAGATTTATTTTCACGGACAGCAAATAATCGCTGTCAATAGTTATAGTCACCAAATAATAGCTACCAAATAATAGTCACCAAATAGTCTAAGTTTTTTAAAATAATCTTTGCTAAAATATCCGCACTTTTTAATCAAAGCTGACGGACAATGACGATGAACCAGTCTGAAATTCTTGAAGACTCACCTAAACAAGCCCCTAATAAATTTGCCCATCCAAATAATGATAGCCAATTTTTGATTGCGCCTTCGATTTTGTCGGCAGATTTTGCCCGTCTGGGCGAGGAGGTCGAGAAGGTTATTGCCGCAGGTGCGGATGTGGTGCATTTTGACGTGATGGACAATCATTATGTCCCAAATTTGACCTTTGGTAGCATGATTTGTCAGGCGCTGCGTGATTATGGGGTAACTGCGCCGATAGATGTGCATTTGATGGTGTCACCGGTTGATAGTATGATTGAGCAGTTCTTAAAAGCGGGCGCCAGCATCATTACCTTTCACCCAGAAGCCACGCAACATGTCGATCGCTCTTTACAACTCATTAAAGATGGGGGTGCTGACTGTGGATTGGTGCTGAATCCTGCCACGCCGATACACTATCTAGACTATGTGATGGATAAAGTTGACCAGATTTTATTGATGAGTGTTAACCCAGGGTTTGGTGGGCAAGCATTTATTGATGGCACCCTCAAAAAAATAGAAGCGGTGCGCGAAATGATTAGGCTATCGGGTCGCAATATTCGTCTTGAAGTCGATGGCGGTATCAAAGCCAGTAATATTCGTGCGGTTGCCGAAGCAGGGGCTGATATGTTTGTCGCAGGTTCAGCGATATTTAATCAACCTGATTATCGCCAAGCGATTGATGCGATGCGTGCCGAACTGGCTTTGGTCGGTCGCTTGCCAGCGTAAATGCTACACAAGCAATGATACACAAGGAAATTGGTATGGACGTTCAATCCCCGTCTTTAGTACCCAAAGGTCTGACAATTGGGCTGGCAATATTTGCGGTGTTGCTAGGGTTGGCAGGTTTTGGGTTTAGGTTGATGTTTGGCGATAGTTTATCATCAATGCTGCCCTCACTGGTGAGTACCATTGCGATTTTTTGGCTAGGTATTCCACTGGCTTTTGTCGTGGGCTCAAAGGTGTTAAATCGCTACTCAGGGCGTGCACCGATTCAAAATCGCAATGCGTTAACCTTGGGTTTGTTATTTAGCTGTGTGGCGATGCTATGGATGATGGCGGCATATTCGTAACGGTTCGCTCGGTGAGTCGGTACCCATCAAGACATTGAGATTAACGCCACAAATTGATGCTAGACATTGACGCTATACATAACACCAATCCTCAGTAATTATTTAGGAATTTATTGAATGGCATTGCCACATTATACTAAGCAAGAATTATCGATTTATCCCAGCAATCTTCCAAAAGGCTTAATCAACACACTGATAGTTGCTTGCTTGCTGTTAGGGTTGGCGGCTTTACGCAGTAGCAAGGGAATGCAAGGCTGGCTCAATGTCATCGAAAATTGGGTGTTTATGCTATTGTGGATTCCGCTTGCCGTCACCCTTTGCGCATTACCTTTTAAGTTACGGGATGACAGTTTTGAGCTTAAATTGGCGTATTATCTCGGTATGTTTGTGGCATTCTTATTTGAAATTAATAAACTTCGTTATTGGCATACCATGTAAATATGACAATTTAGGGTAGCAGTTAATAGCTAACAGTTTTGGGCAATACTTTTTTTCGACCGATGAATTTTTAGGTTTAGCCAACGCTAACATGCTTGAATTTTTAAACAGTTGCAATCATAGTAATGCTATATTTGCTTTTTATAGGCAGGCTGTTATTGTATAGACAAGCTGTTAGGGCGTATAGATGAATATTTTGCTCGGTATATTGTTGACTGTATTGATAAGCTTTTTGGTGTATCGATGGATAAGGCTGGCTTGGTATAAACTGCATGATATGGCGGGTATTGAGGTCGGTATGTCTCAATATTCTGTGCCGCCCACCGCATCACTGGCAAAACCAGAAACCATGCGCTTGGCGTACCAATCAAACCTGCCAATTCCCAATACCTTCGGTAGTGATAGCCGTTTTGAGTTGATGCCACGTGCTAGCAAAAATGCAAGCAATAAAAAATGGTTTAAAGCAAAAAATCAACAACCGCGATTATCTTCACCTTCGATTTTAGGTATTGATGGCGCGTCAATTGAACGTATGCCAACCGCTGCCGTGATGCTGCTTGATACCATCCATGACAAACTTATTCGTTATCAGGCGTGGCAACGTGACCAAAGCCAGTCAGCCAATCAACCAGACCACCCGCAAACCCAATGGTTGACTGAAAATAAGTTTGTGGTCAATCGCTTGATAGAGCAGACGATTCCCGAAGCTGTACACCAGTATGACCAAATTGCCAAATATCATCCCAGTCAGCTCAATCAAAAAATTCAGGGGGAGATGACCGCAGGCGAGATGCTCATTGAGGTATTGGCTCGGGTCAATCTGCAATTAGATGAATTGCTCAATGAGATGTTTCATGAAGTCAGCCAGCAATTTGCGTCAACTTACCGCTATGTCAAAAATCGCACATAGTCGATGGTAGATTAACATTGGTATATTAAAATGAAAAAAGCGTATCAATTTGATACGCTTTTTTTTAAGTTTTTTTGTGTAAATTTTATAGCGGTTAGCTGCTTCTTTTTTCTTTATCGCGGCGTAAGTGATGACCACCGCGGCGCGCTTTTAGCGGTTTTTTCTCAAAGCGTTCTTGGCGGCGTTTGGCAATGCCGTAAAGCCCTGTGCCTTGGCGCGGACGAATGTTGACAAGACCTGCTAAGGTGTCAATCTCACGGCGATCTAGTTCAAGATAACGACCCGTGCGAAGTTCCCTTGGGAGACTGACAGAGCCGTAACGGATACGCAGTAATCGGCTTACTTTTAAGCCTTGCGATTCAAATAAGCGGCGTACTTCACGATTGCGACCTTCTTTGAGTTTGACTTGGTACCATTTATTGATACCTTCACCGCCTTTTTCAACGATGTCATCAAACTGTGCCATACCATCTTCTAGCATGACGCCTCGTTTGAGATTTAAGATAATCTCAGGGGTGACTTCGCCCATCACACGCACCGCATATTCGCGCTCTATTTCATTTGATGGGTGCATCAGACGGTGAGCCAGTTCACCATCATTGGTAAATAGCAATAAACCTGTTGAGTTGATGTCCAACCGACCCACCATTACCCAGCGGTCATGATTTAGGGGTGGCAGGCGCTCAAACACCGTGGGACGACCTTCTGGGTCATGGGCTGAGCAAATTTCGCCTTCTGGCTTGTAATACATCAAGATACGGCGGCGTTTTTCGTTTTCTGCGGTATAACGTAGCAAACGTCCATCGACTCGGATTTCATCGCCCTGTCCGACACGGTCACCAATGGTAGCCACAGTCCCGTTAACACTGACGCGACCTTCGCGAATCACATCTTCCATTTGGCGGCGCGAACCTAAGCCTAGACGGGCGAGCGCTTTTTGCAGTTTTTCGTCTTTCATTCAATAATCCTTTAATAGGTAGCAACATTTCACAATGTTGTGATAGCATGAAACTTCATGCTTGTGCCTATTGTAGGACAAGCGATGGTTGAATGCTAGTATAAAGTCATGTGGCTAAATTTTAACCAGTATTTTAATCAAAAATTGAACATAAATAATGTCACATTGTAAAAATCATTTTACGTTATAATCATCAACATAAGTAAATCAATACAACTACAAGGAATAATAACAATGAAAGGGCAAATAGCCAATTTCTCGCCGCAACATGGTCAAGGTATCATCATGGCGGAGGACGGAAAAAATTACCCATTTACTAGCCAACAATGGCAACAAGCCACGGCACCGATAGCAGGACAACAAGTAGAATTTAGTGTCGATGCGCAGGGTTATGCAGTGGCAGTTGTCGGTCTTGCCGTAGGCAATGCAATCAATCTGAACAAACCGATGGATAGCATGATTGCGCCCATCCCTCACGGCTATACAGACAACCCTACAACTGCCAACTATGGTCAAGTTATTCACACAGCGGGCATAAATGCTGTCAATCCAGCATGGGCGATTGAAGAAAATTATGGCTTTTTTGATTGGGTTAAAAAAAGTCTCAGCAATTATGCCAATTTTAAAGGGCGTGCTAGACGTAAAGAATATTGGTATTTTTATTTGGCGTGGTTCATGTTGTATCTGGGTGCGGCAATCATCGATTATATGATGGGTACTGATGGTATTGTGGCGGGGCTTATTTCTTTGGCATTGGTGATTCCAAATATCGCAGTAGGTGTTCGCCGTTTACATGATGTTAATAAATCAGGTTGGTGGATGCTGATTGCCTTTATCCCCATCATTGGCGGGATTATGCTGCTGGTATGGTATTGCACAGATACCAAGCCGAATGTCAACCAGTGGGGCGCCCCTGCTCGCCGCTTGCCTTGAGGCAGGGTGTTGTTGATGCAGGGTCTTTAAGAAGCTGCCCAGTCGGTAGCTTTTTTTATATCTCAAGCTGTTGCACATCAGCTAGCTTTGGTAAATCTTGCAAGCTTTTAAGCCCAAAGGCGGCTAAAAACGCTGCGGTGGTATGCAGTAGTGCAGGACGTCCTAGCGTATCGCGAAAGCCTTGCTCAATAATCCAGCCCTTATCAAATAGTTGCCGTAGGATATTGCTCGATACAGTCACGCCACGAATTTGCTCAATATCGCCACGCGTCACCGGTTGTTTATAAGCAATCACGCTTAACGTCTCTAATAGCGCTTGACTTAAGGTTTCTTGACGCTGGGGAAAAACTTGCTGAATAAGTGGGCTAAAGTCATTGGCGATTTGCAATCGGTAGCCGCTCGCGGTATCCGCTAAGGTTAACGCGCCTTGTGATAGACGCTGCTGCAAGACTGTGAGCGCCATGCTCAGTTGGTTTGGATTAATCGATAGCCAGTGACATAGCTGTTTGGCAGTAATCGGGGTTTCTGAGGCATGTAAAATCGCTTCGATAGATTTGCTATGCTGCTGGGCAAGCTGATGTTGTTGGTTAAAATCGGTCATGACGATGCCCATATCAAGGTTAGTTCGCTTACATCGGAAGATTCGTAATCTTGTGCGACAAACTTTAGCATCCGCTGTTTGGCTAATTCCAAAATGGCGACAAAACTCACCACCACGCCCAGTTTGCCTTGTGATTTATCTAATATGTCGTGGAAAGTGCCTTGACCACGACTTGCCAATATACGGCTAATACTTGCCATACGCTCTGCCAAAGGCACGATATCGGCTTTGACATGGTGCATTTGGTAATCGGGTTTTAGCTGCATTTTGATTAAGCTGTCGGCAAGCATGGTGGCAGGATAGGGTGCCATCTCTTTGGCTAATATATCAGGGCTTGGCAAACTGGCATATGCCAAAAACACATCGCGCTCAAGGCGCATTAACGCATCGATACGCTGACTGGCGTGTTTGATTTGGGCGTATTGTTCAAGTCTGTCAATCAGCTGCTTGGTGGGGTTTCTTTCATCTTCTGGTCGTTGAGGGCTTGGTAGCAGCAATTCGCTTTTGATAGCAATTAAGGTACTTGCCATCAGCAAATAATCGCCTGCTAACTCAAAATGATTGTCATCCAATTCCTCAATATAAGTCAGGTACTGCTCGGTAATCGGCAAAATTGCTGTGGTGGTGATATCAAAGTTATTTTTTTTGACTAAGTACAACAAAAAATCCAGCGGACCTTCAAACTGCTCTAGCCAAATGGCAAAGGCTTCAGGCGGAATATAGAGGTCTTCTGGCAGACTTTGAACAGGCGTCTCAAAAATTCGAATGGCTAAATTGGTCACTACTGTCGAACCGCCACAAACAATCCTGCCCCAATTGATAGGGTAGCGCACAGATAGTTGTTGTCCTGTTCAAAGGCTGACAAAAACGCTGCTACTTCATCGGCATGAGAAATGACATTATCGACAATCAACATATCGCCAAAGGTCAACAATCGCTTAAAGTCAGCCACATAGTCGCCATAAAACCTGCGCTCTGCGTCCAAGAAAATCACATCAAAATGGGCAGTTGACTGACGTAAAAAATCCTTGGCATCGACTTGTTGTAGCGTGATATTGTGGTCAAACTTCAAGGTGCGCAGGTGATTGCGAGCAGTTAGTAATCGCCATTCATCGATATCAATCGATGTCAATGTGGCAGTATCCGCGGTATTGGCGCGATTGATTTGGGCTAACGCATAGCCTAGCCATAGCGTAGAGTAGCCCGTTGATGTGCCAATTTCTAACATATTTTTAGCCCGCTTACTGATAACCAGACTGGCAAGAAACTCGGCTGAATCAGGCTCAAGGTGGCGATGTCGGTTGAGACGGTTGGGCTGCGCATCGTCAAAGGCTTTATCGATTTGATAAAGCCTATCGGTGTAGGCTTTAAAGTGGGCAAATGACATGAGTGACTCGTTATTTTTTGAGTTTGGCAAGGGGTTTGATACCAATGGCTTTTCGTACTTTTTCTAGGCGTTTTCGCGCATCACGGCGGGCTTTTTCTGCGCCCATTTGTAGGATTTCTTCCAATTCTTTTGGATTCGCCATCAATTCATTGTAACGAGCACGGAAAGGGGCAATTTCGCTGTTAATTTTTTCAAACAACATTTCTTTGGCATCGCCCCAACCGATACCTTGCTCAAAACGTTGACGCAGTAGTTGTTGTTCTTCTGGGCTAGCGAATGCACGATAAATCTCAAAAATCGTGGACTCATCGGGGTTTTTGGGTTCTTCTGGCAACTGTGAATTGGTGACAATACGCATGATGGCTTTTCGCAGCGCTTTTTCACCATCTATTTGTGGGTCGTCGCCAAACAACGGAATGGTATTGCCATAGCTTTTTGACATTTTACGACCATCAAGCCCCGTCAGTAGCGGCGTGTCATCATCTACCATGGCTTCGGGCAGTACAAAAATCGGTTTTTCTGGGTCACAATAGCGAAAATTAAAGGTACCTGCTATATCACGTGCCATCTCGATATGCTGGATTTGGTCTTTACCCACAGGGACATGGGTGGCATTGAACATCAAAATATCCGCGGCCATTAGCACAGGATAACTAAATAACCCCATCGAAATGCCATAATCAGGGTCAGTGTCTGGCGTTTCACGGTTAGCATCTACGGCGGCTTTGTAGGCATGCGCACGGTTCATTAAGCCTTTAGCACAGTTACAGTTGAGTACCCAAGTTAGCTCTGGAATTTCGATAATATCCGACTGGCGGTAAAACACCACGCGCTCAGGGTCGAGACCACAGGCAAGCCACGTAGCGGCAATTGCCTTGGTCGATGCATGAATCGCCTCAGGGTCGTGGCATTTGATGAGTGCGTGCAAATCCGCCAAGAAAAAATAAGCATCGCTTTCTCCCGTACTCGCGCCTTGTATCGCCGATTGTATGGCTGGGCGAATGGCACCGACATAGTTGCCAAGATGGGGAATTCCACTGGTGGTAATACCTGTTAAAATGCGGCGCGGCGCGGCTGTTTTGTCATTCATATTCAAAATTCCAAACAAAAGCAAAAAAAGTACAAAATAGGCAAAAAAATTGTCCGTTAGTATAGCGGGTTTTGACTACAAATTCATGCCAAAAATTGGCTGAGCTCCATGAGCCAAATGAGCAAAATTAGCGGTAATAGCGGATACCAGTAGGCTGGGTTTTATAGCGCCGATGAAACCACATGTATTGGGTCGGGTCGATACGGATATAATTTTCTAATAGCTGATTGATGCGATTGGCATCCGCTAATTCATCTTCGGTTGGGTAGTTGTCAATAATAGGCGAGAAGATGATGTGATAATGCGGTTTGCGACCTTTTGGCATCTCATCCGGGGTTTCCCGATAGAAATGCAATATCATCACGGCAGGCAGATTGGCTTTATTGCCCAGTTTTGCCATACGACGTGGTGCAGTCAAAGTGGCAGCGGGTACCCCAAAAAAGTCTGCCATCACGCCTTGTTTTAGCCCAAAATCTTGGTCGGGGGTGATCCATACCACATGATTATCTTTAAGGTTTTTGGCAAAATGGCGCATATTGCGATGACTGATTTGGTCGCTATAAACTTTTGAGCGAGCATTAAAAATGAACCAATCAAGCAGCGCATTGTTTTGCGGTCGATACACCACATCCAGCGGGGTAAACATGGTGGTCAGCCGTCCACCCAAATCGAGCAAAGTCGAATGGATACCGAGTAAAATCACCGCTTTACCTTGCGATTGGGCGTTTTTTACATGTTGCAGCCCTGATACAGTGACGCAGCGGGTAAATACATCCGGTCGATACCACGCACACAGACTCTCAAACACACCCACACCGGCATTGATAAAAATCTTCTCTGCCATCTCTAAACGCTGATCTTCGCTAAGCTCTGGAAACGCCAATGACAAATTGGTCAAAGTATCGGCTCGGCGGCTTTTAATCAGTCCAAATAACAATTTTCCCAGAAAATGACCGATTTTAAATTGATAGCGCAACGGCAAATAAATCAATGGCAAAATCAGCGCGACCCCAAGCCAAATCCCCCAATATTGCGGCAACAAAAACTGCCACTGAAAAGGCTTACGCGCTGTACGGTTATCTGATTGCAGTTTTTGCAACTCGCTCACCTTTGGCATGCCTTCAAGTGTTACAGTTGACTGATGTAGCAGATTGGCATCGGCATTACTGGCAGTATCAACCGGAGGCATTTTGGCTGTTGGGTCAAACATTTGGGGCTTATGATTTTGGGTTGGTTTCATAGGGTATGTTTCATTAAAAAAAGCATAAAAAAATATAAGAAAAGACATAAAAAATGCAAAAATAAATGCCGTGGCAGTGACTCGGTCGATTAAGTTTGTAAAGCTGGTCAAAAAATATAAGCTAAAATGTACAGGCATTTAAGCCGATTGGGTCATTATACCAAACAACGACGCAGGCTAAAGCCAGTAAATTTAGTATATATTGGGTAACAGTCATACATTGAATGACGAATAACCATTAATCCATGTTACAATTTGCAAAATATTACAAAAAACTAGCAATGATTATTTAACGTAATTACATGTTGATTTAGTTCCATTTAACACAATTGCTTTTTAACATACTTGCGTTTATCTCTATCCTAGGATGATCTTCATATAAAAAGGAGTTGACATGCAGACAAATTCCGCAATGACAAGTAACTCCCCCATGCTATCAAAGATAGTATGGTTACTTGTTGCAATTATTGGCGCAGTGGCATTAGGGACAATTGCCCTTCACCGCGGCGAAAGTATCAATGCCGTGTGGCTTGTTGCTGCTGCCGTGTGTTCGTATAGCATTGCTTATCGCTACTATAGCTTATTTATCGCCAAAAAAGTCTTTGAGCTCAATCCTCGCCGCGTGACACCGGCTCACCGCCTAAAAGATGGCTTAGATTATGTGCCTACCAATAAATACGTCTTATTTGGTCACCACTTTGCTGCGATTGCTGGGGCAGGCCCATTAGTCGGTCCTATCTTAGCGGCACAAATGGGTTATTTGCCAGGTACGCTATGGCTCATCATTGGTGTGGTATTTGCAGGTGCGGTACAAGATTTTACTGTACTATTTATCTCGACCCGCCGTGATGGCAAATCACTGGGTGAAATGGCAAAAGACGAGCTGGGTACTTTTACGGGTATTACGGTGATGCTCGGTGCGCTAGGCGTGATGGTCATCATTCTTGCAGTACTGGCACTGGTAGTCGTCAAAGCATTGGCACACAGTCCTTGGGGGCTATTTACCATCGCGGCAACGATTCCTATCGCGCTACTGATGGGCATCTACATGCGTTATTTACGCCCAGGTAAAATCATGGAAGTGTCTATCATCGGCTTTGTGTTGATGATGGCGGCGATTGTATTTGGTGGCGATATTGCCAAAGACCCTGCGATGGCTGAATTGTTTACCTTGACCGGTACCCAGCTGACTTGGGCTTTGATGATTTATGGTGTGGTGGCATCGGTATTGCCTGTGTGGCTGCTGCTTGCGCCGCGTGATTATTTATCTACTTTTTTAAAAATAGGGGTGATTGTAGGTTTGGCACTGGCGATTGTCTTTACCATGCCAGAGTTAAAAATGCCTGCGGTTACCAAATTTATCGATGGTACAGGTCCGGTATTCAAAGGTGGGTTATTTCCGTTCTTGTTTATTACCATTGCTTGTGGTGCTATCTCTGGTTTTCACGCCTTGGTATCGAGTGGTACGACCCCAAAACTTGTGGACAATGAAGTAGATACTCGCGCCATTGGTTATGGTGGTATGCTCATGGAGTCGATGGTTGGTATCATGGCAATGATCTGTGCCACCATTCTTGACCCTGGTATGTATTTTGCGATTAATGCCCCAGCAGCGCTTTTAGGTACAACCCCAGAGACAGCGGCAGCCGCTATCCAAAAATTGGGGTTTGTAATTACCCCCGAGGCGCTTACGACGCTAGCGCAGCAAGTGGGTGAGAGCTCCATTATCTCACGGACAGGCGGTGCGCCGACCTTTGCGATTGGTATGGCGCATATCCTATCGTCTATCTTTGGTAGTACGGCGATGATGGGGTTTTGGTATCATTTTGCGATTTTATTTGAAGCCTTGTTTATTTTGACTGCCGTAGATGCAGGGACGCGTGCTTGTCGTTTTATGGTACAAGATACCATCGGCATCGTGGTGCCGTCGGTGCGTAATTCAACCAATCTCGGCGTGCATTTGCTTGCGACTTTAATTGCAGTAGCCGCTTGGGGCTTCTTTGTCTACCAAGGCGTCATTGATCCGCTTGGGGGCATTAACTCATTGTGGCCACTATTTGGCATCGGCAACCAAATCTTGGCAGCGATGGCATTGACCCTAGGTACTGCAGTTTTATTTAAAATGAAAAAACAAAAATATGCTTGGGTCACTGTGGCACCCACGGTCTTCTTATTGATTACCTGTTTGACGGCAGGTTGGCAAAAAATCTTCCATGAAAATCCAGCGATTGGTTTCTTGGCACAAGCGCACAAATACAGTGCCGCGATTGCCAAAGGTGAGGTGTTAAAACCTGCCAAAACCTTGGATGAGATGCAAACCATCGTATTCTCAAACTATGTGGATGCCGTGCTTTGTGGCTTCTTTATGATTGTGATGATTGTCATGATTTTCGGTACGATTCGCGCATTAACAAAAGCCTTGGCAAGTGATAAACCTACCGTGGTTGAAGGTGAGGCGATTTATGAAGATCCAAAACCCTTGAATATTTCTGCACCGCATTAGTGAAAAATTGACAGTGATTGCACTTATATTTGTGCAATTGCTTGGATTTCACCAAAACCATGCTGGGCAGATAGGAGGAGAGTCACATGAGTAATAATGCGTTAATCGCCAACTTGATTAAAATGACCTTGAAGGCGCAAAAGGAGGTAATTTTTAGCCCAAAAAATATGACCCGCCTAATCACGCTGGTCAAACGGATGCAACAAAGCTTTCGTTTGATGGTCGGTGTCCCTGATTATGCGACTTACGTCAGCCATATGCAGGAGCAGCATCCTGACCTAGAGCCGATGGATGAAAAGACCTTTTTTCGCTACTGCGTCGATGCGCGCTACCCGAGTAATGGCGGTGGCATGAAGCGATGTCCTTGCTAACGCTATAAATCGGTAAAAAACAGTCTAAAATTAGACGGTATTTAGATAAAACTTAGCACCGCATTAACAAACTTAATAAAACCGCAAACCCTTGTAATTATTGCATTACAGGGGTTTTTTATTTAATATTGTTGTATGAAATAGCATGGAATAGTTTGTTGTTATGGCTACTAAATGGCTATTAAATTGGCTACTAAATGGCTATTGAATTTAAAAGGTTAAAGTTATGGCTATGCAAGGTTTAAAGACAGTTACCCAGCTAGATAAGGCGATTAAGGAAACCACCAAAACAACACCTTATTCAATCGCAGGTTATAGCGGTTTATTTCTTGGTGTAGAAGTCAGCAAGCATACAGGCAAAAAGACCGCAATTTTTAAACACCGCTACAGCCACCCTATTTTGAAAGGTAAACGCCCTACAATCACACTAGGACAATATCCAGCTTTTACCCTAGAACAAGCCCGCCAAGCCTACAATGACAACCTTGCTATATTGGCAAAAGGCATTGACCCTATAGAACACCGCCAAGATGAAAAGCAAAAGGAAATAATAGACAGGCAAAACACACTAGAACACTTTATCAATCAGTGGCAGGCCAATCAGCAAAGAAAAGAATTAAGCCCTAGCACATACGCCAAGATTGAAAAAAATTTAGCGATTATAAGAAAGCATTTTAGCAATATGCGAATTACTGATATTAAACCTAGTCACGTTATTAAATTTGTTAATTCTATCCAAGAAACTAGCACAAATAGGGGGATAAGGATTAAAGGGGAATTAAAGGCAATTCTACAGTTAGCTAAAGCGAATGGGGTTATTGAGTACAATCCAGCCAGCGACCTACAAGGAACAATTAAAACTCATAAAACCAAGCATTACCCAGCAATCACCATGCCCGCAGAATATGGCAGGTTATTAAACGACATTGACAGCCTAGCCGATAGCCCACTATTTCAAAAAGAGATTTTGCAATTATTGGCTTTAACCCTTGCCCGTGTTGGTGATATTTGCGCTATGAAGTGGAGTGATGTAAACCTACTTACTAAGCAATGGGAATTTAGACCACAAAAGGCAGGCAACCGTGACGATATGACTGATATAGTAACGCCACTTGCACCGCAGGCAATAGCCATTTTAGAACGTATGAAAGCTAAAACAGGCGGTTATGAATATGTTTTTCATAACACTAGACGAAAACAGGAAAAACACACGCACCGCCAAGAAATTAATAAAGTATTGAATAGCCCTACCATGAATGACGGACAAGGCTATAAAGGCATACACAGCCCGCATGGGTTCAGAGCCAGTGCAAAGACAATGTTAATGGAACGGCTAGGCTATGATGAATTAATCACAGAGTTACAGCTAGGCCACCGCATGATGAACAGTTACGGGCGAGCGTATAGCCGTATGGATATGTTAGACCAGCGCAGAGCCATGTTAATCGATTGGGCGAACTACTTAGACGATTTAAGAGCAGGCAAGATTGATAATATTATTTACCTGGATAAAGCCAAAGCCAACCAACAGGCGGTTAATGAATAATGAATACTACCCCAGCCAATAAAAACACCTTGCCAGCAATGGACACCAAGCCAACCGCAAGCGGGCATATTTTGGTGATGACCCATGAGCAGATAGACCAGCTAGGCGATATCCTGGACAATCCTTTTTTACCACTGAATGACCTACAAAAGGCGTTATTTATGCGGGGCTATCGCTTGATTAGAGTTTAAGACCAGTTTTGCAAGGCTAGGAACTGCAGCCCGAAAGCGGGGAATTTTCGCACCAAACCCCGCCCGCCTTGCACCCTCTTTTATTGGTGCGTATGGTGCAAGTTATGGCTTTATACGAGTATAAAGAATTTTTAAACTTTCATGATGTGGCAAGATATTTACATGATAGAGAAATAGAGTATTTCAACCCCTATGATGACAATGATATAAATAGATTAAGGAATTTTATTTTAGATTTATACAATGAAGATAAACTGCACCCAGTATTTTATTACGATGGTTTAGCTAGATATGGTTTTGAATTAGATACAAGCCTTATTTTATTAAGGGGTTGGATTAATGTAAGTAAAAAAATGATTACGGATTTATTTAATGATTCTAAAATTGATTTAAACGTAAATGATTATTTGAAGGTTTATAAATTACATTCAGATACAGAAAATACCAATATTGGGGATATCATTGAAGATGACTTAAATAATTATATTTATATGGATACAAGTAGATATAAACTTGACCCGCCGAAAATAGATGGTGATGGAAACCTTATCCCACCAAAAAAAAGAATGGATATTGTATTTGAAGTTTTAAAAGAATATGGCGAAGATATAAAGCATAACCCAGCATTGAAATTAGAGGATTATCACGACAGATTACCTAAAATAATTAAAAATGATATATGGTTAAATTTTGATGAATTACTCTATCCTAAAATTGACTTAGACAAGCTATTTGACACTAAAGCCCAAATAGATAATAGTGAATTGATTGAACAAATATCTAAACTTAAAAGTAAGCTAACAATCGCTAACGATACTATTGCTAGCCAAATGGCTGAATTAGCTATCGTTAAAGCCAAATTAGATAATTTAGAGCAGAAAGGTGGGCTATATCAAAGCAACAAGGCAGCAGATGATGAGCAAGTAAAAGATAAAAGCAAAGAAGCTATTAGCCGATTGGTATATGTTTTATTAGATTTAGCAAAATTTGACGTAACCGCCCATAGTGGCAATGATAATTTAGCTATTGAAACTCATAGCCAAAAACTACTAAATAAACCACTTACCAAACCATTTATTGCGGAATGGCTTAAAAATGCCATTAATGCCAAAGAGAAACACGCCAAAAATCAAACCTAGTTTTTAGGTAAATATCACAAACTTTTAGGGCAATATTACCGTAATATTGCCTTATTTCATTTTTAGCACCCTTTCATAATACGCCTTACAACATAACCCCACTTGTAAGGAGTAAAGGCAATGAGCCACACCACCACGCCAAAAGGCGAAAATCAAACAAATATTACTTTTAGTGATATTGCCAACAACCCGCAGGGCTTAACCCCGCTTAACGACACAGCCAAGCTATTTAACCGCCACGCTGAAACATTGCGTAGATGGGTAAGAGCAAAAAATAATCCTTTCATTAAGCCAGTCAATGTTAATGGGTTTTATTTTTTCAAAAATAGCGACCTTTTGGAATTTATCGAAAAGCAACAGGCAACAGCATAAGGGGCAAACCATGACAGCGAATACAAGCAAACCCAAACGCATAACCAAACGCCAACAAGTAAAAAACCGCCTTTTAGCGGGCGAGGTTTTAACCGTGCGTGACATTATCCATATGGGTATTAACCGCCCAACCGATATCATTTGGCTATTGCGCAAAAAGGGCATGGATATCATTAGCCTTGATTGCAAAGACCCAGCCACAGGCGAACAGTACGTAAAATACTACCTACAGGAAACCACCGCATGAATGAGCCAGTAAACCCAGCGTTTTTTGCTGAATTTGATAAATACAAACGTATCGTAGAAAAGTATGGGGAGGACAGCGAACAAGCCATAAACCAGTTTATGAAAGTGTTTGAGTTATCGCCCGAATATATCAAGCAGGAAGCCCACGCAAAGGCTAAAGAACTGGACTTGATACCACCTATAAGCGGTTACAGTGATGATGGCGAACCGCTTTATAGCGCAGCAGATATAGCCGCCAAACTTGGCATAGATGAAAGTGAAGCGATAAGCCGCCTAGATGAATTGGGCGTATATCAAGGTAATATTAATCGCATACAGTGAGCAGAATTATGAACCGGTATAAAGACACCACCTACAACCCAAACACGCTAGAAACGCTTAAAAATGGGCAAATTGACACTAGCACAAAGGTAACTTTACTCGATATGGTAAAAAGCATATTACTAGCGGTTTTGATGATTGGTTTATTGCTACTCATTAGCAGTTATCATCAAGCCCACCCAAAAAATAACTTGCAAAGTGTGGCGGGCGTGATTGATAATAAAGACCTCTCAAAATCACATAGCGGACAAGCCAGCCGTTACCCATTGGCTTTTTTTGTGCCTAAATTTCGCTTACTCTCTCAAAGTGGCGATAATAAAGCACAAATCCACCCACCCCAATTCACAGGGGTAAACCGTCATATCATGCCAGCATTGGCAGCCGTTTATGATGGGGTGACATTGAAAAATAAGCCAATAGGCGAATATTCAAGGCGGTTCTATGTGACCGAGAGTGAACCCCATCACCCTATGACTTTTCATAGTGTGGTATTAACTCAAAACTACATAGGAGGCTATCATGCCTAAGTCAATCAATACCCTTTTACCACGCCCACAAGCAACCACCCAAGCCGAACTACAAAATCAGATTGATAGCTTGAACGGTGATATTTACGACAATCTAACCTTGCATAGTAGCCATTTGGAAATGCTATTCAAAATGGTAAGAACTGCTATTGATGATTTAACCAACGATAACGCACCACATCACGCCATTTCACAGGCTAAACAATCGTTACTCATTGCCCAATACTTAATTGATGAATTTGATTATTGTATTCAAAGCATGATTGAAGCCCACCCATTGTATAAAGCGGAGGGCAAAGTTTGAATAAAACCAACAATAACAGCAGTAAAAATAAGGCGCGTCATGCGCTTTATTTGCTTAAGTGGTGCAGATGTACCAGCCACGACACAAAACGCTCACAGCGCAAAATTAAAGCCATTGGCAAGGGGTTAAGATGAGTAATCTTACTACAAATGAAAAAGCCCACACCGCTACAGACGGCATGGACTTTGAAAAACAAAATAGCATTGGACAGCAAACAAGCAAGCATAATGTAAACCAAGCGGCAGACAATGGCAAGCACAAAACCAACATATTAGCCCAAATCTTAAACCGCCCCAAAAATCAGAAGTTTAAAGGCAAAAAGCAATTTAACCCTAACAAACTACCCAAGCCCCAAGCGTTTTATGCACGTTTCAGCATTGCCATAAAGGTGGCAGGCTGGAACATGGCGAAATGCCCATTTCATGATGACAAACACGCCAGTTTATCGGTTAACGGTTCTCACGGTGGCTATGTATGCCACGCTTGTGGCGCAAAGGGTAGCTTAATCGGTTTTTACATGGCAATGACTAACAAAGATTTTAAAACCGCTATGACTGATTTAGGGGCGTATGATGAATAACGAATTAATCAACCGTGATTTACTACTACAAGCCATTAAAGCGGTAGCGGGTAAAGATAAAAAGCTAATTAGCATGGGCGCAGGCGTGCGTGATATCACCGCCTTTTACCCCTACTATGCAGACAATCAAGAATTGTTTGTTAAGGTGCGAATTGATAAAGATGGCAGCAAATGGATAAAGCCATTCTATTATGATGGGAACTGCTACCGATTAGGCGAACACCCAGCCACCAAAGACCCAAACTACAAAAAGCCCTTGTATCATCAACCATTGCTAGATGATACGGTTTATATCGTAGAGGGTGAAAAATGCGTGCATAGCTTGTTAGAAATTGGCTTGACTGCTACCACCACAGGCGGGGCAACGTCAATTAATCAATGCGATTTAACCCCACTACAGGGCAAGCGGTGCATTGTATGGCGTGACAATGATAAGAGCGGGCAAGATTGGCAGGCAAACCTACTGCAAGCCTTAACTGCCTTAGATATCGCCTATGATGTGATTGATGTGGACAAGGTGCAGTTACCCACAGGCGAACCTATGCCAGCAAAAGGCGATTGTTACGACCTAATACAAGCGTATTTTGCAGATGGGCAGGACAGTAGTGGCATTATTGAGATTATCCAAACCTTGCCCACTTATCAGCCGCTTACCAGCATTGAAACCACCGCCAACCCATTGGCAGATGATGACCCATTGCAGGAACTAGAAAATAAAAAGCAGCAATTAATCGCTTGTATTCAAGAACTGGCAAAACTTGATGATATTAAAATTACGCTTGCATTGGGTGAAGTAGCAAAACGGTTTGGCGTGAGCAAAGATAAAATCTTAGCATTAGTGAGCGAGCAAAAGCAGGGGCAGCTTGTGGCAGAAATAGAACCCTATCATGAGCCAGTAACGCATGACGAAATATACACCGCCCTTTATTCATTGGTTCATGAACACATGGCGATAGATGAGCCGTTAAAGGTGGCGTTTGTGTTATGGGTGATATTCACTTATTTAACCGATATTAGCGATTTTGCCCCGATTGCATGGATAACCGCACCCGAGAGGCAATGCGGTAAAAGCACCCTTTTAGGCTTGTTTGAGCGTGTTGTTAATAAGCCGATGGCATTTAATAACATTACCCAAGCCGTGCTATATCGAGTAATGGAACAATTTAAACCTACCTTACTTATTGATGAGATAGACACCAGCCTAAAGGATAAAAACGAGTTATTAGGCATTGTTAACGCAGGCTATAGCAGACACGCCAGCAACGTACCCCGCATGAACCAAGACAAGGGCGGTATTGTAGAAAAGTTTGATGTTTTTGGGGCGAAAGTATTTAGCGGCATTGGTGAGATGAAAGGAACTTTTGCCAGCCGTGCCATACGTTTTGAGTTAAGGCGCAAAACCAACAGCGACAAGGTTAAACGCTTTAATAAGCGAACCTTACCGCATGAAACCACCAACGAAATACAAAGCAAGGTTAAACGGTGGGCAGTAGATAACCGCCAAGCGGTGCAGGCAGTACAAACCCCACTACTACAAATCAATGATAGGGATTTTGATAATTGGGAAATACTGCTACAGATTGCTACCGTATTGGGTGTATATGACAAGGCGTTACAGGCGTGTTTGATTATCTGTAATCGCAAAGATGAGCCGAGCCTTAACGAAATGCTACTTTCAGATATTAGAGAAGTGTTTACTACTGAACGCATTAAAAGCGTGGATTTATTGGCCAGGTTAAATGCTGATGATGAAAAATGCTGGAGTACATTTAAAAATGGTTCGCCAATGGATATTTATCAATTAGCTACTAAATTAAGAAAGTTTGGGATAACGTCAAAAGGCATGAGAGTAGCAGGCGAACCAGGAACAGTAAAAGGATATGAAAGGGCGGATTTTGTGAAAGTATGGGCGAATTATTTGCCACCGCAGGAACTAGAACAAAACCCATTTTTAACGCCTTTTATTGATAGCCCACAAAAAACGGCATAGAAAATGGTAACACGGTAACAACCTAGTATTATCAAGGCTTAGAGCGATTTTAAAGCGGTAACATTTTAGATTGATGTTACCGTTTTTAATTGTCTGAAACCCGCCACCCATGCGGATTGTTACCATGTTACCGATTTTGTAGGGTATTTTAGAGCGCATATTGTTTTTAGATAATATTTTAAGATTGGGCAGGCATGATGGGGTATGGTGATTTTAGCCATGCCCTTTTTCTTTGGTCAACACTTCAAAGCCAGTATTATCAAGGGATTGAGCCTAAAAATACCCCAAAAAATGCTAATATTGGTCAACACCTCATTAAGCACACCACCACGCCCACCCATTGCCCCATATCGCCACGTTAAGCCATTGGATAGGCAAACCCACCACCGACACCACAGGCAAGCTAGAGAAACCGCCCACGCCAAAAATGGCGAAAGGATATTTTGCCTTTCGTTATCAACCATAGGCGCAAAGGTAGTTTTTCATAAATTTGTGAAAAACCTAAACCAGCAAGCCAGCCATGTTTATATGAACATACCAAGCCTAAGTATAGGACTGTCGAAAATCAGACATACATAGCGGCATAGTCATTTTAACCATACCCAAAACTGAACACCACCACAGCCACCAAGCCAGCAATAACAAGCCATTGGCAAAAAGTGAACACCAAACCGAACAGCAAAGCCGAACGATAGGCGGGCATGATTGATTTAACAAATGACTGTAACAGCCCACTGTTAAAGATACGCAACACTGATGTATGATAAAATACACTAAATTTGCTTAATGATTTAGATATGGGAAAACTAGCCACAGCTCACAGCCTTAGCGATTATCCAAAGATGACGATTACCAGCGTTAAGCACAGGCTAGGACAACACGCCAAAGCAATCCACCTTGATTATTCTTTTAGGGGTAAGTCATACGGCTATGATGTTGGAATTACCACCTCATCATGCCATTACGGTAATTATCGCTATTGGTTTAATTGTCCTAACTGCAATAAACGAGTAGGCGTTTTATATTGTGCAGGGGTTTATGTATGCAGGCATTGCATTGGTGCGAACTATGCCACCCAGTTAATGCAGCCGATTGATAAACTATTTCGCAAAGTGGCAAAGATTAGACACCGCCTACAGTGGCAGCAAGGTATAGCAAACGGACATGGCAGCCGCCCCAAAGGTATGCACCGCAAAACCTATGATAGATTAGTCAGTGAGCATGACCGCATAGCCGACCACTTGCTAGGGCTTGAATTAGAATGGGTAAGCAAACTTAAACGCTAATACAGCAGATTATAGGAGTAATGAGCAAATGAAATTACCCAACCTAAACGACCTTATCGCAGATTTACAGCTTGCCAAAGATATAGCGATTAGAAACGAGAACGCCAACAGCCTTGTAACTGCTACCCTTGCACAAGCTAAGTTACTTGGACTAGATAAGCCAGCGAAAGAGCCAGCGCAGCAGATTGATGTTAATGTAAGTTATGTTACCCCACTACCCGACAATTTAGCCGAATTATCAGCCACTGAACTAGCAAAACTTTATTTTGAGGTCATGCAATGAAACTAGATGATATTTTGCAGGAATTGGAAGCCGCTAGACAAATGGCGATTGAGGAAAGAAAGCCAGCGTCAATGATACAAGCAAGTATGGCAAAGGCTAAGTTACTTGGATTGGATAAAGGCGATACATTGACGATTAAACACAATGAGCCGCCAGTATTCAACATTCAGCCAGTGCGACCAGTAACGCAATGGGAAAGAGATGAGTTTAGAGAGATAGCAAAAGAAGTTTTAGCAAAGGTTTAACGAGTGGTTTTTTGATTGGCGAACCACTACAATAATTTCGTAGTGAGTTTTTACACACATTAGGCGGTAGAGTTTTCGGACAAGTTAACCCTACTTTTTGCATACGTTAGGCGGTAGAGTTTTCTGCACAGTACGAGCAAGGACTTTTTAGACACGTTAGGCGGGCATGATTTTAGCTAGTTACAAAAAATAAATTCTATCTAAATTCATCAAAAATTTTAGTAATTGGCTATTAAATTGGCTACTAAAAGAAATTTAATTATTTAAAAATATATTATTATCAATAACTTAATTATAATTAAAACCGCCTAAAATTAGGCTGTTTTTTTTATCAAAAATTGAATTGTTAATTTTTGTAAATATTGGCAATGATTTTGCATACAATTGCCAGCTTGTCGATTGACCGCACGTCGTTGATGCCTCGCTTAGGGGCAAAAAGGGATAGCGGTTAAAAAGATTTATTGCTTTAGCAAGCGTTTTTAATTTTGCCTAAGTGTTTGACCATGTGAGTGAGGTGTGTTAATGCAGCAGCCAGTTTTGCATTCAAGTTTAGATGTGTTGTTTTTATTGATTGGGTCAGTGATGATTCTAGCGATGCATGCAGGTTTTGCGTTTTTAGAATTAGGGACAGTCAGGGCAAAAAACCAAGTCAATGCACTCGGTAAGATTTTGGGCGATTTTTGTATTTCCACCATTGCCTATTACTTTATTGGCTATCCACTTGCGTATGGTATCAATTTTTTTCATAGTACTGATGTTTTGTTGCTCGGCAATGGCTATGAGCTGATGAAGTTTTTCTTCTTACTGACTTTTGCCGCCGCAATTCCCGCTATCGTATCAGGTGGGGTAGCAGAACGTGCCAAAATATTGCCGCTTTTTTTGGCGACCTTTGTAATTGTGTCTTTCTTTTATCCTGTGATGGAAGGGGTGGTATGGAATGGCAATTATGGGTTGCAAGGTTTTTTTGCGTCGCTATTTGGGGTGCAATTTCATGATTTTGCAGGTTCTATCGTGGTGCATGCGTTTGGTGGTTGGATAGCCTTGGGCGCGGTGTTGTTGCTTGGTGTCAGACGTAACCGCTATAAACACGGCTATGCCAGTACCCATCCACCGTCATCTATTCCGTTTTTGGCATTGGGTTCATGGATTTTGATTGTCGGTTGGTTTGGCTTTAATGTCATGTCGGCACAAAAAATCGGCAATATCTCAGGACTAGTAGCTGTCAATTCGCTGATGGCGATGGTGGGCGGTACTTTGGTGTCGATGATAGTGGGCAAAAACGACCCAGGTTTTATGCATAACGGTCCGTTGGCAGGTCTGGTGGCAGTGTGTGCAGGCTCGGATATCATGCACCCTTTAGGCGCCTTGGTGGTCGGTGGTATCGCGGGCGGGTTGTTTGTATGGTTATTTACCTTTACCCAAAATCGTTTAAAAATTGATGACGTACTTGGCGTATGGCCGCTGCATGGGGTGTGCGGATTGTGGGGTGGGATTGCCGTGGGTATCTTTGGGCAACATTGGCTTGGTGGTCATGGTGGCGTGAGTTTTTGGGCGCAGCTGCTCGGCAGTGTGATGGGCGTCCTTTTTGCGACAGCGACAGGATTTTTGGTGTATGGGATTATCAAGCAGTTCATGGGACTACGTTTAGGCGATGAAGAAGAGTTTAATGGCGCGGATTTGTCGATTCATAAAATATCCTCTACCTTTGATCGTGATATGTTTTAGTGATTTGATTTTTGGCCATTTAGGTTCTAGCTATTTAGATTTTAGTTATTTGGTTGAAAAAAGGCAATCGTGAACGTGATTGCCCTTTTTTATTGTTTAATGATTCGTATGTGGCTAATGGGGCTTGGGTTCATCAGCCAATTTTTCAAACCGCTCTTTTTCTTTATGGAGTTCATTTTTCGCGGTGGTCATATCGCTATCGAATAAGCTTTCGAGTTCTTGAATCGCCGATTGTGCTGAGGCAATCATCTCTGCTTCATCTTCATAGATGGCGCGCTGCCGTTCAATCAATGCGTCATCATAATCGCGGAACATTTGCACGGTTTTTCGTGCGGTTTTTGGCTCCATGCCCAATACTTCCAAGGTTTCGCGTGACATATCCAGCGAAGATAGGTAGGTTTCTCGCCAAATATACTTAACCCCCGCATCGCGCAAACGATAATAATGCTCACGGTTTTTGGCACGTGCCAAGATGGTCAGATGCGGATAATTGCGTACGGCATAATCGGCCACCGTTGCCGACAGCTCGATATCACCAATGGCAATAATAAAAACTTTGGCTCGTTGAAGCCCTGCTGCGCGTAGGATTTCAGGATTTTGGGGATTGCCATAGTATACTTGGTTACCAAATTTGCGGACGAAATCGACTTGGTTGGCAGATTTTTCAATCGCGGTAAATTCAATATTGTGCATACGTAGCACACGACCGATGATTTGCCCGACACGTCCAAAGCCTGCAATCACCACCGCGTGCTCATGGTTGGGTATTTTGTCGTATTCTTTACTGGGCTTAGCTTTGGCAAATATCGGATTGCCAATTTTTTCCAGTAATAAAAATGCCAGTGGCGTCATTGCCATTGAGACAGTCACCACAAGGTTTAGAATATTTTGTTGTTCACGGGTTAACAGATGCTGGGCGGTCGCCACGCTAAACAGTACAAAGGCAAATTCCCCGCCTTGTGCTAGCGTTACCCCAAGACGGATACTGCTTTCGTTTTTGTTGCCCATGAGCCGCGCAATGATTGTCAGCACCACAAACTTAATGAGCATCAGCAATACTGCCAAACCAATGATGAGAAAGGGCTTGGCGACAATTAATTTGACGTTGGTAAGCATACCGACTGACATAAAAAACAGCCCAAGCAGCAACCCCTTAAATGGCTCAATACTTGCCTCTAACTCGTGGCGGTATTCGGAGTCAGCCAGTAGCACCCCGGTTAAAAATGCCCCAAGTGCCATTGACAAGCCTATATAATTCATCAATAGCGACACACCCAGTACGATAAACAACGCCGTGGCGGTGAGCAGCTCGGTGGCGTTACTAGAGGCCACGAACTTAAAGAAAGGACGTACCACAAACCGACTGACAAATATCATGCCAGCAAAAATACTGATGACTTTGGCAAAATAAATCCAATCGTAATTTTGCTCTTGCGCGCCCGACAAAAATGGCAATGCGGCAAGTAAAGGAATAACCGCGATATCTTGAAACAATAAAATAGTAAAGGCTTGTTGACCATGCGTGGTGGCAAGCTGCTTCTTTTCACCCAATAACTGCAACACAAACGCCGTAGATGACAGCGCCAAGCCAAAACCGATGACAAAACTATTTGATAGCCGAATATCTAAAAAATACCACGATAGCAGCATCAGCACCACGCCCGTGACAATCACCTGCAGCCCGCCTAACACAAAAATCTGTTGCCTAAGTGCCCAAAGCCGAGAGGGCTGTAGCTCTAAGCCAATAATAAATAATAGCAGCACGACCCCAAATTCAGAAAAATGCAGCAAGTCATCGGGGTTACCCGCAACTTTCAAAAAACTTGGACCCAGTAGCAAACCGGTAAACAAATAACCCAATACCGTGGCGATACCAAAACGCTTTGCAAGCGGTATCAAAATCACTGCCGCACCCAAAAAGATAGTTGCGTCAAGCATCATAGAACTATCAGCACTGGCGGCAAGCACAAACATACAAAACCTCAATATTTTTAATTTTTGACAAAAATTTTCCAAATCCCGTTATCGGCAATCGCATTTTTATAGGCGTCATTGCGTTTCTTACGGGGAGTTTGCCGACTGTCCACCACTTTAAAGTCTGCTAACGTTTGAATCACCAAACCTGTGCGATAAAAACGAATCCGTTCAGGCTCTAGCAATTCACCTTTGGGATTGCGACAAAACACATAAGCACGTAAATCAATAAATTCACGATGCGCCACCAGCCGCACGTCTTCGCCTTTGGCTAAGGCATTTTCCATCGCCATCAACTGGGCATCCTCATACGGACCGCATTTTTCAACCAGTGCACCCACCGAGCCAAAATTTTTGGACTCTTTGGCTTTGGTACGGGTCAAATGTAGTTTTTGCACATGATAAATAAACTGCGGTATCTCAAGGCTTGCGGGTAATGGCAGATAATCAGGCGGCAATCCTGCCGAAGGATAAAACGCTTTGGCGCGATCAATCAAAGCTTGCCAGGTTTGCTCATAGCTTTGCACCTCTGCCAAATTGCCTGCATAAATAGGCAAATCTTGAATTTGGGTCAGATAGGGCGGCGGAAAAAAATTATCCCGAAACTGGGTAATATCTGCTTGCAAGGTGGACAGCAATAACTTGACCTGTTTTTTATGCGACTTTTCATCAACCAGTAATGCTGAGGGATTGCCATTATCTGAGTCTGAGCCATCAGATTGGGTGAGATGCAAGTTGGGTGCCACGAAAGGTGCAGAACGGTGTGTCATACGCGTTTACCTCCAGTAAGCTAATGATTTTTATATAGATTTAATAGAAACTTAATATAGATATTAAATACAGATGTTTAATTATTTGGCAAACGTTTAGCAAGCGTTTAGCAAATAAGGCTTGCCACAGCAGCGTGCTGATTCATCCTAACATATTTAGCCTAAGTAATGCGCACAATTAAGCAATTAATCGTAAGAAGGTAGTGGTTTGAAAAGTATGCTGAAGTATAAATAAAAAAGACAGCTTGAGAAAAAGATGATAATTTGAGGTTATGAAGACACAAATTACAATCAAATGCCCAAGCTGTCTAAGTTTCAGTATAAAGAAAAATGGATGGAAAATCTACGGCAAACAGAACTATCAATGTAAAGACTGCCATCGGCAATTTATCCATGACAGTGAACTAAAGTATAAGGGATGTCAAAGTTTCATTGAAGACAAAATTCGCTTAATGTTAGTTAGGGGATGTAGCATTGCTGACATTGTAGCCATTGAAAAGGTTAGCAAATACAAGGTTCTAAGTGTTCTAGTACAATCTAACTATCAGATAAAACCAAAGAGGCGCTATTATCGTCGATTGCAAGTCGATGAATTTTGGACGTATGTGGGTTGCAAGAGAAACAAAGTGTGGCTGGTCTATGCTTACGACCCAGATACCAATGAAATTGTTACCTTTGTATGGGGTAAGCGTAATTTAACAACAGCAAAACAGCTTAGAGCAAAGCTTCAAGAGCTGGGTGTTAATTTTGGCTATGTTTGCTGTGATAACTGGGATAGTTTTCTGACCGCTTTTGATTTTGATTTTAAAAATGTTGGCAAATACTATACGGTCGATATTGAAGGTAATAATAATCTTTTTAGGCACAGAATGAGGCGAGCTTTTAGAAAAACTTGCTGTTTTTCCAAGAAGCTCATTAATCATTTTAAGGCTTTTGATTTACTGTTTCACTATGTCAATTATGGCTGGGTCTAGTGAACATACTTTTTAGACCACAGCCCGTAAGAAAAGTTAAATAGCCAAAGCCATTCAAACTAAAAATCCAAAATTACAACAACCCAAAAACAAAACCAATGATGCTCAGCGGCAGCACCGATTTTTTGGCACCTTAGGTCAAAAAGTCGGTTAGTGCGCGTGCGCATGGACAGGGGGTGCGCTAGTAATATCACAATTAAACTGCGCGGAGTGCGCATGCAAATCACTCTCAAATTGAATGGTACTGTGCCCAATGCCTAAATGCTGTAACTCATGCTGTAAGTCTGATAATAGCGCATCAGTTTGCTGCAGGGTCAGCGAGCTTGGAACGATGATATGACAAGATAAACTATGTAAGCCGCTGGTAATCGTCCAAACATGTAAATCATGAACCGATAACACGTTTGGGTGGGCAGAGAGGGTTTTGATAATAACGCTTTGGTCAATATCATTGGGCGCGCCTTCCATCAAGATATGGGCGGCGTTTTTGACGACAGCATAGCCACTGCGGACAATCAGTAGCGCCACCAAAATACTCACTGCCGCATCTGCCCACACCCAGCCAAACAGCATAATCACAATAGCAGCAATAATCGCAGCCACCGAGCCTAGCAAGTCACTTAATACATGTAAATAAGCGCTTTTCATATTGAGATTATCGGTATCACCACCGTGCATCAGTTTGACCACCACCAAATTGACGATAAGCCCAATAGTACTGATAACTAGCATACCCGTGGTGGCGATTTGTGGCGGCGCTTCAAAACGCAGTACCGCTTCATAGATAATACCTGCACTGATAATCAGTAGCGTTACCCCATTGATGAGCGCAATCAAAATCTCAAAACGGCGATAACCAAAAGTTTTATGAGAGGTAGCGGATTTTTTACCGATGATAAACGCAAACAAAGTCATGGCAAGTGACACCGCATCACTAAACATATGACCTGCATCTGATAACAACGCCAAACTGCCGGTAATATAACCGCCGATGACTTCAACAATCATATAGCTTGCAATGATGGCAAACGCTATGGTGATGATACGCTGATTATCGGTATGGCTGTGACTGTGACTGTGACTGGGGCTGTGGTCAGCATCCTCATGGCGGTGATTGTTGCCATGACCATGCGCATTAGGGTGCACATCAGTAGGCTGCTTTGAATCTTGAAGCGGTTTTGGGGTCATTGTTATGTCCTTATGGTGATGATTGTTGCCATGACTATGCGCATTAGGGTGCACATCAGTAGGCTGCTTTGAATCTTGAAGCGGTTTTGGGGTCATTGTTATTTACTTACCCTAATCAATGGCAAAAATTAGCTAAATTGTAGCCCAATCAGCGAGTTGAAAAAAGCCCATTTAAACATCAGTGTGAAATAAGCGCTTTAGCAAAATCAATGGTTTTGCAAGTCAGGTTAAGACCAACTCATCGGATCAATGTCAATCGATAGTCTGGCATACTTTGCCGATGGCAACGCAATCGTCTGTCGCCACCAGTCCGACAATAGCTGCTGGCGAACGTGGCGTGTTTTGGTCAAAATTAATAAATGCGAGTGATAGCGACTGTTTTTCTTTGCCATCGGCGCATCCACCGGGCCATTAATGGCAATGCCCAAGGCTGTCATGTGCTGGCGTGATGGCAACAGCGCCATCGCTTGATGCAAAATTTGCTGATTGTTTTCTAACGATTTGCTTTCCACCCGTACCAAACAAGCGTAAGTAAATGGCGGCAATCCCAACATGCGCCGCTCAGCCAATAATTGCTGGGCAAAACTTAGATATCCTTCACGTACCAAAGTCAGTAACGCCGGATTTTCAGGTTGCAGGGTTTGTATCAGTACCAGACCCGCTTTATCGGCACGACCCGCACGACCTGCCACTTGGATAATCAGCTGGGCGGTATGCTCAGGCGAGCGAAAATCTGAGGATAAAAAACCGCGGTCAGCATTGGGGATTGCTACCAAGGTCACATTGGGGAAATGATGCCCTTTTGCCACCATTTGCGTGCCCACCAAAATGGCTTTGGGATTATCAGCAATACGCTGATACACTTGCTCCCAACTGTTTTTTTTACGCGTGGTATCGCGGTCAATCTGAATCACAGGCACATCGGGGAAAAGCTCAGTTAACCCTTCAACCATCCGCGCAGTACCCATGCCCACAGGGTCAAGATTGCTACTACCACAGCTGGGGCAATGGTTTGGGATGGCTTGCTGCCAATCGCAGTGGTGGCATTTTAGCATTGCCACTGGCTGAAAATGCACTGTCAAATGCGCATCACAGCGCGGGCAGTCTGCTTGCCAACCGCAAGCATCACATAATAAGATGGGCGCGTAGCCACGACGGTTTAAAAATACCAATACTTGCTCATCTTTGTCCAGCGTTTGCCGAATGGCTTGGATTAAGCTTTGCGCCAAACCGTTTTGCCATGCCTGTTGGCGCGCATCAATCAGCTGCATAATGGCAGGTTTGGCATCGCCTGCACGCTGGGTCAAAGTAAGCTCGGTGAGTTTACCTTGTTGTACCAAATACAGGCTTTCAAGCGATGGCGTCGCGGTACCCAAAATCACCGGACAATTAAGCTGAAACCCACGATAGAGCGCCACGTCACTGGCGTGATAGCGCAGTGAGTCTTGCTGTTTATAAGATTGGTCATGCGACTCATCGACAATAATCAGCCCTAAATTGGCAAATGGGTATAACACTGACGAACGGGTACCGATAATAATTTGCGCATAGCCCAGTCGGCATTGTTGCCAGCCATCAAGCCGCACGGTGTCATTAAGTCCCGAATGTAACATCAATACTTGGGCGTCAAATCGTTCGGCAAATCGCTGTCTGGTCTGTGGGGTCAGCCCAATTTCTGGCACTAAGATCAGCACTTGTTTGCCTTGCGCCAGTACCGTTTGCATCACTTGCAAATACACTTCGGTCTTGCCACTTCCCGTAATCCCATTGAGCAAAAAACCTTCGTAGTGTGGCTGCTGGCAGGCGCGGGTGATTTTTTGCACCGCTTGTTGTTGCTGCAAATTTAAGGTGAGCGGTGTGGTGGCAAGCTTAGCAAGCTTGGGTAAAGATGGCATTTGATAAACAGGCGCAATCAGACCTTTTTGCTCAAATTTTTTTAAATAAGCGGGCTCGACACCGTTGTCTACCAGCGCAAACTCAGTTACAAGTTTTGTGGCATTGCCATGCGAATTGCGATGTAAATTGCCATGCGAGTTGATGACCAGTTCACATAAAGCAAATTGTTGGCGTTGCTTTTTTGCGCTGGCAGAAAAATCCTCGTCAGTGGCATCACGTAATTGTTGCCAACATAATTGTCGGTAGTCAAGCGTCATCCCTTGACGAATCAAAGTCGGCAGCATGACAGCGAACACATCGCCAAGCGGATAGCAGTAATAAGCAGACAGCCAATAAGCGAGTTTTAGCAACGCCTCATCGACAATCGGCCGCTCATCAAGTATATCCAATACAGGTTTAATGGCATTTTGCGTAAGCTGACTGTGCTCAATATGCGCCACCACAATGCCGACCAATTTGCGCGCACCAAACGGTACTCGGACGCGGCAGCCAATCGCGGGCAACGCATCGCCCACAACGCGATAATCGAACACCGAATCAATGGGCACAGGTAAGGCAACTTGGATTAGCAAAACACACCTTTAAAAATTGTTGTAGGGTTGAATTATAGCCCAATTCTATACGTTAAACTGTGGTCAGATGGACAAAAATTTGACATAAAAAAAGGCAAGTCTGGTAACTCACCTTCCATTTGAGCGGGTTAACATTATAAAACCAAAATCAATCTAAAACCAAAATCGCTTCAATTTCGACCACCGCACCTTTTGGCAAGGCTGCCACTTGCACCGCGGCACGAGCAGGGTAAGGGGCAGACAAACGCGCCGCAAAAATCTCATTTAAGGCAGAAAAATCTGCCAAATCGGTGAGCGAAACATTAAACTTCACCACATTGGCAAGCGAACCACCTGCGGCTTGGCAGATAGCATCGATGTTTGACATGACTTGGTTGGTCTGATTAACAAAGCCATCGGCTAGGGTCATGCTGTTTGGGTCAAGTCCGATTTGACCTGAAATATAGACAGTCTTATCAACTTTCACGGCTTGTGAATAAGTGCCTACCGCAGCAGGCGCATTGTCAGTATGAATGATGTCACGGCTCATATTATTTCCTATTACAGTATGATGGGTTTATAAAATATCTTTATTTTTTGCTGCAGATGTGTTTTGGCTCTGAGAAAGTAGCACTTCGTCATTCCATTGATACAGCCTTACAATATTGGGGTAGCCCAAGAAGGTACGTAGGCGCTGAATTAAGCTTGCAATCTGGTCACGGCTTTGCACCACCACGAACAGCAAGGTGTAGCCATTACGCTGTTCGATATATTCAAAACCCGCCTGAGTATCACGTACAATAAAGATTAAATCACTGATTTGCTCATCGGTCAGGTTTTGATTAATTTTTAGCGCGGCATCAAAATAAATACGCTTGGATATCTCATCCTCACTGTTAGACACTCGCCAATGTAGCGGAATCACTTGGTATTCATTGACACGGCGAATTTCATCAATCGAAAAACATTTATGTCGATGCACCACCAAGCCATTTTTTGAAATATGCCCGACAATCGGGTCGCCATACACAGGATGACAACAGCTGGAAAAATTCATCTCCATATTGGCGGCATCCGCAATCAAGCTTTGCGGTTGGTTAGCGGCATGGGCGCTGGCTTGGTTTTTGGCAAGCTGCTCTTGGGTCAATAAGCGCGAAACGGCAATCTGCGGTAGCAATTTACCTGTGGTAAACTCCGTAAAGAACGCACTTTTATCCTGTAAGCCACGCCAATCAAGTAGCAATTGCCATTGTTCATCACTCACATCAGCGAGTGAAAGATTTTGCGTTTTAAGCGCGCGCTCAAAGGCGGTTTTACCTTCGTGCTCTTTTTGCTCTGGATTTAAGCCTTTTAACCATTCAAACAAGGCACGCCGCGCTTTATTGGTTGCCACAAAACCCAGCCACTCCGCTTTTGGAATCGCATTGGGGTCGGTATGAATTTTGACCCTATTGCCGGTTTTCAAAATCGTACCCAGTTTGGCTTCTACGCCATTGATTTCAGCGCCGGTTGCACGGTTACCGATATGGGTACTGATAGTATAGGCGAAGTCAAGCGCTGTGGAGCCGCGCGGCAACTCATAAGCATCACCGTTTGGGGTATAGCAAATAATTTTACGTTCGTGAAGATAATCAATCAGTTTATCAACCACCGTCACCGCATCAGATGGCTGCTCTTCGATATCGCTTTCATTGTCGGCAATCAAGTTTTGCAGATTGCGTAGAGAGGCCTGAATCACTGACTGGCTAAGCGGCGATGCGGCTTCACCCATCAAAATCCCTAAACGGGTGGTTTTGAGCATGGTTTTAGTCAGAATGACCACTTTGATGGTATCATGGCCGTTTTTATAGGTAATGGTCAGTGATTGGTTGCCCCCCGCACGCGGATGGCGGATATTGTCTTCGATACACTCAGGCGCAATTTGGTATTTATTGATAAAATACTTGGCGATTTGGTCGCAGTCTTCCACTTTATCCATGACCAGCATAAATTCATAATGCCACAGCAAATCGGTGATTTCGCCGCGGTTTTTAAAGAACTGGCGAAACAAAGTCACGCGATTATCGACATCTTTGACATAACCTTTAACATCCAGTCGGCTCAAAACGATATTTAAATAGTTATGAATAGCTTCTTGTTGAAAGGTGCGCCCCAAACCATGCTGCATAAGCTTATCTGATAACTTGTTATACATAGGCGCATTTAGGCTGCGATAACATAAAATCTCGATATAGTCGGCTAAATCATTAAGCCCCAGGGTACGAGCAAACGGCACATAAAAATCCAACGTTTCTTGTGCGGTTGCCTGTTGTTTTTTCTCAGGCACCGCTTCGATGGTGGTCATATTGTGCAGGCGGTCTGCCAATTTGACAATCAACACCCGCGGGTCTTCTAGCGTTGCAGTAATAATGCGATAAAAAGTCGCGGCTTTATTGATGTGTTTTTCATTGGAGGATTTTAATTTGGTAACACCATTGACGATTTGGGCAACTGCCTTGCCAAACTCTCGGGTCAAATCTTCTTCAGTGGTAGGGGTATCTTCAACGGTATCATGCAAAATTGCCGCCACAATGGTATCGACATCCATACGAAAACTACCCAAAATCTCCGCTACCGCCATAGGGTGGGTGATATAAGGCTCGCCAGATTTGCGTTTATCTTTGATATGGGCTTGGTCGCCAAAGGCACAGGCTTTGAGAACAATTTGCTGTTCGGCATCATCCAAATAATCCAATACACGCATTAGGTCAAACTGTGCAATATCCACATCAGGATGGCTTAATTTTGGTAAAGTTGATATATTCAAAAATGTGCCCTCAACGTACGATCGATAGGTTTAACCTGCTAAAAAATTCATATTGTCCTGGTCAGCAGTTAACTCTATCATAAAAAACGGTTGGATAAAAATAGCTGGCATCAAACCAGCTAAAGTTAGTAAAAACGTATTATAAAGATATCTTAATTATTCGCAAAATTACTGCGAATTGTCAAGCTAAGTTACATATAATTCCACGTTTCATTCCACGTTTCATTCAACTAAAAAGTCACCTAAAAAAGGTGACTTTTTATAAAATAATAGTCGCTAACTAGTAACAGTGGCTTAAGCTACCATTAGAATCCATGACCACTTGAAATGCTCAAATCAACATGGTGAAATTTGTTAGGCAATTCGCGCTCAGGTTGATTTAAAATCTCTTTAGTCACAAGGCCCTCAGCGATTTCGCGCAGGGCAAGTACGGTTGGTTTATCATTTTCACGCTCAACCATAGGTTCTGATACACCGCGTGCGATTTGGCGCGCACGTTTACTGGCAATAAGAATCAAATCAAAACGGTTGTGGATATTTTCTAGACAATCTTCTACAGTGACACGTGCCATGACTATGGTTATCCTATTCAAAACTAAAAAAGTAATTGATTATTTTAACAAAATTAAACCCATATTGCCAGTGACAATGCACTAATCCAAGATTTTTAACCCTGCTTTGTTCTCACGTTTTGGACGTTGTGCGTCGGTGGACTCTGCTGGTTGACTGGCATTGATTTCAGATTGCGGGGCATTATCGTATTCCGTTGGGTCAAAGAACATGCCTTGTGAATTTTCTCTGGCATAAATCCCCATCACCGCTTGCATCGGTACCCATAATTCTTGCGAAACACCGCCAAATCGCGCATGAAAATTAATAAAATCATTATTAATGACCAAATTACCTGTGGCACGGCTGGCGATATTAAGTACGATACGACCATCTTGCACATATTCGACAGGCACGGTGACATTGGGCTGCGTCGTATCGACCATAATATGTGGAGTTAGGTTATTGTCTTCAAGCCATTCAAAAATAGCGCGTACCATATAAGGGCGAGTCGGGGTGAGTTGAAAGTCGTTTTCCATGATGATTCTCTTATTTTAATGATTACTATTTTAAACTAGTTTTAAAGGTTGGGCGATTAAACATCCGATCCATATATTGATACAACGGACGGCACAGATGCAGCGGCAATTCAATACCCATGGGTTTTAAGCGATATAAAATCGATGACAAAATGCAATCACATACACCCATAGTATCTGAAAGAAAAAAAGCTTTATGGGCAAACAGCGGCGCTATGGTAACAAGAGATTCAGTCAGTTGCTTTCTTGCAATCTTTGCTTGGTTGACATCTAAGGTATCCTTATGGGTCAATAGCGTATCTGCCAGTTTAATCCAGTCTTTCTCAATGCGCCACCATAATTGACGGTATTGTGCCTTTTCAATCGGATTTTCAGGTAGCAGTTTGTTCTGATGATAGCGCTCTTCAAGGTATTCAAAAATAATGCGATTGTTATATAAAATCAATTCACGATGAATAAATACCGGTAGCGTGTTGTAAGGATTGATATCAGGTAAATCTTCGGCAAAATCCTCATCATCACGAATGTTCGTCTCACTAAATTCTATTTTTTTCTCAAGTAAAACCAGTCTTAATTGGTGACTCAGGTAGCCATCATCGGCATAAATCAACGGGGTGTTCGAAGTAGGGGTCAACATAGTTAAAAATAATAAGCTGTATCAGCGTAAAGGATAAGCCTAGCTTAAAATGACTGAATTAGCAATAACTGTGAAAGTTATCGTACCAATCAAGCAATAGATGCGCATAAAAAAAGGCAGCCTAAGCTACCTTTTCTTATATGAACCCTTATTTAACGTCTTTCCAAAATTCTTTATTGAGTAAGTATACTGGAATTAATAACGCAAGTAAGAATAAGATGACCCAAAAACCATATACTTTACGTTGGTGCGCTTGCGGCTCTGCCATCCACGCCATAAAGTTGACGATATCACCAATATTACGACGATATTCTTCTTTTGAGGTGTTCATTTGCATATCATGAAGGACGAACGGCATGGCAACATTCGGCAGTACGATATTGTTGGCACCCCAAGGACGACTTGGATCTTCATAGAAGGCTAACAAGTACGTATAAACCCAATCATTACCACGTAGACGGGTTTCAAGTGACAAGTCAGGTGGCTGTGCACCAAACCAAGCCTTTTGAAGCTCTGGGTCTACGCCTGCATTGATATGGTCACCGACTTGGTCAGTGGTCAGCATCAAGTATTTTTCCACCAACTCTTTTGGAATGTCCAAGTCTTTATACATTTTTGAGTAGCGAACATATTGCGCTGAGTGACAGCCTGCACAGTAACTCATAAATAATGAGGCACCACGTTGAATAGATGCTTTATTGGTCAAATCTACAGGGGCGGTTTCACAAGCCAAATGCGCTTCTTTACCATCAACTGTTTTGTAAGTGCCACAGCCGCCTTCGCTAGCTTGTGCGGCTGTCGCGCCCAAACCTAGTGCAACTGTCAAACCCAATCCAGCAACTAATTTTTTAACCGCTTTCATTAGTGACCTCCAGTTACACGTTCAGGTGGCTGTTTGCAAGTTTCAATCGATGTATAGATTGGCATTAGCAAGAAAAACAAGAAATACAAAATAGTACAAATACGTGCCACAATCGTTGCGGTATCACTTGATGGAATTACCCCTAAGTAACCTAAGATCAAGAAACTAACAACAAAGATAGCAAGCGCAATTTTTGACAAAATACCTTTATAACGCATTGAACGCACAGGCGATTTGTCTAACCAAGGCAATACAAATAAAATAGCAATTGATGCTGCCATCACAATAACACCCGGCAGGGCTGAACCAAACATAGATGGGGTTGCACGTAACATCGCATAAAAAGGCGTATAGTACCAAACAGGGGCAATGTGAGCAGGTGTCTTAAGTGGGTTTGCTGCTTCAAAGTTTGGTGGCTCAAGGAAGAAACCGCCGCCTTCTGGGAAGAAGAATACCACAGTAAAGAAAATGATAAAGAATACCACGATACCAATCATATCATGTACGGTGTAATATGGGTGGAAAGCCACACCATCAAGGGGTACACCATTTTTATCTTTAAGTTTTTTGATATCGATACCATCTGGGTTATTAGAACCAACATGGTGCAATGCTACCAAGTGAACAAATACCAGACCCACTAAAATCAAAGGAATCGCAACAACGTGCAAGGCGAAGAAACGGTTTAAGGTAATACCAGAGATGATATAGTCACCTTTTACCCATTCTCCCAATGCATCACCAATAAATGGAATCGCTGCTGGTAGGTTTAAAATAACCTGGGCACCCCAGAAAGACATATTACCCCAAGGTAATAAGTAACCGAAGAAACCTTCTGCCATTAAGCACAGATAGATACCCATACCGATGAGCCAAACCAGTTCACGGGGTTTTTGGTATGAACCATACAACAAGCCACGGAACATATGCAGATACACGACCACGAAAAATGCCGAAGCACCAGTTGAGTGCATATAACGGATTAACCAACCACCTTGTACATCACGCATAATGTATTCTACAGAAGCAAATGCGCCTTCTGCACTTGGGTTGAACATCATGGTTAGCCAAATACCCGTCACTAACTGATTGACCAATACCACCATGGATAATACGCCAAAGAAGTACCAAAAGTTGAAATTCTTTGGTGCGTAATACTTTGACATATGGTATTCATAAGTTTCTGTCGCTGGAAAGCGCGCATCCACCCAATGCATAAATTTCTTTGCACTCATATTATGCCCCCACCGTTAAGATAGTACCGCTGATGCTATACTCAGGAACTGGCAAATTACGAGGCGCAGGTTGACCCTTAAAAACACGTCCAGCTAAGTCATACTTTGAGCCGTGACAGGGGCATAAAAATCCGCCAACCCAACTGCTGCCACCCAAATCTGCTGCGCCGACATCAGGACGATAACCTGGCGCACAACCTAAGTGAGTACAAACCCCTTCACACACTAGAACTTCACTATTGTCTTTTGAGCGGCTATTATTTTTGCAGTAGTCAGGTTGTAATGAACCTTCTGATTTTGGATCGGCAAGTGATGATTCTACTTTTGATAAATTATCCATCATCTCTTTGGTACGTTTGACAAGATAAATCGGTTTACCACGATATTTGATAACAATCATTTGTCCTGCTTCGAGTTTGCTTAGGTCTTGGCTAACAGGTGCGCCCGCAGCTTCTGCTTTTGCACTTGGATACCATGAACGCACAAACGGCGTAGCAATAGCAGCGACACCGACTGCGCCCATAGCGGCAGTGGATGCGATTAAAACTCTTCGACGCTTAACGTCGACGCCTTCGGCATGGCTCATTAAGAACTCCTCCAGATTAATGAAGTGGGTAACCATATTCCCACACTGGGTTTGTGGCTATTGTAAATCAGTTGTTACAGAATTGCCACCTTAGCTGTGCCTAAATTACGCTAATTTTGCTATTTTATGCTATTTTTGCAATAAAATAAATTACCTAAGGTAAATAAAAAAGACCCTTGCAGTAAACAAGAGTCTTTTTTGTAAACGCCAAAAAACGCGGTCGATACGAGAATTTCGACCACGAAAAATATTAACGTTTTGAGAATTGGGGACGTTTACGTGCTTTACGTAAGCCCAATTTTTTACGTTCAACTTCACGCGCGTCACGAGTGACAAAGCCCGCTTCTTTAAGCGCTGGTTTTAAGGTTTCGTCTGACTCGATCAATGCACGGGTAATACCGTGGCGAATCGCGCCTGCTTGACCATTGATACCGCCACCTTTTACAGTCACATAGATATCATATTTGCTAGCAGCATCTAGTAATTCTAAAGGTTGACGTACAACCATTACTGATGTTTCGCGACCAAAGTATTGATCAAGTGGTTTACCGTTGACGACGATGTTACCTGTACCCGCAGATAAGAACACACGAGCTGTTGAAGTTTTACGACGACCTGTACCGTAATTGCGTTCCATGTGTTACTCCTTAGATATCTAATACTTGAGGTTGTTGAGCAGTATGAGGATGCTCAGTACCTGAGTAAACTTTTAACTTTTTAATCATCGCATAGCCCAATGGACCTTTTGGCAACATACCTTTAACGGCTTTGTTAAGTACGTCAGCAGGTTTGTGTGCGATAAGTTTAGTAAAGTTAGTCTCTCTGATACCACCTGGGTAACCGGTGTGACGGTAGTATTTTTTGTCTTGCGCTTTTTTACCAGTCACGGCAACTTTCTCAGCATTAATCACAACGATATAATCGCCTGTGTCAACGTGAGGGGTGTAAGAAGGCTTATGCTTGCCACGTAAGCGTGATGCGATTTCGCTCGCCAAGCGACCTAATGTTTTACCTTCAGCGTCGACGATGTACCAATCGTGTGTCACTTCATGTGGTTTAGCACTGATAGTTTTCATGTTTAAAAACCTTTTTGAGTTAATAGTTGAGAGTGAGTGTCTGGGAAACGAGGGCTCTCAAAATTACGAACGCATATTATAGGGATTAAGATAGTGACTTGCAATACAAGTCAAGCATTTTTAAAAAATAAACTTGCAAAAAATAGGCAACTAAAATTGCCTATTTATATCAATCGGCGTATGCGTGCACAATCAGACATTAAATCTAAAGTGCATGACATCGCCATCTTGCACGATGTAGGTTTTACCTTCAAGGCGAGATTTACCGGCCGCTGCCGCGCCTTTTTCACCGTTATATTCAATAAAATCATCAAACGCAATCACTTCGGCACGGATAAAACCACGCTCAAAGTCAGTATGAATCACGCCTGCTGCTTCTGGTGCGGTGGCACCCACTTTGACCGTCCAAGCGCGCACTTCTTTGACCCCTGCGGTAAAATACGTTTGCATATTAAGCAGCTCGTAGCCTGCGCGAATCACCCGATCAAGCCCTGCTTCAGTCATACCCATACTTTCTAAAAACTCTTGTTTTTCATCGTCATCCAGCTGGGCGATTTCAGATTCGATTTGGTTGCATAGCGCGACCACCAACGCATCATCTTTTGCCGCAAACTCACGTACTTGGTCAAGATAAGGATTGTTGTCAAAGCCATCCTCGCTCACGTTAGCAATATACATGGTCGGTTTTAGGGTGATTAAACCATAGCTGCGGATGATTTTTTTCTCATCCTCATCCAGATTTGCCATGCGCGCAGGCTTACCATCGGCTAAAAATGGCTCAATTTTGTTAAACACATCCAGCATGGCTTTGGCGTCTTTATCACCGCCTTTGGCTTTTTTACCGACATTGATAATCGCACGGCTGACGGCTTCAAGGTCAGCTAGGGCAAGTTCGGTGTTGATGGTTTCGATATCGGATAATGGGTTGACGCGTCCATCAACGTGAATCACGTTGTCATCATCAAAGCAGCGCACCACATGGGCAATCGCATCGGTTTCACGGATATTGGCTAAGAACTGATTACCCATACCTTCGCCTTTGGATGCGCCTGCCACCAGACCTGCGATATCCACAAATTCCATTGAGGTGGGCACAACGCGCTCAGGTTTGACGATATCGGCAAGTTGTTTGAGACGTGGGTCGGGTACAGGCACAATCCCAGTATTGGGATCTTTGGTACAAAACGGGAAGTTTTCTGCCGCAATCCCAGCTTTGGTCAATGCGTTAAACAGGGTTGATTTACCAACATTTGGCAGTCCGACGATACCACAATTAAAGCCCATACAATGCTCACTAAATAAAGGGTTAGTTAAATTTGTTGCATTATAACAACTTAGTCATCAGAATTCGACAGGCGATTGACCTATCAAAAAATAGACCCATCAAAAATTTGTAGCATGACATGAACTACAAAAATTCAAATTGAGCGATTGGGCAGATTGTTGTCATGCTGTTGCAAAGCTATTGCTATCCTATTGCCATAGTCTAGAGTTGTCATGAAATTGTCATAATGGAGCGTCAAGCTATGCTATAATGAGCAGTTTAATAGTGATTTGTGTCTGATGACGGTGAGGGTTATCGTATACTGCACAACATTGATAATTATTTCATTTTTATAGGAATGTTTTGAGTGACGGTCTCTGCTTTTTTATCCCATCAGCCTAGAAAACGTTTTGGGCAAAATTTTTTACACGATCAAGTGATTATTGGGAGAATTATTGACAGTATTCATGCAGGTCGCGATGATTTGATGGTTGAAATTGGTCCAGGCATGGGCGCGATTACTGAGCCGCTACTCAAGGAAGTCAATCGCTTGACCGTTGTCGAGCTTGATACCGATTTGGCAGACAGCTTGCGCATTCGTATTGGCGCCAATAGCAATGACGGCTTAACCATTGTCAAAGCCAATGCCATGGAAGTGGATTACCGTGCGCTGTTTCAGCAAATCATTGGCGATAACCCTAATGCTACCACCGACAAGAAAATGCGCATTGTCGGTAACTTGCCATACAATATTTCTACGCCGTTATTGTTTCATTTACTAAGTTTTGCCGATGTCATTGAAGACATGCATTTTATGCTACAAAAGGAAGTGGTGGATCGCATCACCGCAGCGGTGGATAGCCGAGAATATGGTCGCTTATCCATCATGATGCAGTATTATTGTGAAACTGATTATTTACTGACGGTGCCAAATGGGGCATTTAACCCCCCACCCAAAGTGACGAGTGCGGTATTTCGACTCAGACCTTATCAACAAAAACCGATTGTGGCTGACGATGAGAAGCTGTTTGCCCTTGTGGTGCGTGAGGCATTTAATCATCGCCGTAAAACACTGCGCGCGATTTTTAAAAAATCGCCGATTTTGCCTGCGGTCACAGAACCCCAGCTTGTGGCATGGGGGCTTAATCCACTGGCGCGTCCTGAAACGTTATCAGTACAAGATTTTGTGACCTTGTCTAATGGCATCGCGGCTAATGGTATCGCGGCAAACGGCATTGCGGCAAATGGTTAATTTTTTTATAGCTGTTTAAAATTTTACTTTCAAGATGTATGAGGTGTTATGGGTTTTCGACATCAATTTGTCATTGGCGATATTCAAGGCTGTTATGCCGATTTGCAGGCACTGCTCAAGCAAATTGGGTTTGATGAACAGCAAGATAAATTATGGTTTGTTGGCGATATCGTGGCACGCGGTGAAGACTCGCTGAGCGCGCTGCGTCTGGTAAAACGTCTTTGCCAAGCTGGTGCTGCCGAAATGGTGTTGGGCAATCATGATATTAACTTGATCGCGGTATGGCGTGGTGTCATAAAGATCAAAAAAAAGGATAGAACACAAGCGATTTTTGACGCCCCAGATTGTGATGAATTACTCAACTGGCTTCGTCGCCAGCCGCTGCTTGTCTATCCCAATGATAAAACCGTGATGGTGCATGCAGGCATCCCGCCAAACTGGAGTATCACCCAAGCAGCCATGCATGCGTCAGAATTGCAAACTCAGCTGCAAAGTAGCTTATGGCAACTCGATAGACTGCTGCCAAACCTGTATAGCGATACAGCTGTTCCTTGGTCAAATATGCTGACAGGCTACGCGCGTATGCGGGCGATTTGCAATTATTTTACCCGTATGCGCCTTTGTCAAATGGACGGCACGCTAGAGTTTAGCTTTAAATCCAGTTTGGATGATAAAATGCCAGAGGGGTTTCGTCCATGGTTTGAATGGCAAGTGCCGCGCGAACGTAAAATCTTATTTGGTCACTGGGCGGCGCTAAAAGCCAAAGTCGATTTGGCAAATGCCCGAGCCACGGATGCAGGGTGTGTGTGGGGCGGCAGTATGATGGCATACCGCCTAGAAGATGAGCAAGTTACCTGTCAAACTTGTAAAGCAAAATAACCTTTGTAAGACAGGACAATCATACATTTACTGAGCGAGCTGCAGCAGCTGCACAAACGCTTTGGGCAAACGGGTAGGGCGAACTTGGGTTTGCCCTTTTTCATCTTTACTAGTAGCCACGCATACAATACTTATCTCGGCTTGGCTTAAAAGCTGTTGGTGGCTATCATAAATCCGTTGCTCAAGCTGTAATGATGCAGATTTGCAGTCTGCCGTCTCAATCACAACGGTGACTTCGCTATCAAGCAGAATCGGACGCAAATAGCGGATGTTGGCTTGGCTCACTACAAATTGGATATCAGGTTTGCCTCTATCGCTCTGGTGAGTAACGTCTTGACTCACAGCGTCGGCTGAATGCGCTTGATAAAAATAACTGGTCATACCCAATTCCCGTAACCAATCACGACGACAACGCTCAAACAGCTTTAAATGATTGGCGTGATATACAATCCCGCCTGCATCGGTATCTTCTAAATAAATACGGTATTGGGTGGCATAAACAGGCTGAGTGCTTGATTGAGTGAGGGGCTGATTCTGAAGCTGGGTCACGTGCTATCCTTAGATTAATAATATTAACAATAAATTCAGTAATTTTTAAAAACGACAAAGTGATAGCATAAAAAAAAGAATGGCGTTAAACCATTCTTTTTTGAAAATGTTTAGTTTTTATACGCAAAACCATCAAGTCAATTGACGATTATTGACTTTATCTAATTTTAACGCCTCCAAATAACTGCGGATATGGGTGACGTAATCTAAGCACTGCACATAACGGCTATTGCTTTGACTATTAACTTTTAAATACTGATACACGGCTGCCCAATTGTTGCCATCAATACCGCGCTTTTCCAAAATCTGCTGGATATCTTTAATCGCTTGTGGACCCATATTGTATGCCGCTAGGGTAAACCATACTCGATCCGATGCTGGCACTTGGGCAAATTCATGTTGCAGCTGACTTAGATACTTAGCGCCCCCTTGGATACTCTGGGTCGGGTCAGTCCGATTATCAACGCCCATCGCATTTGCAGTGGCATTGGTCAACATCATGATACCGCGCACACCCGTTGGCGAAGTGGCTTCTGCATCCAGATGCGATTCTTGGTACCCCATTGCCACAAGCAGTTGCCAATCAAGACGGTATTTGTTTGCTGTCTGCTTAAAAGATGGTTCATAAATGGGCAACACGCGTGTCATGGTATCGGCAAAATGTTGTTGATTAAACGGCTCTGCCAATGGTGTTTGACTATAAAACGCGGCTAAATGTTGATTACGGGTGAGCGATTGACCGCCACAAAGGAAGTTTTTTACATCGTCGTTGAGTTTGACATCATTGGGGTTTAGCTGTATGGCAACATGTTCGTTGAGACCCTGCTTTGATAAATAATCTTTGTCACAGCTTAGACTCAGCGATGATAACGCAGTGGCGGTGGCGTTTTGGTGATCCGACACATTGGTTAAGGCGACATCGGCTTTGCCTGTTTTGACAGCCGCCATCGCGTCCGCATCAGTGGCAAATACTTGTGTGCTTAGGGTGACATCCAATCGCTTGGCATAATGGCGCATGACATCATAGCCAAAGCCGTGCTCAAAACCATCTTGAGCAAAATAAGTAGTATTACCATTGACGGTGGCAATACGCAGCTGCTTTTGAGATAGGATACTATCAAAGGTCGCCATTTTTGGTGCTGCAACCACGCTAGTAGGTGAGGCAAAGGTATTAGGATTGCCATTGTCGACTTTGTCAGTAACGCCCATCTGGGTGGCAACATAAGCTAAGGGCAAACCAATCCCCATCACAACTACCAGCTTTTTACTGGCGCCCAACCATTTTAACGGCTTGATAAAGCGCCCAATGAGACTAGTGGACGGATTAGCCAGTTGCGCCAAATCTTGCACATGGCTAGGCACCGCTGGCACACGCGACTGGGTAGTTTTTGGCGACATCACCCCACCCAAACAAGGCTTGAATTGAATCGGGAAGAATTGCAAGCGTTTAAATTGGGTCGCGTATTTACTAAAGCGTAATAAAGGGTGTTGAAACGGGTATAAAGTTAAAGGGCTTAAAAATGCTTTGACCGACATCGAAATCGAGGCAGGATAGGTCAAAGCCAAATCATCACAATACTCAAATGATGAGTTTAGCGGCATGTGTCACTCCACGGTGCACATACGTTAGATACGTTAAATTAATAAAAAACAACTATGCCAAATGAAAACATTTTATGAAACTAAGAACCGAATCGATAGTTAAACCTAGTACCCATCAAACTAAGCACCAGTTAAACCTAGTACTAGTCAAAATAAGCACCAGTCAGACAAGCCAAATAAGTACATGGCTTCCAACTATCTAACTCTATCCTAAATCTTAACAAAAAAGCTTCCATCCAAAATAGGTCGTTATTAACTTAACGCTAAAAAAAGAGCCAAACAGGTTGGCTCCCCTTATACCTAGGACGGTGATAATTCCCTATCCATCGTAGAGAACTATCGAAATAAATAATAATCAATTAAAAACCGTAAGACGGTTAAAATTTTTGTAAGTACTGGCAAATTAAAAATTGTTTAATAAGCCCAAGCGCTTACCTAAAGAATTTAACGTAGGTTAACGTATGGCACGCATAAAATAAATAAACAATAACAATATTTACTGCATGGCAATACAGTTAGTTATATAAAACAATGGGGGTATTGTATTGAAATTAAAGTTACGCGTCATGTTTTTGAACGTAACGAAAGGCAAATTTATGATAAAAAGCGTAAAAAACCCGCTAAAATGCAATTAACGGGTAATAATTAGTCAATAAACTGCCCAATTTTACACGGGATTATCGATATCGAAAAAATCAACGGCTAAGGCAAGATTTTCTTTGACATAATTCCCCAATGCCAGCACACCACCTCGCTCAGTGGCATGATGTCCACAAGCAAAATAATCAATACCTAGCTCACGGGCTATGTGAGTGGTTCGCTCTGACACTTCACCGGAGATATAGGCTTGACAACCCATTTGTGCCGCTTGCTCAATCATATCCTGTGCGCCACCCGTACACAGACCGATGCGCGAAATTGCTTGATTACCCCCGGATAAATGTAGGGGCGGACGGCTTAAGGTAGACGATAGTTTGTTGGTGAGAGCTGCAATCGACAACGGCGCTGCTAAATCCACGATATTACCAATCGGGTGTTTTTCGTCAGGGTATAGCGGCGACAAATCACTCCAGCCCAACGCTAGCGCCAATTGGGCGTTATTGCCCAATTGGGGATGGGCGTCTAACGGTAAATGATAAGCCAGTAAGGAAATACCGTGTTGCATCAACAAACGAATACGCTTGCCTTTCATGCCAATTAACGGCGCAGGTTCCCCTTTCCAAAAATAGCCATGATGCACCAAAATCGCTTGGGCATTGTGCGCAATCGCTTGTTCAATCAATGCCTCAGAGGCTGTGACACCGGTGAGGATGTGCTGTATCGGCTGTCCACCATCCACTTGCAGACCATTGGGACAATAATCTTGAAATTCATTAATTTTTAACAGCTCATTTAACCGATGAGCCAATTGAGTCGGACTCATTGAAGTTGCAGGTTGGTTCATTGTATTTTGCAAACTTGTATCTTTCAAACTTATATCTTCCAAAAAAGTCATCATATTTCTACAGTATTCAGTGTTTCATCAATTATTTGGGTAGCTTACTTGCCGTGTCATTTGGGGTGATATTATCGACCGCCTTTTGCACCACTTTTTCTTTAATTGCCTGTTTTTTCTCTGCAATTTCTTCATCGGTCAGTTTTTCCGTATGACTGATATTGTCGATATGGGGCGTAGTAGCATGCGGATGTTCTTCTGGCTGTGATGTTAGGGTGGTTTTATGCCCTTTACTATTTTTACCATCGTTTGCAATCGGTTTATCATCATAGATAATATTACCATCGCTATCGATGAGTGCATACTTCATCGGCTGTTTACGCGGGATGAAAAAGTCAGAGGGTTGGGTCATCAAATGCGAGGCGACCAATTCAAATAAGAATTTCCACTCAAAGACTTTCACATCACGCGCGCGTAGGGCGGTTATTAACGCGAGTGAAAAACTCACCAACAAGTTAATCATACCGATGACCATCACACCAAATAAACTGACCAAAATAATACCGATTTCTGGAAACTCGCCCGTGTTGGCATAAATATTAAAAATCCCATGAATAAAGTTGGCAGATGCAAAGGCAATGTGGCGAATATCGAGCGGCAAGCCAAAAATATAACCGATGGTCGCCGTACTACCCAAAAAGCAACCAAATAAAAAGTTGCTCATAATCGCACCCAGATTGCGCTCGATAAAATCACTAAAACGCAATAACGTTACAGGTGTCATCATCTGTTTGAGGGTAGGCTGGTTGCGGATACGCTCGCCAATTTTGTTGTGTACCGCAAGATTATCGTAATAGCCTGCAATCAATCCTGAAATATACAAATACACCCCAGCAATCGCGGCATGAAAGATAGCAAGCGAGGTAAACGGGTTGAGATCATGCAGCAAGTGCTCGGCGGTAGCTGTCGATGTTAACGGATGACCCAACCCATACAACCACAGGGATGAAATCAGTAGCGCAATGGGCATTGCAATTGAAATATTACCCATAATGGCAATAAACTGGGTGCGCATAATATCAACGACCAATTCTGTCAATTTGGTAAATCGTGCCGCTTTGCGTCCTTTTACCTCTGAGATGGTTGAAGCAATAGCGGCAGCCGTCATGGCAGGCTGTTTGGTCGCCACTGTGCCGCCAATGATATGAATCGCCACAAAGCCAAGACCGTAAATCATACTGTTTAAAAAAGCCACGCCAAAGGGTGCCAGCGGTAAGGATTTCCCTAGGATTTTAAGGGTTGCCATAAAGCCGATGAGTAGACCACCCAATGCTGCTTTTTTATACATACGGCGATAGCCCGCTTTATCGGTACTGATATAATGCTCGCCGACCTTACTGGCAGTCTCAGTCACACGGCGCGATAAGAGCGCGGTATTGATGCCAAATAAATATCTAAAACTACTGCGGTGGTATGAATCTTCATACAACGTGTTAATGAGCTCTATGATGGTTTTTTTCTTGATATGATCGTTGTCAGATAGCAGTGACACCAACAATTCAAGACGCTGCAGGCTCTGTTCAAGGCGCACCAACATATTGGTGGTACGCACAGTAATACCCGTTCGATGTATACGGCGACGGATGTTTTGCATCATAGTGCGGGCCTGGTCGGTCAACACTAAAATTTGACTGCTATCCACCTCAGGCTGTGGCATCGCTTGCTCATCCCCTGGCTGCATGCTGAGCTGGTATTGACTGACAAATTCAGCGACTTCGCGGTTCAGTGCAATGAAAGTATCTTGATTGTCAATCGGATTGGGAAATGCCTTTATTAAATCGGCATTGAGCCCGATGCCGTTGATACGCGCCGTTAAAATAGTAATGGCTTTGAGCACATTGGCTTCAAGCGCTTGCACCAATGCTTCTTTGCCTGGGGGTACTTTAAGAATAAGTATCAGTTCAATCCACCAGCGCTCATGGATTAAGCGCACCCAGTAGCGGGTTTTTGGAGTGGCAAAAAACGCATTAAATAACCCAATCAAATCGCGGTCATCGGGTACAGAGGGTAATAGCTTTTCACCGACCAAGTCAAAAAATTGCGAAGTAAAGCCAGCGTCTGACAAGATACCCAAATCCGTGTATAGCGACACCTGACGATAACGATTAATCAAGGTAAGCATAAACACACAAAACCCTTCTGCCCACACACGATTGCCGCGTAGTAGCCGAACAAATAGCGCCATCTGCTCATTGGCGGTTGTAGCATCATCTGCACGGTTGCGCAGGGTATCGAGCAGTTGTTTAAATAAGGTAACTTGCGGAAAATCACGCAGCGCATTGATTTCGTTTAAAATAGTAGTTAAACGCGCTTCTAAGGTTGGCATCACCTTTAATTGGTCTGCCATATCCGCCGCATCATAATGATGTTGGTCATTGAGTAACGTATCTTGATTATTAGGTTGCGATAAATTCGTCAAACTAACCTCGAAGTAAACAGAAAATTGAATCGTTTTTTTAAATAGGGTGAATCACAAACATAAGAAAAAAACGAAAATAGATATCTTAAGATGAAAATTTAATCGACTCATCAAAAAAAATCCATCATTTATTTGCAACAAAAATCTTATGGGCCAAGGTTTAAAGACAGTAAGGGATAAAATAACGCTACGTGTTACCGCATTCATGTATTCGAGAAAACAACCTGACTGATTATCCTAATTGATTATCTAGCCGCAGCGATTATACTATGGTTACTCTGTTGACTGATTTTTTTCTATGGCATCGACTATCACCTCTCAATCAAAAAGCCCCAAACAATCCAATATCGAATCAACACCCAATGAAGTAACCCAATACTACTATCCAGATCCCGTGAGCCAACAGGTGATACAGCAGTGGCTGTTTATGGATTTACTGCCGTGGCAACAGCCAACTTGGGAGTATTTGACCACCCACCTACATGCTTTGCCGCACGCGATGTTGTTTGCAGGCAATGCAGGGACGGGGAAACGCGCCTTTGTCTATCGATTTGTCGCATGGGCATTGTGTGAGAATCAACGGGACAATGCACAAGGTGTCACAACTGCCTGTGGGCAATGCCAAAGTTGCCAATGGCTGATCGCCAATACCCACCCCGATCTTTATCAAATTCCCACACCCACCGTGGCGCGTGACGCGTCGCCTAAACCTAAAGCAAACAATGCCCTCGTGGCGCAAGCCCCAACCCATCAGTCAGGTTATAGCATCAAGATTGACGAAATTCGGGAATTGCAGCCCTTTGTCACGCAATCGAGTGGCGGATTAAGAATCGTGGTTATTCACCAAGCGGATGCGATGACCCTAGCAGCCAGTAACGCGCTCCTTAAGACCTTAGAAGAACCTGCCGAAAATGTATTAATGCTGTTAATTAGCGATAGCCCTTCGCAGCTACTGCCAACGATTCGCTCTCGGCTACAGGCATTTTCGGTGAGTCATGTGACCCCCGATCAGTCAATGCAAGCGATGCAGCAGTTAATGCCAAATACCGATACTGCGACGCTACAACAAGTGAGTGAATTGTCTGGTTATGCGCCTTTTTTAGCACTACAAATGTTAAACAGCGAATGGTATCAACACCGCCAGACTTGGATAAACAGCTTTCAAGCGGTTCGTAGCAGGCAACGTATGCCCGTACAAGCCAGCAATTATTGGCAAAAAACGCTGACATTGACGGACTTTTTGTACTTGTCGCAAGCCTTGTTAGTGCCGTTGGGGCAATTTGCCGTTGGTATTTCAGCGTCATCCAATGACTTGGATTTTGGCAAGCTGCAGCCACCACCAACATTAAAACAAATTAGCCAGTTACAACAGGTTATCGATCAAATCTGGCAAGATAGACAACAACATATCCAAGATAAGTTATGCTATGATAAAATTTTTAGCACCATGCTGGATTGCTAATCTATTCAATTATCTATATTACCCAATTATCTATATTAACTATCATTCACCATGCGTTGGTAACCCCATGCGTTAGTAAAAGGAACAATGATTATGGCAATGCCATCTCGTGGCGGTATCACCACCATTAACTATGATACGATCGAAAAATTGTATGCTAGCTATCTGCCTTTTATTGAAAACGGTGCATTATTTATTCCTACTAACCAGCAGCAACAACTAGGCAGTCAAACCTTCGTGGCAATTACTTTGCCAAATTCGAGTGAGAGAATGCCGCTGCATGGTAAAGTAGTGTGGGTCAACCACCGCGCACAAGCACAGCGCCCCGCAGGCTATGCGTTACAGCTTGGCAAAGATGAAGCAGGTTTACGCATCAAAAACGAAGTCGACCGCCTGTTAGCGGGTCATATCAGCTCCGATAAACCCACCTTTACGCTATAAATTATTGAAACTCCGGAAACTCTGGCAGTTTTAGCACGTGATTGTTAAAAGCCAGCGATTGTTAAAGGTGAGCTTATGCTTAATCCGGTAAGTCGCTAGCTTTTTTTCTTCTATCTCGCAATGGTTAATCATCCCTCTGCGTATCGGTGTATTTCTCATTTTTTGCGCCTTTTTTATGCATTTTTCTATTGGTAAAAAATGAGACGCAATTTAGTCAATCCTTGTGTCAAATTACTTGTATAAAATAGCTTTCAGGCGTAAAATATACGACTATTTTTGCTTTGTTCATAAGAATGGCATGTCACAAACGTTAACGCAACCGTCTTTTGATATAACCGCAAGCCTGCCCGTCATCACCATTGATGGCTCAAGTGGTGCAGGTAAAGGTACATTGACGGCAAGACTGGCAAAGCTGCTGGATTATCAAATTTTAGATTCAGGGGCGCTGTATCGGATTGTGGGGCTTGCAGCCCACCAAGCGGGTTTGTTAACCGATAGCATTGATGAAACTGCGCTAGATGATTTAACCCAATCGTTGAAAATTGATTTTGCAGCCGCAAAAGCGGATTCTGAGCATGTGACAGTGCTCGTGAATGCCAACGATGTGAGCGAAGTGATTCGCACCGAAGAAGTGGGTAACTTTGCGTCAAAAGTCGCGGTATTCCCGAAGGTGCGTCAAGCCCTATTAGAGTTACAAAAAAATATGGCAACGTCGCAAGGCAACCCAAAAAAGGGCTTGATTGCAGACGGGCGTGATATGGGCACAGTGGTTTTTCCCGATGCACCGCTGAAAGTTTATTTGGTCGCATCCTCTGAGGCACGAGCCGCGCGCCGAGTCAGTCAGTTAACCAACGCTGGCAAACAGGCAGATTTTGACGAAATTTTGGCACAAATTATTGCCCGTGATGAGCGTGATAGTACACGCAGTGCCTCACCGGCTAAGCCTGCCGATGATGCGATAGTGATTGATAGCTCAGCCATCGATGCTGAGCAAGTGTTTAACCAAGTTTGGCAACTATGTGTTGAACGTGGTTTGACAATTAACTAACTATTTTTTAACTAACAGTTTTTAAAAATTTTATCGATTTTTTATAGGCACTAAAACCAGCCTTATGTTTATGAAAAATCTTAATTTGAACCGTACTGTGCTGGACAGGCTACGGCTATACAAAGGTAAATTTTATGATGGAATCATTTGCTGAACTGTTTGAAGCAAGCCAAGTACTTGACGTAGAACGCGGTGCAGTTATCTCTGGTCAAGTAGTTGCGATTGATAGCGACTGGATTACCGTAGATACGGGTCTAAAATCAGAAGGTATCGTTGCGCGTTCAGAATTTTTGAATGAACAAGGCGAGCTTGAAGTAGCAGTTGGCGACCAAGTTCAAGTCGTTGTAGATGCGGTTGACAATGGTATGGGTCAAACCCTATTGTCACGTGAAAAAGCAAAACGTGCTGAAACTTGGAACGTACTTGAAAAACTTTATGAGAACAATGAGATCGTAACCGGTCTTATCTCTGGTAAAGTTAAAGGTGGTTTCACGGTTGATATCGGTTCAGTACGTGCGTTCTTACCAGGTTCATTGGTGGATACTCGCCCAGTACGCGACACTGCGCACTTAGAAGGCAAAGAGCTAGAATTTAAAGTCATCAAGCTGGATCAAAAACGCAACAACGTCGTTGTTAGCCGCCGCGCTGTGATGGAATCTGAAAATTCAGCAGAGCGTGAAGCACTACTATCTAACCTTGAAGAAGGTCAAGAAGTGGTCGGCGTGGTGAAAAACTTGACTGATTACGGTGCATTCGTAGACCTAGGTGGTATCGATGGTCTATTACACATCACAGATATGGCATGGCGCCGTATCAAGCACCCATCAGAAGTGGTTGAAGTGGGTCAAGAATTAAAAGTTAAAGTATTAAAATTTGACCGCGAACGTAACCGTGTCAGCTTAGGTCTAAAACAACTAGGCACTGACCCATGGCAAGACGTTCTTAACAACTATCCAAAAGGTACTAACGTTAAAGCACGTGTAACCAACCTGACTGATTATGGTTGTTTTGCTGAAATCGCTGATGGTATCGAAGGCTTGGTACACGTTTCTGAAATGGATCATACCAACAAAAACATCCATCCTTCAAAAGTAGTACAAATCGGTGACGAGATCATGGTTCAAATCCTTGATATCGATGAAGACCGTCGTCGTATCAGCCTAGGTATCAAACAAACCATGCCAAACCCATGGGAAGAGTTTGATAAGAACCACCAAAAAGGCGATAAAGTATCTGGTACTATCAAATCAATCACTGACTTCGGTATCTTTATCGGTCTAGAAGGTGGTATTGATGGTCTAGTTCACTTATCAGACCTTTCTTGGACTGAAAGTGGTGAAGAAGCGATTCGTAACTACAATAAAGGTGATACCGTTGAAGCGGTCATCTTGTCTGTAGATGCAGAAGCTAACCGTATCAGCTTGGGTATCAAACAACTTAACAGTGACCCATTCAACGAATACCTAGTATCAAATGATCGTGGTGCAGTAGTGAAAGGGGTAGTAACTGACGTTGATGCCAAAGGCGCTAAAGTAAAACTAGCTGATGATGTAGAAGGCTACTTACGTGCTTCAGAAATCCAACAAGACAAAGTAGATGATGCGACCACTGTACTGAATGTCGGTGATGAAGTTGAAGCGAAAATTGTTAGCGTGGATCGCAAAACTCGCGGTATCAACCTATCAGTTCGTGCAAAAGACGAAGCAGAGCAACGTGATGCTATCAAAGCATTAAGTTCAAATGCAGCAGCTGATACCCAACCAAAAACCATTGGTGACTTAATCAAAGAGCAACAACAAAACCAATAATCGGTTTTGTGAGTGATAAAAAAAGCGACTAACTTAGTCGCTTTTTTTATTCTTGCCTTTTAGGTAACAAAATGAAAGATTTAGTCTAAAAAAAGCCGCCGAATTTAAGGTGGTTTTGTTATAATATGCGAAGAAAAGTAATGAAATGTAATTTTTCATTATTAGAATTGTTAATAGATTGCTGGATAAACTTGAACTGTAACGAAGTTTTTAAAACCATCATTCTGTAATTTAGACTACGACAGTTACGTTTAGCGTGTTAGGGGTAGTATGGAAAAAGTGTTAAACAAATCTGATTTGATCACTAGATTATCAAGTGAATGTGAGAATATACCAGAAAAAACCATTGAGGATGCCACCAAGCAAATCATTGATTTGATGGTCGATACCTTATCTCAAAACGGACGTGTCGAGGTACGCGGTTTTGGTAGTTTTAGTTTGCATCATCGTGAGCCACGTGTGGCGCGCAACCCTAAAACAGGCGAGAAAGTTACCGTGAAAGCAACGGCGATACCGCATTTTAAACCTGGCAAAGCATTGCGAGAGGCAGTCAATCATCATCGTTAGTTGCGGTTTTTGAGCCATTTAACGTTGTTGAACTTACGCTATGGTTTAATATATGATTGATCAAAAAGAGTGGACAAAAAATCCACTCTTTTTTTTGAATTATCTGTAATAATAGTGGCATTCAAAAATGTAGATTGATTAAAATAACCAAGGAGGAAACTATGCGTTACCTGTTAGCGATTTTGTTGTTCGTGGTCGTTGGTTATTCATTGATGTTGGTATTGGTGAATAACAACCAAGTCGAAGTAAATTTACTGTTTAGCCAAGTGCCACAAATGAGTTTGGGGTTACTGCTGATTATTAGCATTGTTTTAGGGGTCATCGCGGGACTATTGATGGGGTTGATTTTATTTCGTGTGTTACAGATGAAACTGGAAAATCAGCGCTTATCTAAAGAGTTAAAGCAAACCCAAGAAAAATTGATGCAAACGCAGCATAATTATGAACAGCATTTAGCGCAAACCAGCAATGCAACGATTGCACCTACAGTAGCCAACCCTAATTTACCACCCGTACGATAATCAATGCATACTATCGAGTTAAAAAAAGAGTCAGTTTGTTATGAATCAAGTGGCAGCACCGCAAGCAACATCACTCATCAAGTCACCCATTATCGTGGCATTGGATAACATGGATGACCGTCAGGCATTAAGCTTGGCAGATAAGTTAGACCCTACCTTGTGCCGGGTGAAAGTTGGTAAAGAGCTGTTTACCAAATATGGTAATAGCTTAGTGGCATCCTTACATCGGCGTGATTTTGAAGTGTTTTTGGATTTAAAATTTCATGATATCCCCAATACCACCGCGCAGGCGGTATTAGCGGCGGCTGATTTGGGGGTGTGGATGGTGAATGTCCATGCCAGTGCGGGGCGTACCGCCATGCAAACGGTGAAAGCGCGTTTATCAGCGCAAAACTACCAAACCTTAGTGATTGCGGTGACGGTGCTGACCTCTATGTCACAGCAAGATTTGGCTGAGGTGGGCATCACCGACTCAGTAGAAAATCATGTCAAGCGATTAGCATTATTGACGCAGCAGTCAGGGCTTGATGGGGTAGTTTGCTCTGCGCAAGAAGCCAATATGCTTAAACAGCTTTGCGGCAAGGATTTTCTGTTAGTCACGCCAGGTATCAGGCTGCCAGAAGATGCCAGTAATGACCAAACCCGCATTTGCACGCCCAAAGATGCCATAGCAAATGGGTCTGATTATTTGGTCATTGGGCGGTCAATTACGGCAGCAGCGGATCCCACCGCCAAACTGCAATATATCTTGGATACGTTAAAATAACCCATTTCGAGTCATGTATGCCAGTACGTTTTCAAGTGTTAAGTGATTTACATATTGATAGCTATGCAAGAAGGGATTTGCCCATTGGTGAAATCCCTTACACAAACGCCGATGCTATTTTAGTAGCGGGCGACACATCCAATGGGCTTTTGGGCATCGAATGGCTCATCGGCGAATCAAAGCGACTTGAGAAACCAATTTTTGTGATTGTGGGCAATCATGAGTATTTTGGTCATAATATTCTTACTCTCGATGAGCAGATAAAAGCATTGACGCAAAATACGCAAGTGCATTTTTTACAATGCGCGAGCTTTGAATTTATGGGTGTCAGAATTATTGGTACAACGCTTTGGACGGATTATCAATATCAACCACAAGATAATACGTTGGAGATTGCTCAGCAGTTTATGCGCGATTATCGCGAGATTTATTATGATAACCGACTGTTAACGCCCCAAGATACTGTATCTATTCATCAGCGGCAGCGGGCATGGTTGCAAAACGCCTTAAAACAAAGCGAAAAAGATGGTATGCCTACCGTGGTTATGACACATCATAGTATTAGCCCATTATCTATCGCGCCAAAATATGCCAATTTTCCCAGTAATGCGGGATTTGTCGTTGATTTGGGCGAATGGCTACAGAGCGATTTTGCGCCTGATATTTGGCTGCATGGACATACCCATGAAGCGTTTGATTATCAGCAAGGTCATACACGTGTTATTGTCAATCCCAGAGCCTACCCCAATGAAATCAGTAGTACGGGTGTAGTTTTTGACTGGCATAAAGTTGTTGAAGTCATGGTATGATTGGCACGTTTGCCCCAGTAATATCCCATTTAATCGCTTAAATGTTTTGACCTCATCAATTTATAGTATCAATTTATGGTGCAAAGATAAAAAGATATAAGGAATGCGTAGTTAAATGTCTAATTCAATCAACACCATGCCTGCTCATTTACCGCCCAGTATGATTGACTCGGTTAAGCTACTGCCAAAAAATGAGCGATTAATCTTATTTACCCGTCATTCATTGCGCGAAATGTCAGATAAAAATGGCTTTGCCAGTTATGCATTACCACTGACACCAAAAGGCAGAGTGTTGGCGGAGTCTTGGGGGCGTTGGTTGGCTGCCAACTTAGATTACTCGATGGATGTAGATAGCATCAGTAGCCCGATACAACGTTGTATTGATACCGCAGTTTTAATGCAAGCAGGTGCTGGCATCTCTAGAAATGTGTCGCACCAATCGCTGTTGGTAGAGCCGGGTAGTTTGGTCGTGGACCATGAAGAAGTGAGTAAGGTATTCAAACAAATTGGTGCGCTAAACTTTATCAATCGTTTTTTGGCGGGCGACATGGCAGGGATTAAAGCGCCACATAAAGGCGGTTTGGATTTATTAGCGCTTTTATTTCAGCATCAGCCAAAGCACGGGCATTTATTACTGGCGGTTAGTCATGATACGCTATTGTCAGCGTTTTTAGCGGTGATGATGGGCGTGGGTGAAATTAGCTGGGATGATTGGCCAAAAATGATGGAAGGGGTGTTTTTGTGGTTTGATGATAAACCCTTTAGTGATGCAAAAGTACATTTTATTTGGCGTGGACAGTGCTATGAACGCCGATTGATTGAATTGTTAGACCCATTTTCACCCTCTTATCCGTTACAAGACTAATCGGTACCCAACAAAACCATAAAAATAATAAAGGTAGGACTTTATCCTACCTTTTTTGACACAGTCAACCTTTAAACATTTTCATGTTTTAATCAAACATGTTTGCCTTTTAAATGATTAACCAAATTTTCAATTTGTTGAGCATGATTGCGAAGTTTATCCTCGATGCCACTAAACTGGTCTTTTAGCTTATCATCAACTTCATGAATACGCTGGGCGAACTCATTTTTTTTCATCTCAATGGCTTGCGTTTTTAACGCTTGCCATTCTGCAATCGTTTGTTTAAAGGCTTGTTGTTCACTGTTTAAACGATCTTTTATCACTTGAAAGTCGCTGGTTAAATTCCCTGAAAAAGTCGCAACTTTTTTCTCAGCACGTTTGAATGCCATTTCTGTTTGTGCATGCTGAATGGTAACGTCAGGGACACGTTTTAAATCCCAAGTCAAACCGATTTTTGACAAGCCATAAATAATCCATTTGCTAGGATCATATTGCCACCATTTTACCCCATTGCGATAGTCATATTGGAAAAAGTGGTGGTAGTTATGGTAGCCTTCGCCCCAAGTGAAAATCGCCAGAATCGGATTATCACGCGCGGTATTGGTATCGGTATAAGGACGGGTACCAAACATATGGCAAAGCGAGTTGATAAAGAAAGTAAAATGATGGCTTAACACCAAACGCAGTAGTCCTGCGAGTACTAAGGTACCTGCAACATCACCCACCATCCAACCAAACAGCGCTGGCAAGCCAATATTGGCTAATAAAATCCACAGGGCATAATATTTATCTTGCGCCACTAACACAGGATCAGCTTTTAAATCCGGGATATTTTTGTAGTCATAATGGCCGCTTGGGTAGTTTTTGAGCATCCACCCGATATGTGAAAACCAAAATCCACGCTTGGCAGAGTAGGGGTCTTGATAGATATCATCGACGTGGCGGTGGTGCAAACGGTGTCCTGCACACCAGTCAAATACTGAGCCCTGAACAGCTAAGGTGCCGCCAATCAGAAAGAACCATTTGACAATCGGATGCGCTTGGTAAGTACGATGTGACCATAAACGGTGATAACCGACGGTAATACTTAACCCATTCCAAGCCATAAAGAATGCGAAAATTGCCCAAACTTGCCAACTGACGCTATGTGTCCACAAGTAATAAGGTACAATCAATAAAGCCGCCAAAGGCGTGCTAATTAAGACAAACGCAGGGATCCAATTGATGGGCGCGTTTTCAAAAGATTGAGGTTGTGCCATAGAGATAAATGTCCTGAGGATGATCAAAATACGACATGTATTTTTTTAATCATTGACGCTATATTGTACTGAAAAAATGGAAAAAAGTGAACACATATACACTCAAGTTGCCAACAATTTTTGCTAAAGTGATATCGATAAACTTACTGTAATATGAATGCTTTAGCCAAAAAATTCAATTAAAAATTTTAGCTACAAAGATATTTTAGACGGATGGTAAAGTTTTGGTTTGACAAATCATCCGAAAGCAAGTTTGCCCCTCACTTCGTACATATTCTAGATTGGCATAATTTGCCTGGCAGAAGGCCTGCGACAAATAAAGCCCCAGACCCGTGCCCTGACTATCGGTGGTAAAAAACGGATTAAATAAATACTGAATATTTTCTTTGGCAACGCCGTGACCCGTGTCTATCACATCGATATGGATAGATTTGCCAAATTCATATACTTCAAGGGTGACAAAGCCGTGGGGCTCGGTTTTGCTACTAAAACGCAGCCCGTTATTGATGAGGTTGACCAAAATCTGTGCTAGCTGATAGTTATCAAACATAAAGCCTTCATCCGTACGGCAGTGCAGAAAAATATCATGGCCGCTAAAGTTTTCTTGTATAAAATCGTTTAGCCAAGTTTTGGGTTCAATATAAACAAAATTAGGGCGCTGCTGACGAGATAATTTCAGCACATCTTCGATGATTTTATTGACCCGAATGGTTTGGTGATAAATCATCTCATATAGCAAGATATTATCATCGGATAAGCCGCTGTCAGCCTCATTAACTTCCTCCATTAATAATTGACTGGCTTGGCTAATAGTTGCCAGTGGGTTACGAATCTCATGGGCAATACTGGCGGATAATTGCCCTAGTGACGCAAGTTTTAGCTGCTGTGCACGGCTAAACTCATGGCGTAAATCTTCAATAAAAATAATGGCATATTGCTGTCTTAATTGGGTGATACGAAGTCGCAAGTCATTAAAACTTTGGTTATTAGGCTCAATGCCAACGGCTAAAGGTGTACTAGCGGTCGGTACATCGAGCCGCACTATTAAAGTTGCTTCAGGCTCCTCGATGATGGGTGCAAGTCTTGCAGCTAATAGGGGGGAAATATCTGGCAAATTAAAATTATCAAGTGTCTTTGGCAGATGTAGTTGGTCGATTGCGGTATCATTGGCGATAAAAATTTCTAAATCGTGGGATAATACCACCACGCCTTGGTCAATGATTTGCACGATTTTATTATTGATGGCATTTAGCGCATTGACTTCATTGACTTGGCGCTCAGAGAGCCGCTCAATTTGTTTAAGCCGTTTGGATAACGTATAACTTAAATAAGCCACCCCGATAAAGCTAATCGCCATTGAAGCCACGTTATTGACTAGCGCGTAGTTCACATCGCTTTTTAGGGTTTGATAAAACTGCTGATAAATAACCAGCGTGATGGCAAAAATAGTGAGCAAAATAGCTTGGTTGGAGCGCACCAACATAAAGGCCGCCGCGACTTGCACCAAAAACAACAAAATGACTTGTAAGTCATTACCACCGCTAAAATACAACAAAGTAGTGAGTACTAGCGCATCAACAGTTAGTCCGACCATCAACAGCGGATTTTTAGGATAAAAGTAATACAAAGTAAATAAAGCAATACTAAAGAAAAAATAGAAAAAGGTAGGAAAAAGATTAATCAATACCCAATAGTCATGCTGGGCATTTTTTAGTGCCAACATAAAACTAAAGGAAAAAAAGATAGCAATAATAATACGGTAACCATTGTAGACGTTACCGATTTTTTTGGTTTTATCGTGGGTACTTGGCTTGTCAAATAGCGATGAAAACGCAGGATTGGTAATCATGGTTTAGGGTTGAATCAAACCGTGACGCATAGCCAAATGGGTAAGTTTGACATCACTGTCGATATTAAGCTTTTCAAAAATACGATAACGGTAGGTATTGACTGTTTTGACACTCACAAACAACTGATCGGCGATTTGCTGTGGACTTTTGCAATTGACCACCATCATCGCCACCTGCATTTCTCGCTCACTTAGCGCATCAAATGGCGACTCTGAATTGTCAGTGAATAAAATATCAGCAAGCTGCTCGGCAACATCGGCGCTAAAATAACGCCCGCCTTGGTGGACTTTTTTGATGCCTTTAATCATCTCATCAAGCGGTGTCCCTTTGGTGATATAGCCACTCACCCCTGCTTTGATGAGCATGGATGGGTAGGGCTGCTGAACCAAAGAGCTGACCGCCAAAATTTTGGTATTTTTATCGGTTTGCAGCAAGCGCTTGGTGACTTCTAATCCGTCAATGGTAGGCATATTGACATCAAGTAACACCACATCGGGTTTTAATTGTTTGGTTTTAATAATCGCGGTTTCACCATCAGCAGCTTCACCAATTACATCAATATCCGGGCTATCTGACAGCATCCGTACGATACCCATTCGGACTAAATCATGATCGTCAACGACCAATACTCTAATCATCATTTTTTATCTCCACCGTGCTTATCTTTATGCCAACAAAATTTTGTATCAATAACACTTTATATTAACAAGACTTTATATCAACAAAAATTTATATAAAAAAGAGTCAGCTAAAAAAACTCATTTTTCAACAATAACTGTCTATCCCCAAGTTTTTATATTAGCACAGTTAGCGATTTAAGACGTGAGTTACTGTCTTAAATATGACGAGATTTTTTGTTCATGTTACGGGTAAATTTAGGTAGGCAAATTTGGGCACATGACGAAAATTCGCTTAACTTGCCCAATAGCTTTATAATAGTCAGCATTCACCCCCTTATTACTGCTAAAAAAATGCGAATCCCATTATGAGAATTAGAAAGCTGTTTAAATTTGAAAATGCCCATATCGTGCGCAATTGTAGCTCCGATCGCTGTAAGTACTCGATTCATGGGCATAGTTACCAAATCGAGCTGATTTTAGAAGCGCACCGCCTCGATCACGGGCAAATGGTGTATGATTTTGGGCTGTTAAAATCATCGATCAAAGACATCATTGATAGTTTCGATCATGCTATTTGTTTTTGGGATAAAGATGACCCCGACTATATTAACGCCTGTAAAAAATTTAGCGCGCGCTGGATTAGTTTGCCTGTTTCGCCCTCGGCAGAGCAGTTTAGCCGCGTGGTGTTTTTTTGGGCAAGAGAAATCTTAAAACAAACCCAAATGCAAAACGGCGAAACCGATGTCAAAGTGTATTCCGTCATCGCCCACGAAACAGCGACAGGCTATGCCCAATGCTTTGAAGACGATGTCGATAATGCCCAAATGGGCGCGTTGACGCTGGGTGATTTTGAATTTAGTGAACAAGTAAAAGCTGAATGGCATGACCCAAACATGTATGACAAATTAAAAAAAGGCGAAAAATTTGTCAATCCGACAGTGGTTTTACAAGTTGACTAAGCTGTTGGTATCTGACGGGGTTGTTGTAACGATTTTTGATTCAGGACAAACATGGGGCAAGCTGGGAAAATCGACATGAATAAAACTATCCTCTTAAAATCCGAAACCGACACCCAAGCCTTAGCTAAAGAGCTTGCCGAAATGAATTTGACCGGTAGCGTCTGGCTGTCGGGTGATTTGGGTGCGGGCAAGACCACGCTTACCCGCTATTGGCTACAGGCAATGGGTCATACAGGGGCGGTAAAAAGCCCGACTTTTACCCTGGTTGAACCTTATCGTATTACGCAGGACGATGGTACAATTAAGCCGGTTTACCATGCCGATTTATACCGTCTCAATGATCCTGAAGAATTGGAATTTATCGGCTTTTATGAATACCAAGATGAGCCAAATAGTTTGGTGATTATTGAATGGGCGAGTCGTGCAGTAGGCTATTTGACGCCGCCCAATGCCACCCTTGATATCAAACGCCTGGATGACGAACAACGAGAAGTGACGATTAGTTTTGCCTGACAACCGTATTCATAAATTATCCCCACTGCTTATCAACCAAATCGCCGCTGGCGAGGTAGTCACGCGTCCTGCTTCTGTGGTCAAAGAACTGATTGAAAATGCTATCGATGCCAACGCTACTCATATTCGCATCGATATCGAACAAGGCGGGCTTGGGTTGATTCAAATTAGTGACAACGGCATGGGGATTCATCCTGATGACATGACGCTTGCGGTCACTCGCCATGCCACCAGTAAACTTGCTAATGTCAGCGAGTTGGTTGGTATTCATAGTTTAGGCTTTCGCGGTGAGGCACTAGCGAGCATTGCAGCAATATCGCATCTGACATTAACCAGTAGTCACAATGATAGCGGTATAGGGCAACAGCTGAGCGTGAGCGGTAGTGAGGTAAGCCAAGCTACTATTCGTCCTATCGTAAAACATCGCGGCACGTGTGTCAGCGTTCGCGATTTGTACTTCAATGTGCCAGGCAGACGCTCGCACCTAAAAAGTATCGCCACAGAATTTGCCCATATTGAACAAGTCGTGCAGCGATTAGCGATTAGTTTTGCCGATGTGCAGATTGAATTATATCATCAAGACAAATTGCGTTTTAGCTTAACGCAGTCAGCCCAAGCCCCTCACCAAAATTTAGAGGGTGCTGCATTGCCTTTTTTGCCCGCGTTTAGTTTGGCGCGGCTTGAACAAGCGTTAAATTTGCCATTGGCTGACATTGCACAGCCATTTTATTTATCGCTGCAAGGTTTACAAGCACAGGCAGAGGATTTAAGTGCCAAAGTCACCGGCTGGTTTTTTATCGCCCATAAAAATAATCTGCCAAAACTGATTTATATCAATCATCGTTTGGTCAGTGATTTGGCGATTAGTCAGGCCATACAAAAAGTGGGTCGCAAGCTAGGGATTGGCATCGATAATTCGCTACAAATGGGCTATGCGTTGTCTTTTGAGCTGCCTGCCGAGTGGATAAATGTTAATATTCACCCGAGTAAACAACAAGTCAAAATCCAACCATTGACCAATATATTAGCTTGGTTGTCTCAGCATATGCTAGAGCAATTGCCGCCTAAAATGATGGAGCTAAACACCCTGCAACGAAAAGCTTGCATGACAAATACTGATGACAGTAACGTCGATAAATTTCAAAACTTGCCTGCGGGTAAAGCTACGTCCATTCAGTATATAAAGCCTAATGACAAACCCACCAATCACATAACTCACGTTGCCGAAAATCAGTCGCTTTATCAGCTGGGAATCCAGATGGGAAATCAGCTAGCAATAAAGGGTGCTGTCGATAGGGTAACGGATAGCGACTCGATACAGCTAGTAACCTTATTTGAAAACAAGCATGAATTTGAAAACAAGCATGAATTTGAAAGACAGCATCAATGTGAAAACCAGCATCAAACTTTTGCTTTAATTTTTTGGCAAGGATATTTTTATCTGATTGATTTACAATATCATCATATAGACAGTGATGATAAAGCCTATGTTCAATCTTATTTGAATCAAGCTGATTTTACCCACATTGCTGATAATGCCATTCGAGTCAGTGAAACTGACATGCTACAATGGCTGCTGTCGCATTCGCATTTACCTAATCGCTAGCAACCTTAACAATCCCCAGAATAAGCTATGATAACAGCCGATAAACAAGACGTGATTTGCCTTATAGCACCTACTGCCAGTGGTAAAACAGCGTTGGCGTATGAACTTTACGAAACAGGCAAATATCGTCTTATTTCGGTAGATTCTGCCTTGATTTATCGGGATATGAATATCGGTACCGCCAAACCGACACGTGAAGAATTGGTACACTATCCACATGCCCTCGTTGACATCATCAGTCCTGAGCAAAGCTACAGCGTTGCCCAGTTTGTAAGCGATGTGGACTATCATATCAATCTTGCTCATCAGCAAAATAAAACAGCTGTGCTGGTGGGTGGAACCATGATGTACTATATGGCACTGATTCAAGGTATTAATGATATCCCAGCAACCTTGCCTGAGATTCGCCAACAAGTCACCCAATTGATTGCCGAGCAGGGGATTGAACAGCTACACGCTTATTTAACCCAGGTAGATCCTATCCTTGCTAAGCAACTTAAAACCACAGACACCCAAAGAATTGGCAGAGCGGTCGAAATCTATCTGCAAACAGGTAAGCCATTAAGCGCTTGGCAAAACCAGCCAGCTAGGGCATTGGCCGACAATCCACATCAGCATTGGCAGATTTTAGCCGTGATGCCAGATCGTGATTGGTTACACAAGCGCATCGCACTTCGGTTAGATATCATGTGGCAACAAGGCTTTTTGCAGGAAGTGATTGCCCTGCGACAACAATATCACCTCACGGCTGATCTGCCATCCATGCGCTGCGTTGGCTACCGGCAAGCTTGGGATTTTTTAGAAAAAATACAAAATACAACAGTGTTTACATATGATAATAATGAAGAAAATTTTCATGATGATGTGGCGCGTTTTTTACTAAACACGCACAGCTCCCCAATTCAAGATTATAGACAAACTATGCAAAATGAGGCATTATATGCTACAAGACAGTTAGCAAAACGCCAATATACATGGATGCGTAAGCTGGTTAGCACACAACAATTGGTTGAGCGTTTTGATATCAGACCCTTGGCAACTATTGATCAAGCAAGAAATTTGCTAATAAAAACAAGTTAACAGCAGTGACATGCTTGGGTGATACTATTTGAGTGCTTATCTAATATGGTGATTCGACAATCCATATTAAGCTAATAAGGTATAATTAAAAATTCGTTTAAAAATATAATAATTTAACCAACTTTCTGTTTATTTCTGGGAGAAACCTATGTCAAAAGGTCAAACACTACAAGACCCTTTCTTAAACTCTTTACGCAAAGACCGTATTCCAGTGTCTATTTTTTTAGTCAATGGCATCAAACTTCAAGGTCAAATCGAATCTTTCGATCAATATGTGGTATTACTCAAAAACACCGTCAGTCAAATGGTCTACAAACACGCCATTTCAACGGTGGTACCTGCCCGTAATCCCCGTTCAGCTACGCCAATGCCAGGGGCAAGTGGATACGGCCAATCTAGCCAACTGGGCTTTGGTCAAACAGGCGGTTTTGAGCCACAAGGCTATGGCGCAAATCGCACAGGGTTTGCTAATCGTGGTGGTTTTGGTGACCGCGGTTTTGATGGCGGCGGTTATGACAATGACCCACGTGGCTACCCGCAGGAGCGTACAGGATTTGCGCAAGCACCGTATGATCGCAGTGGTTTTGCTGATCGTGGTTTTGATAGCGGCTACGACAATATGAATTTTGAGCCTACCAAAGACGATGCCAATTTTGACGATGATGCAAACGGCAATGGTGAAGACAAGTATTAATTTTTAAATTCCAAACATGATATTACGTGGCGAACCCTATCAGTGTTCGCCATTTTTTATAGCTTTTATAGCTTATCATTTATAGTGTATTTGGAACTGATTTAGCAATGCGTAGATTGTTAATATAAATTCGATGAAATGTTGTCAAAATATGTATTTTCGGACTTATCCCGTGAATATTGGCTGAAATTACGCTATGATAATCAGACTTTAAAAAATTTTAAATTTTTAGCTTTAAAGATTGTTTATGCTAACTATTAAACGCCCGAATAAGCGGATAGCGATAACCGCGTAAAGATAAGTGCCCAAAAAAAGCGCACCAACAGCCATTTTGAAAAATTAGTGAGGAATTATCTTGGATGCATCGGTTGATTATGTAAAGCATGCCAAAGACGCTATCAAAACAGAACAACATGCTTTAGATTTGCTGATTGAACAGCTAGATGAACGATTTGTGACCGCTTGCCATTTGATCGAAAACTGTCAGGGGCGTGTGGTGGTGACAGGCATGGGTAAGTCAGGGCTTATTGGTCGCAAAATTGCAGCGACTTTTGCCTCAACGGGAACGCCGTCTTTTTTTATGCATCCTGGTGAAGCAGGTCATGGCGACTTAGGCATGTTGGTCAAAGGCGATGTGTTAATTGGCATCTCAAACTCAGGTGAGTCAGATGAAATCCGCACGTTACTGCCTGTGGTAAAAAAACTGGGCATTCCGCTCATTAGTATCAGCCGTGACAAACGCGGTATTTTGCCAAGATCTGCCGATGTAGCTTTGACTTTAGGGGCATCTGAAGAAGCATGTCCCCTTGGTTTGGCACCGACATCAAGTACCACAGCTACTTTGGCGCTAGGAGATGCGTTAGCGGTGGCATTGGTGCATAGTAAGCATTTTACCTCAGAAGATTTTGCTCTATCGCACCCTGCGGGGGCATTGGGTCGCAAATTATTGACCCAAGTGAAGGACTTAATGCATGTAAATAACCTGCCAACTATTGATGAGCATTCGACGCTTAACGAAGCCTTATTTAGCATGACGGGTGGTAGACTGGGGATGACGGTGATTACCAATGCGAACAATCAAGTCGTGGGCGTATTTACCGATGGTGACTTGCGCCGTAGCTTAGCGCGCCAATTGGGGCTTGATACGCAGATTAGTGAGGTGATGTCAACCAATCCAAAGTCCGTCAATCCTGATGTTCGTGCGTCTGATGCGCTCACATTAATGAACGAACAAAAGATAAATCAGCTATTAATCATTAATGATGATAAGACTTTGGCGGGTATTTTGACCTTGCACGAGTTACTGCATGCGGGTGTGAATTAATAGGCTTAAAATAACTACTTTTAAAGTAACTAGGCTTACAATAATAAGGATAAAGTCATGCAAAGTCTGCTCACTAAAGCAAAAAACGTTAAACTATTGGTTATGGATGTGGATGGTGTATTGTCCGATGGAAAAATTATCTATGATGCCAACACGGTTGAAACCAAAAGCTTTAATGTTCAAGATGGCTTTGGTATTCAGCGTATTCACCAAGCAGGGATTCAAACTGCCATTATAACCGGTCGTACTAGCGACATTGTCACTCATCGTGCCAAAGAATTAAAAATCACCCATCTCGTGCAAGGGCGGGAAGACAAATTGACGGCGCTCAATGAATTGTTAGCTAATATTGGTATCTCGCTAGTAGAATGTGCTTATATCGGTGATGATTGGCCAGATATCAAAGCCTTACAATCCGTCGGGTTTGCTGTAGCCGTGGCAAATGCCAATGGCGAAGTCATCAAACGGGTCGATATGGTTACCACACGCTCAGGCGGACAAGGGGCAGTTCGTGAGTTATGTGATTTGATATTAAAAGCAACGGGTCATTACGATGATATTTTGGCCAGTTATGTGATTTAGGTTATATAACTTGGTTTAAGGGACTTATGCTAAGGGATTTGTTCTAAGTGATTTTTTTGAAAGTGATTTATTTTAAGTGATTTAGTTTAAGCAATTTGTTTTAAGTGATTTGCGTATGCGGTTTAGTGTGGTAACGTCCGTTTTTATCAAATTTTTTGGCAATGTTAGGTGGCAATCGTGTCAACAAAAACGCTATTTATTTTAGGCTTACTATTTATTATCGTATCGGCCTATTTTTATGCGCAAAACGATGCTCGCTTGACCCAAGTGTCACTCAAACCGACCGATATTGATTACCAAGCAGAGCAAATCAAAGCACTACAAACGACCGAAACAGGTAGTGTTGGCTATCAGTTAACAGCGGCGCAGGTGACCCATTACCAAAATGCTAATACTGCCGTGATGTCCAAGCCGCAGATTGTTATCCGTCCAAAAAATGAGCGTGAAGTAACTTTGGTGGCTGACCAAGCACAATTGGATGAAAATAAGCAGATTGCCAAACTGATAGGTAACGTGACCTTAACCAGCGTTCCGTTGCTTACCCAAAATACCAGTATATCGAATTTACCCGTTAAAATGATAGGTAAAAACTTTGTGGGTGATTTGGTCAATAATACAGTGATGACTAATGAACCGCTGACCTTTATCCATGGGAATAATCGGTTTGATGCCAAACAATTTAGTGGTGACTTGGCAACGGGTGATTACGGTTTTGGCCAAGTGAGCGTGATGATTCAACCTGCACAGTAGCTAACCCTATCTCTATGGAGTAGAGTGGCTACTGTTAAGACAGCAACTCAGTTGCGATGTTGACGGGACTTAAGTGAGTATCAAAAATCTTTAACTTCGGTGCTAATTTAATCTATATTGTTGATTTTAAAATTTTTATATAAAAGGTTTAACATGATTGTGGTGAAGACTCGACAATTAATAATGGCTGGCGGTGTGTTAGTTGCTGGCATGCTTGCGGCATCGAACGTGGCAAACGCCCTGCCATCAGACGCCAATGAGCCGATTCGGTTGTTGGCAGATAAAGCGACGTACAGTGAGCGCTCTGGGGTGACAAGCTATACAGGCAACGTTACCATTACCCAAGGCACGCTCAAAATGGCTGCGGATAATTTAACCGTCAATTTGACGCCAACCCGTGCTATTGAAAGTGCAGTCGCAACCGGGCGTCCTGCCACTATCCAACAAATTGTGACACAAGAGAAGGGTTTGGCGAAAGGTCAGGCAAATCGAATTGATTACAACGTCAAAACAGGGCTCGTCACCCTCACGGGTAATGCGCGCTTGACCCAAAATGGCGGTAGTTTTTCTGGCAATGTTATCCATTACAGTCTAAAAGTGGGTGATATTGAGGCAAAAGCAGGGAATAACCAACGTGTTGAGCTGGTATTTCCGCCACAAGCGAGCAACCGTGTTGGCGTTCGCAATCGCTAGTATTGTTTAACTTGCTTTCGCTTTGTTCATTGCCATTGTTTAGTTCTAGGATTTATTATGTCGCAACCGCAATCCAACCAGTCTCTGATCATGCAGCACCTTGCCAAACGCTATGGCAAGCGTTGGGTGGTTAAAGACGTGTCTTTTTCGGTAGAACAAGGGCAAGTGGTTGGGTTACTCGGTCCAAATGGGGCGGGTAAGACTACCAGCTTTTATATGGTCGTCGGTCTAGTCAATATGGACAAAGGGCAAATACAGCTGGGTAATCAAGATTTGTCGGCATTGTCCATGCACGAGCGCGCCGCATCAGGCATTGGCTACTTACCACAAGAAGCGTCAATTTTTCGCAAATTAACCGTTGAAGAAAATATTTTATCGATTTTGCAGACTCGCACAGATTTGGATAAAGCGGGGCAGCAGCAGCAACTTGAGCAGCTGATTGGGGAATTTAATTTGGGTCATGTGCGCCACTCATTAGGAATGAGCGTGTCTGGTGGTGAGCGCAGACGCTGTGAGATTGCCCGCAGCCTTGCCTCAAATCCCAAGTTTATTTTGCTTGACGAGCCTTTTGCAGGGGTTGACCCGATTTCGGTAGGCGATATCAAAGAGGTGATTATTAAGCTCAAACAGCGCGGCATCGGCGTGCTCATCACCGATCACAACGTGCGTGAGACTTTGGCTATCTGTGAACATGCTTATATTGTCAGTGAAGGACAAATTATTGCGGCAGGCACGCCAGAGCATATTTTAGACAATGAGTTGGTACGTAAGGTCTACTTGGGTGAAAACTTCATGGTCTAGCAAGCAGGGTTTAGTAAGATGGTTACAAGCAAAACGTGATGACCACCAAAGCACGCATCTGGCAAGCGATTTTATTTGAGACAATCGCCATACTGCTATCATTAGGCTGGGTAAAATTACTCAGCTTTTTTGGCTTTACGGATAGTGAATCACAGCCTAACTCAAATATATTGGCGCTGCTGATTGGCATTTCATTTATCGCCATGATTTGGACATTTATTTATAACTTATTGTTTGATAAATTTTTTACCGGTGAAAAACTGGCTCGACCGCTATGGCTACGGGTACTGCATATACTGGGATTTGAAGGTGGCTTGTTGGGCTTTACCTTACCACTGGTCATGTGGGTGATGAATATTGGTCTGTGGCAAGCGTTTTTGCTCGATATTTCGTTGACCCTACTTATTTTGGTGTATGGGTTTATTTTTTACTGGATTTATGACCTAGTCGCCCATAAATATAGTCGCAAATAACGGCAATCCTGCGTGTCAAAACTTGTGTGTCAAACATAGCTCGCTATACCTAATTTCATTGCATAGCATAGTTTATCCCTCTCACCACCACTAATACGCTTTAAGTTTCTTTATTCTTTATTTTTAAATTTTTGGTTGCAAATTGGAATCTATGGCAAAATCAAAATCATCCTACGTATGCCAACAGTGTGGCGCAAATTTCGGCAAATGGTCGGGACAGTGTGCCGAATGTGGCGCATGGAATAGCCTTGTCGAAGCGCCGACGGTCAGCATGCCACATCATAAACCTGTCACCAAAAAAGCCAGCAACTACGCGGGCGAACAATCGAGCGTCATGCCACTTAATGCCGTGCCTATGTCGCTCGATACTAGGCTACCAACGGGTGTTGGTGAGTTTGATCGGGTGTTAGGCGGTGGCTTGGTGGCAGGTTCTGTGGTGCTGATTGGGGGTGATCCGGGTATTGGCAAATCAACTATCTTGCTACAGACGGCGATTCACATGGCAGAAAATCAAAGTCTCGCCGGAAGTGCACTGTATATTACGGGTGAAGAATCGTTGTCACAGGTGGCGATGCGGGCTAGTCGTTTGGGGCTACCCAATAACAACTTAAAAGTATTGGCAGAAACCAATGTTGAAATGATTTGCCAGGCCTTGACCCAAGAGCAACCAGCCGTCGCCATCATTGACTCAATTCAGACTTTGTTTACCGAAGCTATCCAATCCGCACCAGGCGGGGTCAGTCAAATTCGTGAATCAGCGGCGATTCTGACGCGCTATGCCAAGCAAACGGGTACAGCGTTATTTTTGGTCGGGCATGTGACCAAAGAAGGGGCGCTGGCAGGCCCTCGCGTGCTAGAACATATGGTGGATGCGGTACTGTATTTTGAAGGGCAATCGGACAGCCGTTTTCGAATGATTCGTGCGGTAAAAAATCGTTTTGGTGCCGTCAACGAGTTGGGCATTTTTGCCATGACGGACGCAGGACTCAAAGAAGTGGCAAATCCATCGGCGATATTTTTAAGTCGTTATGATAAACCGATTGCAGGCTCAGTGGTCATGGTTAGCCGTGAAGGTACCAGACCGCTACTGGTTGAAGTACAAGCGCTAGTGGATGAATCGCAAGGACAACCTAGGCGCATGGCACTAGGTTTAGATTATCAGCGCTTAGCTATGTTGCTGGCAGTCATGCACCGTCATGGCGGTATCCAAACCAATGGGCAAGATGTGTATGTCAATGTGGTAGGCGGGGTTAAGGTGCTTGAAACAGGTTCAGATTTGGCGGTTTTATTGGCCTGTGCGTCTAGCATCAAGGAAAAGCCTTTACCTTATACCCTAGCGGTATTTGGTGAGGTAGGCCTATCGGGTGAAATCAGACCTGTGCCCAATGGTCAAGAGCGTCTAAAAGAAGCGGTAAAACATGGCTTTACCCATGCGATTGTACCCAAAGCCAATGCCCCCAAAACGCAATTAGAGCAATATCAAGGTCTCAAAATCATCGCGGTTGAGCGATTAGATGATGCGATTGATAGCGCCTTTAATTCTCTATAAATAAAGGAATCATCTATAAATAAAAGACATAAAAAAAGCTGAAAAGTAATGTTTCAGCTTTTTTATAATTGACTTTTTTATTCTGCATCAGCCGCAAAATTAAAGTATTTGGATTGACTGCCAATGATTTTTTCAACCGCTTCAATCACTTCATCCACCACATCATCATATACCCCATAGTGAAGTTCATTGCGAAACGAGGTAAACGGACTTTTACGTAGACCTGAACGCACTTCGGTAATACCACTTTTATGGTAAATAAAATCAACTTTACCATTGGTGTTTAGTACACAGCTTAACCGTCCATCTTTTACCATCATATCGACGCGCTCTGGCATAAAGATGTATTCATTGACATTTAACGTTTTGTCTTCGACAGCTTTCGTAACAAGTGATTTTAAATCAAACATAGTGACCTCAAAGGATATTGTTTTTTATAATTAAAATTGAGAAAAATAGCAGTATTGGCACTGCTTGCTTATCCAGTGTTATTATGAAGAATTAATTTATCACTGTGTGTAAAAAAATGGATAACTTATGTTATCCATCTTCATCATGTTAAGTGCTAGGGTTTATTTAACTTATTCTATTTAACCCATCTTATTTAACCCATCTTATTTGATTGGGCCCAGTTAAGTTAGCTCAAAATTAAGCTGTCATCTTCTACCACTTCGCCGCGGGTGCGTTCAAACATATTGAGTAAATCATGGACAGTCATGCCTTTGCGTTCATCGCCTGATACGTCTAGTACCACTTGCCCTTGGTGTAGCATGACGGTGCGCGTGCCATGATTGAGCGCTTGCTGCATGGAGTGAGTGACCATCATGGTAGTGAGATTGTTTTCTTGCACGATTTTATCGGTTAGTTCCAAGACGAAAGCGGCGGTTTTTGGGTCAAGGGCAGCCGTGTGTTCATCAAGTAGTAAAATTTTTGATGGCTGCAGGGATGCCATTAATAGGCTAACCGCTTGGCGTTGCCCGCCTGATAACAAACCCATACGGTCAGTGAGTCGATTTTCTAACCCTAATTTTAAAATTGCCAGTTTTTCACGGAAAATTTCACGGTTTTTGTGATTCAATGCGCCTTTTAAAAAACGCGATTCGCCACGCTTGTAAGCAAGTGCCATGTTTTCTTCAATGGTTAAGGCTTCACAAGTACCTGCCATTGGGTCTTGAAAAACGCGTGCTACCCAGTGTGCCCGTTGGTGGGCGGATTTTTTGGTCACGTCAATATTGTTTAAGGTAATTTTGCCGCTATCGACCCGAATCGTGCCAGCGACGGCATTTAAAAACGTCGACTTACCTGCGCCGTTGGTACCAATGACCGTGACAAATTCACCCGCCTCAATACGCAGGCTGATACCACGTAAGGCAGGGTTTTCAATGGGCGTACCAGGATTGAAGGTCAATCGTAGGTTGTCTGCGTTCATCATAAGGCATTGTCCTTTTGCTTTATAAGTTGTTAAGTGCCAAAGTTAAAATCAACTATTTGATACCAAGTTAAGCGGCATGCTTATGGCGATTGCTTAAAATTTTTGATTTGATTTTTGGTAGGATTAAAGCAATCACCACCAGCAGTGCGGTGACCAAGTTAACATCTTGAGGACCAAAACCAATCGCACGTAAGGTATCATTTGACAACGCAATTTGGATAAAGAATTTATAAAGAATCGCCCCGACAATAGCAGATAGGGTAATCCACAGCATCTTTTTGGCAGGGATGATGGTTTCACCAATGATAACGGCAGCGAGACCAATCACAATGGTACCAACACCAATGGAAATATCGGCACCGCCTTGGGTTTGCACAAAAATCGCACCAGCAAGCGCAATCAGCCCGTTAGAAATCGCCATACCTAACAAAATGCTACGAGAGGTAGCAATCCCTTGAGCTTGTGACATTCTAAGGTTAGAGCCAGTTGCTCGCATCGCCAAGCCCATCTCAGTGCTAAAGAACCAATCCAAGAAAAACTTGGCAGCAATCACCACACCACCAATCACCACACAGCGCATCCAATAGCCGTTACTATCAGTCACCAGTTCGCCAAATATCGTTGGCTCACCGAGCAACGCCAAGTTTGGCGCTTGCATAATACGTAAATTGACGGCATACAGCGCGACCATCACTAAAATACTGGAGAGCAGCTGTAAAATACCAAGTTTGACATGTAGCCAAGCCGTTACTAAACCTGCAACACCCCCAGCAAGCATACCAAAGATACAAGCCAGCCAAGGGTTGACATCCGCGATGATTGCCACGCCTGCGACAGCACCGCCTAAGGGAAAACTACCATCCGCGGTCAAATCTGGAAAATCTAACACCCGAAATGAAATGTATACGCCCAAAGCCACTAACGCATAGATTAGACCACTTTCTAGGGCACCAAATAAAGCAAGTAACGACATAACTGTTCACACAAAAAAGTAAAGACCGCTTGTTAATTCAACAAGCAGTCAGGTGTTAAGGTAAACCAAGTGGCGTTAAGCGTAATGCGACTAAAGTAAAAATACGCGCTTTGAAACTTTAGTTGCCACTGGGAAATCAAATTTGCAATCACATTAAAACAGCTAAAACTAACGAATGATTTATTGTTTAGCTTTTGGCGCAGGTTCTACTTGGGCTGCCTGACTAATTAACTCTTGTGGCAGCGTAATACCGACTTCTTGCGCGTGTTTTGGACTAAGGTATAAGTCAAGCTTATTCATAGTGATAGGCTTGATGGTACCTGGTTTCTCGCCTTTTAGGACGCGTCCAACGATTTTACCTGTTTCGATGCCTAAGTCTTTGTAGTTTATACCCATTGCTGCGACTGCACCACGTGCAACGGAGTCAGTATCGGACGCCACTAGGGGTACTTTGATTTCTTTAGCCGCTTGGTAAAGCGACTCATAAGCGGATACCACGTTGTTGTCAAGTGAGGTATAGATGAGCTGAACTTTACCTTGTAGACCGCGAGTGGCTTGGGGAATATCGGTAGTGCGCTGTGCAGGTGCCGCAACGATGTTGATACCCATCGGTTTAAATTTTGTTTCAAGCTCTTTGAGTACTACCGTTGAGTTGACTTCCCCTGGGCTGTATACATAGCCGACTGATTTGAGATTTGGTACGACTTTTTTCATCAGCTCAATCTGTGGCTCAAGTGGCAACATGTCTGATGCGCCTGTCACGTTGGTGCCAGATGCTTCCCAAGATTTTATCAGTTTCGCTTCGACAGGGTCGGTAACCGCAGAGAAAATAACAGGAATTGAGTTGGTCGCTGCAATGACGGATTGCGCCGATGGGGTAGCAATAGCAACGATGGCATCGGGTTTATCCGCAGCAAATTGTTTGGCAATTTGACCGGCAGTCGCCGTATTGCCTTGGGCTGATTGGAAATTTACTTTTAGGTTTTGACCTTCTTTAAAGCCTTCGTTGCCCAGCTCTTCAATCACACCTTGACGGACGGCATCTAATGCTGGGTGCTCAACGATTGCCGTGATAGCGACAGACTTGGTATCGCCTGACGCAGCTGTCGTTGCGCTTGCTGTGCTTGCGCTACTGGCATCAGCTGTTTTATTGTTAGATTGGCTACAGCCCATCAGGCTTGCCATACAAATTCCACCTAGCATCATTGCTTTGGTCAAACGAGAAACACCAAATGTAGCGTTCAACATATATCACTCCAAAAATCCATCCATAGGGTAACAATTAAAAAGGTAAATCTTAAAAAAGGAAAATCTTACACTTCAATAACAATATCATACAGCATTGTTAAACATTATTTACATTTTATCAGCTAATTTTGCAGTCGCATAGCGTTATATATGTATCAGGCAAGTTTGCCAACCACGTTTAAAGCTTTGGGTCACGGGTTAAAAAGGCATTATCTGATAAATTCCTATAACATAACAATCCGCCTAATTTCGCTAATGTATCATTTTTCAATAATAATTCGCTAAGTCATAAACTAAGTAATAAGCGGTGGCGCATTGTTTTTTAGTAGAAAGAAAATTACCACACCATTGTCATATTAAGTTACATTTTAATTTCATGCTATAGTTTCATACAAAATTACTTATCCAGCGAACATATTATAAAGGTATAGATAAAGGTGTATAACAATGAAAAAATCGACGTTATTAACTAGCTTATTTTTAGCGGGCTCATTCATGGCTTCACCCGCTGTTTTTGCAGATCCTGGTCATGGTAAAGGTCAAGATAAACAAGCTAGAACTTGGACACAGCATCAGAAACAGCAACAAAAACACTATAAAGATGAGCGCAAAGAAAACCAACGCTATAACCCAAACCATGATAGAGAGCACGACAGAGGCGATAATCGATACTACGATAGTCGCAGTGGTCGCTACCTAACCCACGAGCAGTATCGCCAATTGCCCCCAGGTCTGCAAAAAAATGTTGCACATGGTAAAGCGGTACCACCAGGCTGGGCAAAAAAACTAGACAGTCGTTATTACAGCGTCAAGCGATATAATGACCGTAATGTCTATGTGTTAAATAACAATGCTTATCGCCAGGCAAAGATTATCAGTCGCCCGCGCCCAGGTGAAGTTCGCCTACGTGTTGACAACCGCGTACTTGATGTCATTGAAGCGACACGTGTTATTTTAAATGTGCTTTAAATAACGCATCATTTCACTGCCCAGTTTGAAGAACCCGTCTATTTAGTTAGGCGGGTTTTTTCTTATTTACCCATAGCAATTATTTGTCAATTTTTTGCTCGGGTGTGGTATCAACGTTAATCGCACCTTTTAATAGTTCAGGATTTAGTGTTACGCCTTGTGCTTGGGCGTGTTTTGGGCTCACGTATAAAGTTAATTGGTTCATCACTTCGGGTTTAACTTGAGTGACAGGTGTACCATCCAAAATTTTGCCTACCATTTTGCCTGTGGTACGTCCAAAGTCATAATCATTGACACCGAGTGCTGCCGTAGCACCGCGGCGGACGCTAAACTCATCGGAGGCGATGATGGGAAGTTTTAACGCATTGGCTGATTGCACCATCGATTCAAATGCCGACGCCACATTATTGTCCATTGAGGTATAAATCAACTGGGCTTTGCCGCCAAGGCTATTAGTTGCCATGGCAATGTCAGTCGGACGGTTGGCTGGGATATCCACTAAGTTCATGCCACGCTTTGGTAGCGCAATGTTGAGTTTATCTCGCAGCGCTACCGAATTCATCTCACCTGCACTAAACACATAGCCAATGGATTTGGCTGACGGCATGATTTTTTGTATAAAGTCAAGCTGCGGTGCTAACGGTAATTGGCTGGATAAACCTGTGATGTTGGGCTGAGTCGGGGTGTTTTGTTGAGTAATGAGCTTGGCAGCCACAGGATCTGACACTGCTGTATAAACAATCGGTATCTCTTTGCTAGCGGCAGCCAACGACTGGGCAGTAGGGGTGGAGATTGCCACAATGGCATCAGGTTTGTCAGCAACAAATTGTTTGGATATTTGTCCTGCCGTTGCTGTATTGCCTTGTGCTGACTGAAAATTTACGGTTAGATTTTGCCCTTTGATATACCCTTCAGCAGCCAATTCATCAAGGATACCTTGGCGAATGGCATCAAGCGATGGGTGTGCCACAATCGCAGAAATGGCGATAGTTTTATTGGGTTTTTGGTTGGCAGTGGCTGAGGGTTTGCTAGCCGTGTCTGCAGCTTGCGCGGATGGTTTCTGAGGTGAGCAGGCGGCTAAAGATAATCCAACAATGGCGCAAAGAGCGGATAATTTACCGTGTGTGGTTGACAACATAGTATTCCCCAATCATCAAACTTGTTTTGTGAATCGAGTATAGTATTTCAATGTACTAGTTTGCTATAACATAAATGAAAGTTTGCTATCCTCTATACATATTATACATAAGTTTTTTTATTGTTTAGCGGTTTTTATGAACATTAGTCTTTTAAAAAAATGTTGTAAATATTGCTGTCTGAGTAGGTTTAATTACATAAAGCGCTTAATGGAAACAAAAAGACCTTAATTGAAACATAAAGAATCAAAATAATTGGATATTTCATGAAATTGTCATAATAAAATGGTATGAAAATCTTTTGATATCTTTTAGAATACAACTTCTACTCGCAGCATTATTTATCTTTTTTAAACGATTCGTTGCAGCGTTGATTAAGTTAAACATGTCTGTGCTTAGTAAAGGTAAATGATTCACAGATGGAATCATCGTACACTAACTCAACAAGGAGGCTATATGAACTCATCAAACTTGATGGCAGGCGTATTAGTAGTTGGTGCTATTCTACCTTCGGCTGAAGCACCCCATTATTGCCAATATAATAAGGCAGCTAATCCAGTTAGAGCCAATCGAAAATCTATCCCCGTTCGCATCAGCGTAAGCAAAGGCGAACGTTAATCGTACGACAATATAGATTATTTGATATTTAGGATAGCTTAATAAAAAACCGCTGAAGATTATTAGCGGTTTTTTGTTGTGACCAAAAAAATGATTAAGAATGTTTCAAAATGTTTCAATTCATAGCAGTCAATCCCAGTTAAGCGCATTAAGCAAGGGTCGCACCCGCAGGGATATGGTCATCTAGCGTAACCACGGTCAATTGACCCGCTTTTTCAGCCGATAAAATCATACCTTCAGAAATACCAAACTTCATTTTTCGTGGCGCAAGGTTGGTGACGCAGACCACGGTTTTGCCCACCAATTGTTCAGGGTTATAAAATTTAGCGATACCGCTAAACACATTGCGCGTTTTCACATTGCCCTGCGCATCTGTCTCACCCACATCTAGGGTAAATTGCAGCAATTTATCTGCACCTTCCACGTTGTTGCAAGCTAGTACTTTTGCTACGGTCATGGTGACTTTGGCGAAGTCATCGATACCAATCAATGCTGTATCGCCAGTGGGTTGTTCGCTAGCGGCGGCTTTGGCTTTGCTCGTGCCCGCTTGCCCATTTGCTGGTTGATTGGCGATAGCAGGCTGTTTGTTTAAATCTTCTTTTGAGGCGTCCACCATCGCAGCCACTTTATCTTTGTCAACACGCTGCATCAATGGGGTAAAGGCGTTGATGGTATGCCCGACCAATAACGCATGACGGCTATCAAAGTCTAAGCTGTCAACATTGAGAAAAATTCGTGCTTTTTCACACATCAATGGCAATACCGGGGCAAGATAAACCACTAATTGACGGAAGATATTAAGCGCGACGGTACACACCGCTTGTACTTCGGCTTGTTGACCTTCAACTTTGTTGAGTGCCCACGGTTTTTTGTCATCAATGTACTCATTGGCTTTGTCTGCGCACGCCATAATCAGACGCATGGCTTTGCTAAATTCCCGCGATTCATAAGCGGCAGCGATGTCTTCGCCCGCATCAATGATTTGTTGCACCAAAGCAGGCTCGCTGATTGTCAGTGCCAGTTTACTACCATGATTTTTATGGATAAATCCTGCACAGCGGCTGGCGATATTGACGACTTTACCCACCAAGTCTGAATTGACTTTTTGCATGAAGTCTTCAAGATCCAGATTGATATCTTCGACACTGGCTGATAATTTGCTAGCAAAGTAATAACGCAAGTATTCAGGATCAAGGTTTTGTAAGTAGGTATCGGCTTTGATAAAGGTGCCGCGAGATTTACTCATTTTCTCGCCATTGACGGTCAAAAAGCCATGCGCGTTGATAGCAGTGGGTGTTCTAAATCCTGCGCCTTCAAGCATGGCCGGCCAAAACAGGGCATGGAAATACACAATATCTTTACCGATAAAGTGATAAACTTCGGTGTTGTTATGATTTTCTTTTGACCAATAGTCATCAAAATTTAAGCCTAACTGCGCACCTTGTTGATCACACAAGTTTTTGAAACTTGCCATATAACCCACAGGCGCATCGAGCCACACATAAAAATACTTGTCTGGTTCACTGGCTGGGGTGTTTGGGATTTTAAAGCCAAAATACGGCGCATCGCGGCTGATATCCCAGCTGGCAAGCCCTGCATCAAACCATTCTTGTAATTTGTTGGCGATAGAGGTTTGCAGGCGACCTTCTTTACGCGTCCAGTTTTGCAAAAATTCGCTAAAGTTTGGCAGGTTAAAGAAATAATGGATGGATGATTTTAAAACAGGCGTTGCACCTGAAAGCGTTGAGTAAGGGTTCTTGAGTTCGGTGGCATTGTAGGTCGTGCCGCAGACTTCGCAGTTATCGCCGTATTGGTCTTTTGCGCCACATTTTGGGCATTCGCCTTTGACAAAACGGTCTGCCAAAAACAAGCCTTTTTCTGGGTCATACAGCTGTTCAACTGCTTTGTGCGAGATATGACCGTTTTCATACAAGCGATTATAAATCAGCTGAGAGTAATGCTCATTTTCTGGGCTATGGGTTGAGTAGTAGTTGTCAAAATCAACCAAAAATCCCGCAAAATCTTTTTCATGGGAGGCTTTGACATCGGCAATTTGCTCTTCAGGGGTGACACCGTTGGCTTCTGCTTTGAGCATAATCGCTGTGCCATGGGCATCATCGGCACACACATAGGTCGCTTGATGACCCAGTGATTTCATGGCGCGTACCCAAATATCGGTCTGGATGTACTCAACCAAATGCCCCAAATGAATCGGACCATTGGCATAGGGTAGGGCGCTAGTAACTAAAATTTTTCTCACAATACACCTGTTATTGATTTGTTTAAAAAAATGTCATTATTGCTGTATGATAGCTTAAATCGCATCATTTCCCAACCAATGGGCATCAATCAAACAAGAAAAATTACTTTTCACACAGATATGTTCAATCTGTCTCTGTGAAAATTGGCAATAAACCCCACTTAACAGGGGTTAAAATCGTTAAAATTACAACATTGGGGTAAGCAACTATCATGTTTAACTTTATCAAACCAAAAACCGTGGCGACAGTGGATGAATCCACGCTTAATCAGTTATTTGATGACTATCGCGTCAATAACCAGCCAATTCGCCAGTATGTCAAAGGGGTTAAACAGCAAGGTAATAGTCTGACATTGGATTTGCGCTTGCCCGATGACTGCAATCCTGAACAAATCCATCATGATTTGAGCCAAAAGCTACATATTCATGGGGTCAGTGAAGTGAATATGAATATTACCTTGTTTGACAGCACTACTGCGCCAAAACCTACGACCAAAGGTAGTGGCTCAACCCTACCCAAAACCACCAATGCCATGCCACCCGTCACTCAGGCCGCGCCACAAAGTGACAAATTAGTCACAGAAACCCCTGAACCTGCGATTGCCAAAAAAGCCACCACCCAAGCTGAATTAACACCGCATCCACGTATCGAGCATATTATTGTGGTGGCTTCGGGCAAAGGCGGCGTTGGTAAATCGACGACGACAGTGAATATCGCCTTGGCGCTGCAAAAATTGGGCAAACGCGTGGGCGTGCTGGATGCCGATATCTACGGCCCCAGTATTCCAAGTATGCTTGGCGTGGCAGGTCAGCAGCCGCAGCTCGAGCATGAGCAATTCGTACCGATTGCCGCGCAAGGCATACCGATGCTATCTATCGGTAGCTTGTTGAGTGATGACACCACCCCGATTGCTTGGCGCGGTGCCAAAGCCACAGGCGCACTGATGCAACTTTACAACCAAACCAACTGGCCAAATCTTGATTATTTGGTGATTGATATGCCACCTGGGACGGGGGATATTCAGTTGACGCTCGCCCAGCGTATTCCTGTGACCGGTGCGGTGATTGTGACCACCCCGCAGCATATTGCCTTGCTAGATGCGCAAAAAGGCATTGAGATGTTCCGCAAAACCCATATCCCTGTGCTGGGCGTGGTAGAAAATATGGCACTGCATACTTGTAGCAGCTGTGGGCATACCGAAGCGATTTTTGGCGAAGGCGGCGGAGATAAAATGGCAGCACAGTATCAAGTGCCGCTGCTGGGTCAATTACCACTGGCAAAAGGCATCCGCGAGCAAGCCGATAAGGGCGAGCCATCCGTCATTGCCAATCAAGGCGCAGGCGATGAATTTGCCGACTATTATCTCAATATCGCTAAAAATATCGAAGCCAATATCGCCAAATTTGCCAAAACGCATGACAATAACCGGATTTTCTAAATTGAAATCTGATAGTCAATGCGAGCGTATTTGAAAAATTACAAGCCTGTTTGCATGTTAAAATTCAAACAGGTTTTAAAATAATATAAGCCCCAATTAACCATGTCTTCAATTAGATGAGTTATGCAAAAAACGCTATTTAAAATTGCTAAAATGGATTGCCCATCTGAAGAGCAAATGATTCGGATGGCATTAGCGCCCAATACCCGAATTCACTCGCTAGCCTTTGATATTGCCAATCGTCAGATGACAGTAATTCACGAAGGCGATGCTGCCGTGATATTGCAGCAACTACAGCCGCTAAATATTGACAGTTCTATCATTGGCTCGGAACTCACCCAAGTGACTGATGCAGCCAATAGCAAAACTAGCAACGATCACCAACAAAGCAAATTGTTATGGCAAGTGCTTGCTATTAACTTGCTGTTCTTTATCATAGAATCCGTGAGTGGTTGGCTAAGCGGCTCGATGGGATTGGTCGCTGATAGTCTAGATATGCTTGCCGATAGCTTCGTGTATGGGTTAGCGTTGTTTGCCGTGGGTCATTCGCTGCAAACCAAACAGCTGACTGCTAAGGTCGCAGGTGTGTTGCAGTTACTGCTTGCTGTAGCGGGATTGATGGAAGTGGTGCGTCGATTTTTAGGTGCAGAGACGATACCAAATTTTGCGATGATGATAGGTATCTCGATGTTGGCGTTACTCGGTAATGCTTTATGTCTATATCTACTTCAGAAAAGTAGAAGTAAAGACGTACATATGCAAGCCAGTATGATATTCACGTCCAATGATGTGATTGTCAACTTAGGTGTCATCTTGACTGGGGTGTTAACGTGGTTTACCCAGTCGCGCTATCCCGATCTGTTGATTGGGCTCTTGGTCTTTGCCTTGGTCGCCAGTGGCGCGGTTAAAATTTTACGTTTGTCTAACAATTAATCTTGCAAGTAAAAAGGCAAGCAATCTGCCGAAAATACGTTAGACGAATAATTTAGTTAAGTCCAAATTGCCAAAGTTTGCATCGGTTTTAAGATGATAAAACTGGTTGAATGTCGCTTGATAGCCACTACCGACATTGTCAAGTGTGACAGGCACACCGAGCGGAAAATTAATGCGTCTTGCCACATGCCCAAAGGGGAAATCGGTGTAGATGGGTCGCCCTGTGGTTTGTTGGATGGTACGGATGACGGTATCAAAAGTGTAATCACCATTGTAAGCATCACTGATGCCGCTAAAATTAAATTTGCCCAACACAATTGCCTGCTGTTTTGCCACAATACCTGATAACACCAAGGTTTGTAGCATACGCTCGATACGGTAAGGCTGCTCACCGGTATCTTCCAAAAATAAAATCCCATTGTCAACAGTTGGCATATACGGCGTGCCCACCATTGCAGATAACACGCTAAGATTACCGCCCCATAAGGTGCCTTTTATCGGCTTAGCCAAAGGACGCGCAGTGTCACGATAAAGCTGAGCTTCTGGCACTTGGATACGTAGCTGGTTTTGGGTACAAAGATTGATAAAACTTTGGATGGTATCGGTATTCACCTCTGTTTTGCCAAAGTCACTACTGAGCATTGCCCCTGCCACATAGGGGAGATGACCTTTGGCGTACATGGCAAGCTGCAAGGCAGTAAAATCACTAAAACCCATCAGTAGTGTGCCACGCTCTTTGAGTTTTTGCGTCAGCATTCGCCACTGCTGATCACTTAGTTTGTTGAGCAAACGCATCGCGCCATAGCCGCCACGCACGCCGAGTAATATCTTAGGCAGCTCATGTACAGGTCGATTAAGTAAGGCGGTAATATCGTCCAAGCGCTCACTGTCTGAACCTGCAAAGCGCAAATAACGTCGGCTAATCACTTCTGGATTGTCGATATAAAATCCCGCTTGGGTGAGTCGGTGAATCGCCAGTAAGTTACGCTGTTCATCACTACCAAATCCCGATGGCGCTACCAAATGGAGGTGGACACCGCGACCTTTGAGGGCTTCACAATTGGCTTTGATGGTCGCAAAGTCCCATTGGGGCCATTGGGGATTGATGGGCAATGTTTCCATGGGCGTATTGCCATTGGGCATAGCGCTTGGCTCGCCAAAAGCCATGTTATTAGGGTCATTGTTTGACCCATACCGCTGTGAAGGTTGGCTAATCACTTGCCCGCTAATGGTCAAATCCGCTTTTGCACCCGTTACCGTCGCTGCCGATAGCGCTATCCCTGTTTTTAGCAGTCGGCGCCGCGTCAAGCCAGCCAAGTGGGTGGTAGTCATGGGGGCGTGAGTATTCGCCGTTTTTTGAGACATTTTATTATCCAAACAAATTCATCGACTTACAAAAAATCATGGTTCAACTAATCGGGTATGTTTAATCCGGTAGATTCATCTTATTGTTGGTATCTGCCGAAATACCATAGTAAAAGACCCCTGTCGCCACCAAACTCGATACCAACACAAACATCATATCAAGCGCAGCTTTGTGCATAACATATAAATTCAATAGCGCAAAGACCACGAGCGCGACCACAAAAAAAATCGCCGTGTATTGCCATTTTTTATCAGTTGGGATGGCGGCGTCTTTGTAGTGAAAATGACGGATACTAAAGCCACTAGTGTATGCCACTAAGCCTAGCACTAACCATGCAAAAAAATTCATCGCTTATTCTCTATTAATCGTTTGGGTTAAAATTTGGATGAGATATATTAATTCAAGCATAAAATCAAGCATCAAATCAAGCTCATCAAATCAAGCAGCGACTCAGGTGATTAAAGTTTGGTGGTTTGCTCGCATGCCACTTTATAGACCGTATTACTACCTTTGTAGATATAACCCAGATACGGGCTGTCAAATTGCGGGTTTAGGCTTGCAAAACTATCGGTGATTTTGGCGAGCACAAACACGCGGTCGGGACGGGCGATGACTTTTTCTAAGTATTGATGTTCATCGGCTTTGATGTCAAAGTATTTTTGTATATCTGGGCTGTCTGTTGCGATGACTTGCATGGCTTCAGGCTTGTCCCAATTTTTGCTGGGGTCGTTAAACTCGCGCATTTGCATGGCATAGTTGTCACCATTTTTAATGATTTTGATTTGGGCAGGTTCTGTATGGCTGACTGTGTAACAACCCACAAACACATCATCGCTAGCGGCAGGTTGTGATAACGCTGGCGACGGTTTTGCGTCATCGCTGCTAGTCGTTGCAGGGGATTGGGGCTTGTTACAAGCTGCCAAATTTAGGCTTATCGCACAGACCATAGCCATACCCACCTTGGTCAACACAGCTGACACGAGCGCACGAGATTTTTTTTGCATAGACGTCCTTTACAACCAGCAGATAGCAACTATAAGCGGTTATTATAGACGTTTTGGCATGGCTTTTTATGCTTTTTTTTCTTATACTGAGGGCTATTTTTTTTGATTGTTTTGCTGTTTTATATGGGTTGTTATCTATGTCAAATCATGCCTTAACGCCCCTTGTGGGTCGAACCCTTGCTTACACTGATGGCGCCTGCCGTGGCAATCCTGGTAAAGGGGGCTTTGGCGCTGTGGTGATTTTACCGACGGGTGAGCAAATTGATATTTGCGGGGGTGAGGCACATACCACCAACAACCGCATGGAGCTGATGGGGGCGATTGCCGCACTGGAAAATAGCCCAAAAGCGTTACCGATTCAAATCTGGTCAGATTCTAGCTATGTCATCAAAGGTATCAGCGAATGGCTGGCAGGGTGGAAAAAGAAACATTGGAAAAATGTCAAAAATGTGGAATTATGGCAGCGACTTGATGGGCTGTGCCAGCAGCGACAAATTGACTGGCAATGGGTCAAAGGACATGCCGGTCATGATGGCAATGAATATGCCGATAAGCTTGCAAACCAAGGCATAGACCAACTGCCCAAAAGCTTTAACAAAGTGATTAAAAATCCACCCAATCCTACCACTGATTTAGATGTTAAATCGGATTTTAGTGATAAAAACCCTGATTTTGATAGTAAAAAAAAAGACCCGCCCATGAACCCAATGTCAACCGATAACAACCCAGTCCTCACTCACTCAGCGTTAACCCGCGATTTTAGCGATACGTCTTTTGATGACGCGCAAGACATGGCGTTTGCCGACAATGAGATGATGGGTGATATCTTTTTGCAGGCACTTGACGGTGAACCCGCCGCAAGCACTATTCAAACAAGCACTACCCAAACCAGCCATGCTCAAGCTATCCATACTCAAACTAGCATCGATGTATCAACTCAGTCATCGTTAGGGGGAGAGCTGACCCACTCGCCAATAAGTGCTAACCCACATTTTGCGGTGTTCACCAACCCACAAGGGCAATTTGTCGCACAAGATGACAGCTTGATTGCTCAGCGTCCAGCGTTTAATGGTATTACCAGTCAGCCCAACCCGACCTTTATACCTTTATTACCCATCGCCAAACACAAAGGTACTGCCAATCGTCAGCTGATTCTCGATACTGAGACCACAGGGTTTGAAGCACAAAATGGTGACCGTATCATTGAGGTCGGTATCGTTGAGATGATTAATCGACGTTTTACCGGTGAAAAACTGCATGTCTATATCAACCCAAAAATTGAGATGGGTGAGGAAGTCATTCGCGTTCATGGCATTCACAATGTGTTTTTAAATGATATGCCCGTGTTTGAGCAAGTTGGTGAAGCGATTTATGACTTTTTGCAAGGCGCAGAACTCATCGCGCATAATGCAGGGTTTGACATGAGCTTTTTGCAAGCTGAGTTTGCGCGACTTGGCTTGCCAGATATTAACCAAGCCGTCACCGTGACAGACAGCCTTGCCATCGCCAAACGCATGTTCGCAGGGCAGCGCAATACCTTGGATGCGCTAGTTAAACGTCTCAATGTCGGTAAACAAGACCGTACCTTCCACGGGGCGTTACTTGATGCCGAGATTTTAGCGGAAGTGTATCTGGCGATGACAGGTGGACAGGTAGCATTAGCCATCGATGATGATGTCGGCGGCGGTGTCGGCGGCGCAACTGAGCATCAGCGTTTTAGCACGACTATCAAGCGCTTTTTAGCAAGTAGTGACGCTGAGCAGGCGCATCTTGAATGGCTTAACGCCTTAAAAGATAACAACCCACAGCTGGCTGAAAACTGGGCGAGTATTTAACAATAAACAATGCCTCATTAAATTTTGTAAAAGCATTTTTTTGATGGGCAAAATTTCATGATAAAGTGTAATTATTGTGCTGGTATTAACACTTTGACATAGACACTGGCATAGGGACGTCTTACAATAATCAGCAATAAGCGTAGCTGTCATTTTACCTTTATCAACTTAAAGTCATTTTGGATAAAAAAACATGAGTCTGCCAAGTCCTAACTCACAAAAACTAACGGCCACCAATTTTGATTTGCCTTCATTGCATTTATTAAGACCTGAGATTGCCGTGACGCTACACGATGCCGAGATGCATTTAAGTGAGTTTAATGACGACAGTAGTCAAGCGCCTTTGCTACTTGATTCCGTGGATACCTTGGCGCAATTGGCAAAAGTACTGCGGTTGATTCAATTAGAGGAAGGGTATGAACTTGCCAATAGTCTATCGGCAGGACTGCAAAAACTCTATGACGAGCGTGACCAAGCCAACCGTGACAAAGCCAGCAATGATATGATAATGGATGTGTCAGAAGGCATCATGACATTGGCGCGTTATATCGAGTTTGTATTACTTAAAGAGACCATTGAACCTTCGTTGTTGTTGCCGATTATCAATCAACTTCACAGCGATTTGAATCAGCCAGCGCTGCAGCTATCAGCGTTAACTGGCCACAAAAACAGCAGCATCGCGATTGCCAACCCGGAACAAAATTACCAACCGTTAAAATCACTCGGCATTGACCCAAAAAAATTAGTGGAAGCTTATCGCGCAGGTCTGAGCGTGGCGCTCACCGCACAAAGCAATCAATTATCGCCAAAAGAGCGAGGAAAACTCAAAGCCATGCAAGCTGCGTGTGAAATGGTTTCAAAACGTACCGATAGTTTGTTTTGGCATGCCGCTGATGCGGCGGTATCAGATTTGGCAGAGGTATTACCGCTTAGTAACTTGCAAAAGCGCGCGCTGATTTTTGTTGAACAACAATTTAATGACTATCTGCCTGTCAATGATTCTCGTTTTGCTGATTTGGTGCAGTTTGCCAGCTCAAGAGATAGCCAGCTTGCCCTGCAAGTTCAGCGCAAATTCTCGGCCAATACCTTAAACGAAACCCAGTTAACAGCCATGCGTCGCTTCTTATTTGGACCTGACTGTGAAGCGACCAGTACGCTTAACCAGCTCATCCAGCAAGAAATCGATTTGATTAAATCTGCCAGTGACAGTTATGCCCGCCAAGTTAATCTCAATTCAAGTACAGATGAGATTGATAGCATGGCCCAGCGTTTGCATGATTTAAGTAATGTGTTTAAAACCTTAAATTTAAATGAGGTTAGTGCGGCACTGAATCAACAAACTGGCAAAGTAAAAACTTGGACGCAGCCAACGCCTAATGATTTTGATGGCTTGCTTGGCACTTTAATGATGGCGGAAAATGCGGCGATTAACCTGGCAAAATCACATACCCCAGGTGCGGTGACATTGCCCGTGTACAACCAGACTATTTCGCTACATCAAATCGAAACGGCTCACAACACGCTAGTCCAAGAAAGCCGTACCGCGATTGCCACCATTGAAACTGCGCTCAATGATTATCTAAATGACGCCGACAAAGATATTCTACATATCACGCCTGTGCCTGATATGATGCGCGCTATCTCGGGTGCTTGCTTATTTTTAAACTTACCTCGACAAAGCCAACTGCTCAAACACGCTGCTACAGTGCTACAAAACTTAATCGAGCAACACGGTCGCGAGTTGTCAGAGCATGAGCTTGCTAAAATTGCCGATATTGTGATGTCAGCAGATTATTATCTAGAAAGTCTTGAAACGAACAAACCCGCAGGCAACCATGCAATGTATGTCGGCTATCGCAGCTTACAACACATGCTTGTGGCTTAAAGTAATTTGGTAACCAATATGACCGCATTACACCATGATTTACTTATATGTGATAACGATATGTTCGCCTGTATAGGCGGACTTCCTTTTTTTTATCGTTGTGAGGACGTGCCCGCTCAGGCCGTTAAAGTGGACACAGATGAGGCAGGCAACAGTATTTATGCCGTTGCCCATCAAGATATCGACTTGTCACAATTGCCAGAAGAAATTACAGGACAGATTGAGTTTTTGCGCTTTCGACATCTGATTGGCAGCCTTGATGCGCTACAAACCAACCAATTAGCCAAAGCCATGCAGTTGTTACGCTTTCGTCAAGATCATCAGTTTTGTAGCCGCTGTGGTACGCCCACGGAGTTACACCTCATTGAAAATGCCACCGTTTGCCCTAGCTGCCATTATCACCAATATCCCAGAGTGCAGCCTTGTATCATCACCGCCATCATCAAAACTACCGCAAACAAACCGCAGATTTTGTTAGCGCATCATCTACGGGCGACCGATAGCAAAATGTATACCGTGCTGGCAGGTTTTGTGGAAGTGGGTGAGAGCTTAGAGCAATGCGTGCATCGTGAAGTGATGGAAGAGGTAGGATTATCTGTCAGCAATTTGCGCTATTTTGGCAGCCAACCGTGGCCTTTTCCTAGCAATTTAATGGTAGGCTTTATTGCAGAATACCAAAGTGGCGATATCACCATAGATAACAATGAGCTGATGGATGCCCAATTTTTTGATGTAGATAGTTTAGATGAAAACGGCCCTGTCATTCCGCCAAAAGGCACGATTGCTTACCAACTGATCGAATGGGTCAAACAGCATTACCAATCTAAAACAGATTGATTAAGTGATTTGTCTTGATGATTTGTCTTGATGATTTGTATTGATAGGTTATAGGCGAAATAGGCATGAGCTATGGTAAAATACACATTAATGATTATAGTGAATAAAAATTGAGCCATGTCTGATTGCCAACCTGTTTTCAAGGTACCCAATCTATTTAATAATTTAAACCTAAATAGCCTAAGTATCGAGCATCAACGATTAATACAACAAATCGACCAAGTCCTGCCGCAAACCCAATGCGGGCTATGCGGTCATCCTGAAGGCTGTCTGCCGTATGCCACCGCCATTGTCACACTGGGCGAATCGCATAACCAATGCGTGCCCGGTGGACAATCAGTTACTGACCAAATCGGCAAGTTGCTTGGGCGTATCCCACTGACAGCTGAAGCCTCAAAGTGGCAAACCGATCCCGCTACCAATCGTCCGATGGAAATGCGAGCCATCATTCGAGAAGAAGATTGCATTGGCTGTACCAAATGTATTCCTGCGTGTCCTGTCGATGCCATTATTGGCTCGGGCAAACGTATGCACACCATTTTTACCGACCTATGCACAGGCTGTGAGCTGTGTTTGCCACCCTGTCCAGTGGACTGCATCGAGCTGGTGCCCTTCACACGGTTGATGGATGACGCGACAAGGCAAACCGAACAAGACGGATTACGCGCGCGCTATTACGCGCACCTTGACCGTATCGAACGCCAAGTCAATGACAATACCAATGCCAAACCTGTGGTCAGTATGGTACAAGCCAAACTCAATGATATCAAAGTCGATATCGATGCAGCAGCGGCTAAAAACGCCATTGAAGCGGCAAAACTACGCACCCAAATCAAAAAATTAGAAAAACAACTTGCCGTACGCGCAGATGACAATAAACAAGCCTTGGTGCAAGCCTTGCAGCAGCAACTTGCGACACTGCAATAACTTAAAGAGTGCATAATGGTTGCCAACATCAAACCAAAAATCCAAGTGCCCAAAACCGCAGAGACGCCGCCCTCACGGCGTATGCCCAATAAAAACGTGTTGCCGTTTTTCCAAAAACTAGCCGCAGCCATTGAAAAACCAGAGACGGAACTGGAATATCAGAGCAACTTTGAATTGTTGATCGCGGTCATACTGTCGGCACAAGCCACCGATGTCAGTGTCAATCTGGCTACCCGTAAACTATATGCCGTTGCCAATACCCCGCAAGCAATTTTGGATTTGGGTGAAGCCGGGCTAAAAAGCTATATCAAAACCATTGGGCTATATAATAGCAAAGCCAAAAATGTGATGAAATGCTGCCAAGATTTGGTGGATAAATTTGCTAGCGAAGTACCGCAAACCCGCCACGAGCTTGAAAGCCTAGCGGGGGTAGGGCGAAAAACTGCCAATGTGGTGCTCAACACCGCCTTTGGGCAGCCCACCATGGCAGTGGATACCCATATTTTTCGTGTCGGCAATCGAACAGGCTTGGCAACGGGTAAAAATGTGCGAGAAGTGGAAGATAAACTCATCGCACGCATACCACAGGATTATATATTGGACGCGCACCATTATTTGATTTTGCATGGGCGTTATACTTGTAAAGCTAGAAGTCCCGAATGTGGCAAATGCCCGGTGTTTGACGAATGTATGTTTAAAGACAAAGCCAAGTTTATTGAAAAGTAAGTGGATTTTAATTAACACAGGATGTTAAACGACCAATTTTTTTAATTCCAAACTTGCCTATGGATATTCATAATTTCCTAGAAGTTGCGGCGGGAAAAAATAGAGAAAGCCAACAGACTTTGCTATAATCAACCCACTTTTAGGCTACTTTTTTACAAGCAGTTTTATAAACAACTTTATTAACAAAAAGGAAAAACTCATGGCAGATTTTAACCAAATTCTTGATGCGGGCGATGTTGATGGCGGCGTGATTAACGTAGTTATCGAAATTCCAGCGGGTTCAAACAACAAAATCGAATGGAACCGTAAACTTGGCGTGATGCAACTTGACCGCGTAGAGCCACAATTATTTGCCAAACCAACCAACTATGGTTTTATCCCACAAACCCTTGATGAAGATGGCGACGAATTAGACGCACTGATTATCACTGACACCCCGCTACCAACAGGTATTTTTATCGAAGCCAAAGTCATTGGCGTGATGAAATTCGTGGATGATGGTGAAGTGGATGACAAAGTGGTTGTGGTACCTGCCGACGACCGCAACAACGGTAACGCGATCAATACCCTAGCAGATTTACCACAGCAATTGATTAAACAAATCGAGTTCCATTTCAATCACTATAAAGATTTGAAAAAAGCGGGCACAACCAAAGTTGAAAGTTGGGGTGACATCGAGGAAGCCAAAGCGGTGATTAAAGAATCACAAAAACGCTGGACAGAACAAGCCTAATTGTTCGCCTTGAATTTCGCGAACCTCTAAGTTCAAAAACCCTACTTACAAAGTAGGGTTTTTATTGCTATTTAAGCCCTCGTTTTTTACAATAACGGCATTTTTTTATTAAGTTGTTTCAAGAGTCGTTATGCAAGCCACACCGTTATACTATCGTCTCGCCATGTCGCTGTTAAAGCCACTATACCAACTAAAACTTGCGAGCAAAACCACCTTGCCTAATGAAAAGCAGCAACGCTTTGGTCAAGTGTTTCCAAAGATTCATACCCGCCAGCCGATAATTTGGTGTCATGCGGTGTCCCTCGGTGAAACCAATACCGCCGAACCGATTTTAAGAGATTTGCTCGCGCAAGGCTATGCGTTGTGGGTGACCAATACCACCCATACAGGCTTTAACCGCGTCGAGCAGCTGTTTGCGCCTGAGATAGCAGCAGGTAAGGCGTACCATAGTTTTGTACCGGTCGATAGCAAAGCAGTGATTGATAAATTTTTGACCCATGTCCAACCCGTCGCCGCGTTATTTATCGAGACTGAATTGTGGGGCACCACGCTTGCTGAATTGAACAATCGTCAAATTGCCACGATTTTGGTCAATGGTCGCTTGTCTGAAAAATCTTTTAAGGGATATCAAAAAGCTGCCAAGCTTAGCCAAAGTATGATGGAGAATTTAAGCCTTATCATCGCCCAAGACAGCGATTCTGCCAAACGCTTTCGCCAATTGGGCGCTACCAGTGACAAAATCCGCATTGCCAGCTCGCTTAAATGGTCTAGTAAAACCAACCCGTTGATGCTAAGCCGTGCCGAAAAGTTACGAGAAAGTTGGAACTTGCCAGATCGCGCCGTGATTTTGGCAGCCAGCACCCATGAAGGCGAAGAATTGGCAATTTTAGACAGTTTTTTAACCGTGAAAGCCCAGTATGCCAACCGTCATCCGCTACTCATTATCGTACCACGTCATCCCGAGCGTTTTGATGATGTCGCCAAATTGATTGATTCCAAAAATTTGCCGGTGATTCGTCGTAGCCAAGATGGCGAACCTGCCAAAAACGAGAGCGTCTATCTGGCAGATAGTATGGGTGAACTTGGCGTGTGGTATGCTCTTTCAGACATTGCCATTGTCGGTGGGTCTTTGGTCAATATCGGGGGGCATAATCCGATTGAAGCAGCCATTGTCGGCAAGCCAATTATTATGGGGCAGTATACCCAATCTTGCCAACTGATTGTAGATCAGTTAAAACAAGCCGGTGCATTGGTGCAAGTCAATGGTAGTGATGAATTAACGCAGCAACTGGCTCGCTGGCTTGCCAACCCAAAAGCCGCCCAAACTGCCGGTCACGTCGGGCAAATCTTAGCAGAAAAATATCAAGATGCGACCAAGCAACAACTTGCCATGATCATGCAATGTATCGCTGATAATAAGGAACAGCTTATAAAATCAGAGATTCAAAAAATTGACCATGAACCTGTGGCGAGTGATGGTCGAAAGCTCATTGACGATCTGTAACTTATGAATTAACCATTTATATAGATTGCAAATGCAAAAATAAAAAGGACTAGCTTAGCTAGTCCTTTTTTATCAGTCAGTTTTGTAATTTATTTTTGTACTTCAGATTTTCTTGTACTTTGGTTTTATAGGACAGCATTCAGCTATTTCATAAACCAGCCGTGACTTGCAATAAATGATTGACCCGTCATCGCATTGGTTGGGAAAGCCGTTAAAAATAAGGTTAATTGAGCGATATCATCGGTTGTGGTAAATTCACCGTCAACGGTTTGACCTAGCATCACGTTTTTCACCACTTCTTCTTCAGAAATGCCTTTTTCTTTGGCTTGTTCTGGGATTTGTTTTTCAACCAGTGGGGTTTTGACAAAGCCTGGACATACCACATATGAGCGCACGTTGTGGGCTGCGCCTTCTTTAGCCAATACGCGGGCTAGACCTAATAGCGCGTGTTTGGCAGAGACGTACGGCGCTTTTAGGGCTGAGGCTTCATGCGAGTGTACTGAGCCCATATAAATAACTGTACCTACTTTATCATTTTGATACATGTATTTAAGTGCCGCTTTGGTAGTCAAAAAAGCACCGTCTAGATGGATGCCAATCATTTTTTTCCAATCAGCGTAGCTAAATTGGTCGATGGGGTTGATGATTTGGATACCGGCATTGGACACTAAAATATCAATATCCCCAAATTCTTGTACCAGTTTATCCACGCCAGCATTTACCGCATCTTCATTGGTCACATCCATTACAATGGCAACCGCTTTGCCGCCTGCGGATTTAATTGCATCCACGGTTGCTTGCGCCGCATCTGGGTTGATATCTGCAATACCTACCGCAGCGCCTGCTTTGGCATAGGTTTCTGCGATATCGCGACCGATACCACTTGCAGAGCCAGTGACGAGTGCGACTTTACCGGTTAAATCAGTAGTGAGTTGAGTAGCCATGATTTTCTCCTTAATTTTTTATGACAAAGTGGTTTTATTATGACGGTTTTACTTATTGAAAATTAATTATTGAAAGTTACTATCGGGACGGGCTTGCGCATCGGCAATGTAGTCTACCGCTACTTCTCCCAACGCCAGGGTGAGATTAGCAATAATATGAGAGGTTTTGACGATTTCTAGCACAGGTAATTTTGACACGGGTGCCATCACATGGTCAAATAACTGTAAGGTAGCAGGTCCTGTATAGGCTGCTTTAACTTCTACATCGGTCAAATAATAACGCACTAACTCGCAAATACGCGGCGTGCCATCGACATGGGGAATAAGTTTTAACAAATAATTGGGGGTTTTTTCCATATTGGCTTTGACGGTGGCTTTGTCCAGTTCATCATATTTATACGCCATAGTGCCTGTGGCCACACGCACACTACCATAGTCGAGGGTGCCAAGTAGGGTGTCGGTGTTGTCGACGGTTAATACAGGTGACGCCATTTTTTTTGGAAAACCCCACAGCTCACGCCCGCCCGCGGTAGGTCCAAAGTCATCTAAAAACATACAATGGGTATAATTGGCATGACGGCCTTCGGCATCAATCACTTCAATCACTTGTCCCGATTCGGTATAGTTGCCAAAACCTGTGCTGTTAGGCATGCGGATAAACTCGTAACTCACTAGCGCGTCATCAGTGATTTGGAGTGGCTCAGGTACAATAGCGCGCAGTTTTTCGGGATCAGTGCGGTAGGTGATAATAAAGTATTCGCGGTCAAAAAATTCGTAAGGACCATTCGAACAAGGTGGGGCAGTAAAAGGCATAAACGTCGCGTTATCTAAGATATCACTCGCTTTCATGAGCTTTCCTTTTTATCTCGTTATATTATCTAGTCATGTTGTTTAGTTATGCAATATTATTTAATTTTATCGTTATGACATGAAGCAGGAAATATCATACACCCTTATGCAAAATCAATCCCAAGACAAAATTGTTATGATGTTGTAATGATTTTTCAGACTTGAGTCCGCTTAACTTTGGCGATAGCAGGTTATCTGACGGCAATATAGGGCTGTTTTTATTGGCTAGTTAACAGTGCATGACCGCAGAGCACACTCACGGCATTCTCAGTGCGTAAGATGCGATTGCCAATATGCGCCACTTGGCAGCCAGCGGTTTTGAATAATTCGACTTCATAATCGATCCAGCCGCCTTCAGCCCCAATCACTAGCACATGTGGCAGGGCATTGTCCCACACTTGGGTAAACTGCTCATTGGCATAAGGATGTGCCAAAATCGCCTGTTTACCTGCGATTAAAGCAGGTAGTTCATCTTCAACAAAGGGTTTTAAGCGTTTTTTGAGGCTCACGGTCGGGCTTACGGTATCACAGGCTTGTTGTAAGCCTTCATGGATATAGTTATCGAGCTGAGTTAAAAATGGGGTTTGCCAGTAGCTTTTTTCACTACGGTAACTATTGACCAAGATAATATGCTGGGCGCCCATCGCCGTCATGTCCAAAAATAGACGACGCAATACCTTGGGGCGGGGAATTGCCAAAATAACAGTCAGTGGCAGTTTGGCAGGTGGCGCAATAGTACAGTGGATTTGCGATAATTCGATACTTGAATCGTAGATATTGCTCACAACCGCTGTGCCTAAATGACCATTTTTGATACCGACTTTCACCGTATCGCCCAATGTCACTTTAAGCACCTGTTTTAAATGCATCACACTCGTTTTATCATCAATAATAGCGGTCGATGAGGTATTTTGCGGTAAAAGAATGATATTCATAGGGATAAATCTTAGGCAATAAAAAACCCCAAAACTTAATTAAGTCAGGGGTTTTTTTAATATGGCGGAAGCTGAGAGATTCGAACTCTCGAAGGGCTCGCACCCTTGCCGGTTTTCAAGACCGGTGCATTCAACCGCTCTGCCAAGCTTCCAAATTGTGGTGGCTATTATATACAAGTGAAATAACAATGCAAGCACTTTTTTACGTTAATGCAAAAAATATTAGCGAAAGAAAGCTAAATAGAAAGTTAGATAACTATACTGAATACCTTGGCCTCATACCATGCGCTGATTTTAAGCAAAGTATTGAAGCGAAAAACGCTCAAAAACCCACCAATCCTGCCTCTAAAAATATTGATACAACGGATTGTTTTAGTGCCTCCATGTGACCTATTGCAACTTAACAATAATGTTGAAAATTACCTTGCTGATACGTTATCACATTGTTAATATACGCAGCACTGCAATCCATTAGATTTTCTAATGATTGCTGATAAAATTCTAAAGGTTGTGCGACTATTTGGCTAAATTTGTTCCACAATTTTTATCGCAAATGTAACCTTATCTCAGTTTTAGGGTTCGTCAGATAAAGGAGTGTATCTGTCATGATACCTATCGATACCACGACACTCGTGGAACTACCCAAACCCCGTAAATGGTACCAAATTCTGTATGTACAAGTGATTATTGCCATTGTACTGGGTATCTTGCTTGGTGTATTTGCCCCAGAAGTGGGTGAGGCAATGAAACCACTGGGTGATGCATTTATTAAATTGGTTAAAATGATTATCGCCCCCGTTATTTTCTTGACAGTGGTGACGGGTATTGCTGGTATGAGCAATATGAAGCGAGTCGGTCGTGTTGCTGGTAAAGCGATGATCTACTTTATTACCTTTTCAACTTTGGCATTGATCATCGGTCTTGTGGTTGCCAATGTGTTGCAACCTGGTGCGGGCCTCAATATCGATCCAGCCACACTGGCAACAGGGAAAGATGCGGCTAAAGTGTCTGAGTATGTTAGCAAAGCGCACGATAGTACCATTACCGGTTTTTTGATGAATATCATTCCGGAAACCATGGTAAGTCCACTGACGGAAGGGAATATCCTGCAAGTGTTATTTGTTTCAGTACTGTTTGGTATTTCGTTAGCATCCGTGGGTGATCGTGCTCGTCCCGTGTTAAACTTCTTTCAAGAGTTATCTGCGCCTGTGTTTAAAGCGGTTGAAATCTTGATGAAAGCTGCGCCAATTGGGGCGTTTGGTGCGATGGCATTTACCATTGGTAAGTATGGCGTGCACTCACTGGGTAACTTAGCCTTTTTGATAGCCTGTTTTTATATCACTTCATTGCTATTTGTGCTGGTGGTGCTCGGTGCTGTGGCACGTTACAACGGCTTTTCAATCATCAAGATGATTAAATACATCAAAGATGAATTGCTATTGGTGTTAGGGACTAGTTCATCAGAAGCGGCACTACCAACCTTGATGCAAAAACTTGAACGCGCAGGCTGCGAAAAATCAGTGGTCGGTTTGGTGATTCCAACAGGGTATTCATTTAACCTAGATGGTACCAACATTTATATGACCATGGCAGCGTTATTCATCGCGCAAGCCTGTAATATTGATTTGACATTGACCCAAGAGATTACGTTATTATTGGTCGCAATGTTAAGCTCAAAAGGCGCGGCAGGTATCACGGGCGCTGGTTTTATCACCTTGGCAGCGACTTTGGCGGTGGTGCCAACTGTGCCCATCGAAGGTATGGCGCTTATCTTAGGGATTGACCGCTTTATGTCAGAGTGCCGTGCATTGACCAACCTAACGGGTAATGCCTGTGCGACGATTGTCGTGTCACGTTGGGAAAATGCGCTAGACAAACAGCGCTTGGACGCAGCGCTCAATGGTCAGCCATTACCGCCTATTGAGCATCATCCCACTGTATAAGCGTATAAAAGCGTTGATGAATCGTAAAAAACCCAAAACATATGCGTTTTGGGTTTTTTTATGGGGCTAAAAATGCCTAAGGTTTTGCCGTATCGTTTGCTTTGGCTTCTGGCTCATTGGCTGTCTCTTCAATCGCTTCAAAAATCACCTCATCGGACACCCCTTGACGCTTCAGCTTTTCGATAAAACGGCTGTCTTTGGCAAGTGAGTAGCCGACATTCTCGGCATCGAGTCCCCGGCGAATATATAAGCGGATCAAGCCTTGAATACGTGGAAACCCATGGCTTTTGGCGACTTGGGTCAACAAATCCCGCATTTCTTCAGTAATTTTGATATGGATAGGAACCATGACTTGTTGATTTTTTTTGATTTTAGTAATCATTTGCATGCCTCGCGTGTGATCAATTTTTAGCAATCAAGCTAGATATAACCAAATTATCAATTAGACGGAAAATTTAGCGCAATTAGATATCTTTAACCTAGTGTAATTATTTCATTGGCGAGAAACAAGCAAGGCAAACGTAAAATTCCTACAAAAATCTTAGCCAAATGTTGGATTAGCTTAACGCTCGATGCGACCATCAAGCCAATTTTCTTTACAAAATTTGTTGTTCCCAATAGGTCTGTACCGATTTATCACATTGATAAACCTTCTCAACGATGCGATCGGCAGGGGCATTATTCACTTTTTTTACCAATTCAACCCACAGCTCAGGCGTACCGAATTCAATAATCACATTGAACAGGGGCGTCATATCGCGCTGCAACAGCGATTGGTCAATCATATATGCCGCAAACACACACGCTTTCGGGTTTTTATCAGCCACGGCGCGATAAGCCATGCCATCAAGCAAGGCTGGCACGGTGATTTTGAATTCTGGTAAAAGCTGCATGGCCAAATGCGCGCTATCAGGCAGCTTGATTAGCTCGATAAATTGGGTGATTAAGCTTTCATAGTAAGATTTATCATCTGATGACAGTTTACCTTGCTGCTGATCGCTCACTAGCTGGGTGATGCGGTCTTTATTAATCGCTTGTTGTAGGGTCAAAAATTGAGATTGGGTAGGGGAAAACGACAGCGTCATAAGTAGTATCTTATCAATAGTATCTTATAGTAATACTAGTAGTACTTTAGCAAGTGAGATAATAGGGTATCAAACAAAGGCGTAGTAAACAGCAAATTGTTAAACTTTGCTCATAAAAAAACCCATTCACAAGGGAACGGGTTCAAAATATACAACAGAATTTGGCTTGATTGGCTCTCCAACCTGGGCTCGAACCAGGGACACATGGATTAACAGTCCATTGCTCTACCGACTGAGCTATTGGAGAACAGATAATCAAGTGGTGCGTATATTACTGAGATTTAAAAAATGAGTCAAGCATTTTTTAGCAAAAAATATTAATAAAGTTCATGATGCAAAATGATTTATAGCAATAATGCTAGATAAAAAAAGACCTTTAACAAGCAATGTTAAAGGTCTTCTTAATATGGCTCTCCAACCTGGGCTCGAACCAGGGACACATGGATTAACAGTCCATTGCTCTACCGACTGAGCTATTGGAGAATAAGCGGTAGAATTTTTTGTTAAACTTGCAAAAACCATCGCAGTGTTTAAGTGGTGCGTATTGTAGCAAATTAACCGTGACTGTCAAGCCCTATATCAAAAATATTCGGATTTTTTATTTTTGACCAGATTGCGGCTAGTAGTCAGTCAGTTACTGATTGGCTATTGTGATGATAAGGCGAATTTGCTACTTTAGCGATTAAGGCATCACTCTATGGGTCAAGTTGGCTCACAGCATTGATTTACAGCTATGTTAGTTCACATCTGAGATGCCGAGGTTGATAATTTTTTATGATAGTTGTTATATAAATTAAGAAGGATCGTCATTGTGCCCAACGCCATTGAATCAAATCAAAATTTGCAAGTTGCCCCTTTACAAAACGAACTTACCATGTCTGTACTGATGACGCCTGATTTGGCAAACTTCACTGGCAATGTGCATGGCGGCGATTTATTAAAGATGCTTGACCAAGTGGCTTATGCTTGTGCCAGTCGCTATAGTGGTGGTTACGTGGTGACGCTATCGGTGGATCAAGTGATTTTTCGTGAGCCGATTCATGTAGGGGAGTTAGTCACCTTTTTGGCAAGCGTCAATTATGTGGGCAAAACTTCGATGGAAGTAGGCATTCGAGTGCAGGCAGAAAATATCCAAAACCGTACGATACGCCATACCAATAGTTGTTATTTCACCATGGTAGCGGTGGATAAATATGGCAAGCCCACCCGTGTACCACCCCTTGAAATCAAAGATAGCCCGCAAGAATGCCGCCAAAAAGCCGCACAGATGCGTAAAGCATTACGTTTTCAAAGTAATAACATTCCCCAATGTGATATCGAGTAGGCAGAAAAATGCGTCATAAATATCCCTCTATAAAATCCAACAAACCGTTACGCCTATTATGGTCATTAACCGCTAAAAAGTTAGCAGGGCTAGCCTTATTGGTATCATCTAGCATGACTATGCTGGTTCATCCTGCTTACGCCGAATTAATCATTCAGAACAACCCAGTTAGTGCTCAACCACCAGTTACGACTATCAACGAATTGCAAACCCAGCCCACGGATGCATCGCTTGACAAGCTTATCAAGGTGCTACATATCGATAAAATGATTGATGAAATGATTGCCCAACGTCAGCAAGCGGCCAGTATGATGAAAGGGCTACCTCAAGAATTGCCTACAGATGAAAATGCGGGTATTTTTAGCCGTCATGCGCAAAAACAGCTTAAAAATATCTTTGTTAAATATAGCACCGTCTTAGGACAGCAATTAGACCAACCCATCTCTAAACAGCAACTGCAACAAACTTATCAAGCGATTGCCAAAAGAACCTATACCCAAGCTGAGGTCGATGCCCTCAACCAATTTTATGAGACCCCAATGGGACAACGCATTTTAAGTAAACAATCGCAAGTTTCCAGTGAGTTTGTGCAGGTGATGATGCCGACCTTGATAGGTGACACAAGCCAATTTGAAAAAGCGATGCCAAGCTTGCAAAAAGATATCGAAAAAATCTTTAAATAACTAGTTGACAATCCATCACAAGTCTATATAATACGCGTCACTTCGATGATATTGAAGCAACTTGATTGGCTTATAAATTGCCTATCAGGGTCGTTAGCTCAGTTGGTAGAGCGTCTGCCTTACACGCAGAATGTCGGCGGTTCGAATCCGTCACGACCCACCAATTTGACAAGTTTGGGTCGTCGTCATCAGCTACCGTGCAGTGGTAGTTCAGTTGGTTAGAATACCGGCCTGTCACGCCGGGGGTCGCGGGTTCGAGTCCCGTCCGCTGCGCCACTTATTTTAGTGGAACTAAAAACGAAATTTTTAAAGTTTTATCCCTCAAATCTCCCCTGATTTGAGGTTTTTTTTGGCTTAAATTTTATACTAAGTTATTGATTTTAAGAAATATATTATTTTATACATTTTTATATTGATGTGATTAGGAAAATTGATTTTGATTGTTAAGTTAAAAAGATATCTATTTCTAATATTTAAGTAAAACTAATGTGATCAAACGCTTGTGACTAAAACGTGACCATTTTATGACCGAAAATTTTGGCTTACGGCTTACAAGGTCACAAGCCGTGGTTAAAACACAAGAAGCCTAGCGACAATCAAAAAATTAGCCACAACGACTAGATGCTTTGATGAGCTATTGTTATGAATTCTGGGATGCGTGCATATACTTGAACAGCCGTCTTAAGTCATTGGTTTCCCCAAATAATACTAAAACCGTATCAGGCTCAATGACAAAATCTGGATGCACAATGCCATCGATTTTGGATTTAGTTTGATTTCGACCAAAACCAAATTGGTTTTGGTGAAATGAAATGGTGGTTAATAGCATCACATTAAATTGATTGATTAAATCAAGGGCGTGAACTGTTTTACCGTAAAATGTAGGCGGTGTCTGTATTTGAACGATACTATAATCGTTATCGAGTTCAAATGAATCAATTAAGCCAGTTAGCGACAGTTTCTTTGCCCAGTGGGTTGCCGCCTCGTTTTCGGGCTGGATGATGTCATCAACCCCCAATGCTTGTAGCACTTTTTCGTGCAGTGGGTTAATGGCTCGGCTAATGATATATTTGGCATTGAGATTTTTGAATAGCGCAGTGACCATCACGTTTTGCCCTTGGTCTTCGCCAATGGTAATGAGTACCACATCTGTCTGGGCAATGGGTAACCCCGAGACGGCATTTTCACTGGTAGAATCGATACAAATCGTGTGCGAAATGGATTCTTTGTAGCGCTCAACTTTATCCATGTCGATATCAATACCAATGACCTCATGTCCTTGACTGGTGAGTTTGGTGGCAAGTGATGAGCCAAAATTGCCTAGACCGACGATGATGTATTTCATATCTATACCTTATCAATTTATCTTTAGGTGATAATAATCTCTTCGCTAGGATAGCGATAGCTTTGATGCCTTGGGCGATTTAATAAGGCAATTAAGATGGTCAATGCCCCAACCCGTCCACAAAACATCAGCCCAATCAGTACGGATTTACTAAATGCACTTAAATGCGGGGTGATACCTAAGCTTAATCCTGTGGTGGTGTAAGCAGAAACACTTTCAAATAACACTTCTGTCATACTCATGTCGGGCTCTGCCCAGCGTATTAACGTACAACCAAACGCAATGATAATCACTGACAAACAGATAATCGCAAATGCCCGCTTCACTGAGATATCCGCAATTTCACGACGAAATACTTCGATACGAGAATAGCCGCGTGCCAGTGACACAATATTGAGCACAGCGACCGCAAAAGTCGTGGTTTTGATACCACCGCCTGTAGAGTTTGGGGCTGCCCCGACCCACATCAATGCAATGGTAAGCATCACAGTCGGTGGCGCTAGCTGTGCCATGTCTACCACGTTGATTCCTGATGAGCGCGGTGCAGCTGCCACAAAAAACCCTGTCACAAGTTTGCCTATGACACTGGTATGCTCAGTTAAGGTACCTTGCCACTCAAATACAAGCACACTGACAAAGGCAAGCACTAGCAAGGACAAGGTCGTTACTAAACTAATGCGACTATTGATACTCAGTAGCCACGGCTTGGCACCATATCGTGAGCGGTTAGGAAACAACAGGCGCATCACCTGATGGCGCAAATATTCCACGACATTGGCAACTATCGCAAACCCCAACCCCCCAAATAAAAATGTCACCGCCACAACCATTTGTAACGGATAATTAAAGCGCAGTTGTAACTCATATAAGCTATCACTCATCGTTGAAAAACCTGCATTACAAAATGCAGAGATGGCATGAAAAACCGAAAAAAAGATGCGGCGATGGATACTCATAGGGACATCAAGCATACTGAGATAAATCGCCATGGCTGCCACGGACTCCACCGCAAACGTGACCGCAAAAATTACTTTGAGCGTCTTTAGCACATCACTCATACGATTGGCTGAGGTCACATGCCCAATCTGTAGCTGTGTCTGATAACTGATGCGCCCTCGAAAAAAATAGCTAAAATAAGTGGCAAAAGTCAAAATCCCTAAGCCGCCCAATTGAAACAAACACATGATAATGATTTGACCCAATGGGGTAAAAAAAGCGCCGGTATCTTTTACCGCCAGACCTGTGATACACACCGCACTCGTGGCAGTAAATAGAGCATCAACAAACGCAATATGACCATAAGTGGCATTTGGCATCATCAGCAAAAACGTGCCGAGCAAAATAAGCAATAGAAAACTTAAAATAAACAACTGGGCAGGATGGGCAACGACTATCTTAAAGCTGAACTCCATCACCAATAACTTACGAATAAAAGAAACCAACAACGCAATTTTTATCAGCGATTTTTCAAACAGGAATTTGTATAAAAAAGAACTATTATCGGCAAAAAAATGTGTCACCAATAGCGCAATGACTAATAAAGCAATGGACAAATCAAACGTTAGCACAAGCTTTGAGCGTATACCTTTTTGCACATATTGACTCAATAACTCAATAAAATTAAGCCCAAGCACGATTAAATAAAACGTCGAAGCCACGCCATGCAACCAAACTTTAAAATCAAACCCTGTCTCAATAATCGCAAGCAATACAGCGAATAAACTGCTATAAAATACCAGTTTATTAAACACACCCGATGGCTTGTCATGCATTGAGTCTAGCGCATTTTTTTTATTTTTTTTCAATATAAAATCAAACATCGTAAAGTTGACTTCCGTTTTACCCAAGCATAGTTGTTGTACTTTATACCGCAATTATACGTTTGAGAAAACTAGATTGAGCAATGATTTAAAAAAAGCAGCGATGATTTGATAAAATTACGTTGTTTTTGAGGCAGGCTGAAACACCAAGGTTACCGTTAAGCCTTGGGTGGTGGCAGTGGTTTGGGCGTTATTCTCAACCACTTGCGTAGGACTCAAATAAATATCGATATGGGCTTGTTGACAAATTTGATAAACAATCGATAAACCTAAGCCTGTACCGCCAATTACCGTGAAACCTGAATGGGTACTTGTGTCTTTGGAGGAAAAAGATTTTTTGGCAGTATCACTATGGGTTTGTGTACTGCTTGTTTGTCCTTGTCCGTGTGCTAGGGATGCGCTCGACGCATTTTGATTGACGCGGTAAAAAGGTTGAAAGACGTCTTGATAATGGGCTGCATCAATGCCAATGCCCGTATCGGCAACTTGGACGATGAGTCGTTTTGCGCGGTGATTGGGTGTGTTGCTAGCGTTGTTCACCAACACAGGGGTCGGGGTCAATGCGTTGGCGAAGTTGGCACGGGTATCTTGCGTGGCATGGGTCGAATCGGTGCTGCTTGACGACTGCGTTAAATCTTCGATAGTCATGTGGTCAATGACAACAGCGATATTGCCTGTGGTTGGGGTATATAAAATGGCATTTTGCAGTAAATTTTTGAGGAGGATAAACAAGGCAGTTTCATCTAGACTGACCTGCGTCGCTGACGTACCCAGCGCGGCGAGATGGTTGTCAACCGACAGGGTTTGGTCTTTGCTATCGGCAATCGGAAATAGCAGTTTGATGGCTTCTCGTAGCACTGCGATTAAATCGGTGGGCGTGTTGGTGCGCTCGGTCAGCTGTGATTGCTGGGCGTCCATACGGGCAAGGGTAAGTAGCTGTTCCACCAGATGTTGATTGTGTTCCACTCTGACAGCGAGCTTATGAATGTTTTGTTTGAATTTGGCTTGCCTTGCAGGGTCGCTATACATCGCCGCGTCTTGACTGTATTTTTGCAGTTGTTGCACTTGCAGCGAGATGGCGGTCAATGGCGAGCGTAGCTCATGCGCGGCATCCGCGATAAAGCGATTTTGGTTTTGGATATGCGCGTCAACCCTTTGTAACAAGGCATTGATTTCAATGACCAAGGGCATGAGCTCGCTGGGCAGAATCGAGCGATGTTGGCTGTCAGTGGGTAGCTCGATCAAGCTGAGATCTTGACCATGACGTTTTGCCATTTGCCTAGCTAATATCTGAATCGGACGCAATACGCGCTTTAATACCCAAGGCAATAGGGCAAGCAGCAATAGGGTCGTTAGTAAAATTGGAATAATAGATTGCCAAGCCGATTTTAACGCAATTTTTTTCTGCCATTCGACAGGTTGACGCACAAAAATCACCCGCCTTGGGGTGTCTTTACGAAAGACTTTCCAGATTTCACCATCGAGGGTTAATTCACTAAAACCAATAGGGGTGTTAATCAATTGCGGGTGAGCCATTGGCTCAATAAAATTGGTGTCAATTTTGCCAAAACGGGCCGGGAAGATATCAACTTGCACACCGTCTTTAACGCCTTGATACTGTAGTACGTTGCTTTCATCATTGGATGAGAAAACCGTGGTCGGCGTGCTACTGCTAGGGGCAGAAGCTATCTTAGCTGGTAGAGGTGGTCTAGGCGGTGGTAAGTCATGCGGTGCAAAATCGTTATCTGGGTTTGATAGACGCCTATTAGGCTTCAGGTTACGGGGAGGGGGTCGCAGGGCCGCGCGCGAGCTAACCAGCTCAGCAAGATAGCTAAGATTGGTTTCTTGTGAGGTGTTAAACTCTTGATAGGTATAGCAAAATACCGCAATCTGTACCAAAATGCCAATCGATAGTAACGTGCCAAGGATCCAGACCAGCAACTGTTTTTGCAGTGATTTTTGCAACGATTTTTGCAAGGGAAGGGCGGTTTTTGTAGGGGTAGTCATGGTCATTTTCGCCGCTATTTGGCGGTCATTGTCTGGATGTTTTTTTGAGGCCTTTTTTTATCACTTTTTGTTAGTCTTGGGCTTCGGCGCTGATATACCAGCCTAAACCACGGATGTTTTTAATCCGTTTTTGACCAATTTTTTTGCGCAGTCCATAGATTAAAAATTCAATGGCATTGCTCTCTATCCCGGCTTCCCAATTGTAGATAGAATTTTCCAATTCACTTTTAGAAAACACTTTATCGGGCGCGGTCATAAAAGTGGTGAGCAGCATGTATTCTTTGGCGGTAATATCGATTTCTATGCCGTCACGTTTGAGGCGTTTGGCATTGATATCGAGGGTTAAGTCGCCGACTTGTAGGGTGTTTTGGCTATTGCCTTGTGAGCGGCGCACCAACACACGCATACGAGCAAGCAATTCACTCATCGCAAATGGCTTGGTCATATAGTCATCTGCCCCAGCATCCAGCCCTTTCACGCGGTCTTTGATTTGGTCTCGGGCGGTCAGCACCAGTACAGGCGTATCGATTTTGGCACTGCGAAGCGTCTCTAACACGCTCATGCCGTCAATTTCTGGTAAGCCCAAATCCAGCAAAATCACGTCATACGATTCGACTTTGAGGGTCAAAATCGCTTCTCGCCCATCTTTTGCCCAGTCTACCGCATACGCTTCTTCTTCTAGACTATCAATCAGACTGTCGGCAATGAATACGTCATCTTCGACGAGTAATACTCTCATTGGGTTACCTTTATACACGAATACTGTTCAATAAATAAACTATAACACAAAAAACCGCCATTCTAAGAATGACGGTGTTGCTCATAGGCAAAGTTGCCATTTGGCACTCAATTATGGCTGAGTAGGCGCACGACGGTTGAGGTCGTTAAGTGATTTGACATCGCTCACGGCACCTGTTTGGGCATCAACTTTGACATGATAGACTTCTTTACCTTTTACCACTTCAATCTGATAGCTTGGGGTTCTTGGTGATTGATTCTGGGCAGGGTTTGGTGCAGGCGGCATGCCTGTATTGCCCATTTGTGGGTCTCTGTTAGGGCGGCGTTGACCGTCACGAGGACCATGACCCATTTTGCCCCCTTTATCCCCACCCAAATGGGCGCCAATGGCTTCACCACCCACTTGGCTTGCTGCCAATTGCATGGCGCGCTCTAGGCTGACATTGGTGGCAGGCGGCGCAGGTGGTTGATTGTTGTTGGGGGTATTAGACGTATTAGGTTGTGGCGGACGCGCTGGGCGTGATGGCCGTGATGGCATAGTTGCTTGGGTCACTTGACCATTAGAGGCATTGACGATATACAGTTGTGGTTGACCATTCGCACTAAGGGTCATGACACGGTAGCCGACGATGTTGTTATTGGCGTTTTTGGCGATACGGGCAGGGTTTGGGTTGGGTCGGTTGCTATTGTCATGATATTTTACGCCAACAATGCGTGTGTTCGCGGTTTGTTTTTGTACCAAGGCGACTGCTTGAGAGGCACTGATGCTGGCATTGGCGGCTGCTTGGGCGTTGGCCTGCATGGCTTGTAAGTGTTGCTCAAAGTTCTTGGCATTGGCCGGATGGCGTTTTTGCATGTTTTGCGCTTGTGGTGCCGCTGAGGTGCTCGCACAGGCGGTGACTGTCGCACCTGTAACGATGCTAAGCAGAGCTACACTAAGTCCAGTGGCTAAAAATGAGGGGTTAAATTTTGCTAAGTTCATAGGTTTTCCTGCGGTTGTTAATATAGTTGTTGATAACCCTTGATTGGATAGTACTATCATACAGAAATTAAGACAGCAGAAACTTAGCGATAACGCAGAATCGGGCTAGGTAGGTTATAGCAATCGGATTAAAAAAATTTGTTTTGCATAAACGCCCACAGCAACGTTCAAAAATGTTTTTATCAATTTTTTTGTCTGTCAAATCAAACCTGACCCCTGACAGGTTAAATAAAAACACCAGGCTCAGGTAATTGCACGATATTAATTGGACACTCAGTTTGCCAAAGATGGTGGGTGACAATGATTAAAATGCCTTGCTGCTGATGCTGTACCAGCATTTGCCACAGTGCTTCACGGCTTTTTTTATCAAGTCCCGCAAACGGCTCATCTAGCAGCAAGATTTTTTTTGGGCTAAGTAATAGCCGTGCCAAGGCAATGCGTCTGGCTTGTCCACCGGAAATAGCTTGCCCGTATTCCCCTAGCGGGGTCTGTAATTGTAGCGGCTGACTGCGCGCCCAGTCTTTGAGTCCAACCTTACCCAGCACTTGCCAAAGCTGTTCATCACTGGCATCGGCGTTGCCCAATCTTAAATTGGTCGCCAAGGTCTGGTCAAAAATATCAATCTGTTGCCCCAAATAACCTGTGAGCGCGGGCGTATCGTGTAACGCTAACCAATCCATCCCATTGAGCTCGATGCTGCCTTGTTGTGGTGCTAGTTCATGAGCCAGCACTTGTAACAGTGTTGATTTTCCCGCGCCCGAGCGTCCCGTAATCAATACAGGGATGCCTTGGGTGGCAGTCAAGCTGATAGCTTTGAAACCGACAATCGCCTGCGGCATTTTGGCAGCTAGCTGATTAATGGTGAGTGTGAGTGGCGCATCTAGGCGCGTAACATCAATGGGTAAAGGGGCTAAATCAGGCGTTAAATGATGGCTAGGTTGTAGCGAAGGATTGAGTAATTCATTGAGTTGATGTTGTGCTGCCAAACTATTGCCAAGGGCTAGCGAATGGGTGACTAACGGCGCTAGCAAGTCAGTCATGCCCATGATACCGAGGAATAGCGCAAGCAGCATCGGCACACTGATGACAAGGGGCGTGTGATAAAAACCCACTAACAAGCCGACCAAAACCGCTGCCATCAGCCACTGCATGATGAGCATGACCAATGACTGGGCGCGCTGGATACGCTTTTGCTGATGCGTATGTTGAGTGTCGACGCTGTTAAAAGCAGTCAATTCGGATTGCCAGCGCTGCCAAATCAATAAATGGGTAAGTGCCGATAGCGGATTGAGCAAACTGACACGCCTAGACTCTGCCAATGCCTGATGAGCGCGGGCGTGCTTGATACTACGCCATGTCAGCATGGTAGGCAACATCAAACCGGCGATTAAAAATATGGCAATCAGCACGGGGCTAACCTCATACTGATAAAGTAAGGTGGCTACTAGCAAGCTCGCGGTTGTCGCGACTAGCCAAGGCGATACCACGCGCAGTGGCAACTCATTGAGCACATCAATATCATGGGTTAAACGGTGCATGGCATGGGTAGATTGTAAGGTAATTGATAAATTTGCCAGTGGCAGGCGTGAAAACTGGTTAAAAAAACGCACTCGCAGCCGCTGCAACAAACCAAACACCGCATGGTGGGACACCATCATTTCACCATAGCGTCCTGCGGTACGTACCATCGCCATCACACGGATAATCGCTGCCGGTACCAGATAATTAAAACTGTGTGAGCCCAGCGCCACCATCCCCGCCATTGCTGCCGCAGAAATAAACCATCCTGACGTCATCAATAGCCCAATCACCGATAACGCAGTCATTATGCCTAAACAGGCAGCAATGAGCCATTTATCTAGCTGCGTGCTAAACAGCTGGGTTAAACGAAAGGTTTGATGACTGTTTGATTCTTTTTGCCGGTGAGTGTTGACAAGGCTATTTTGACTAATAAGCCTATTTTTACTATTAGAGTCTGTCATACCGTTACGCCTTCGCCAAAGTAGATGCAATATCAAGGCTTATTTGCCGATCCAGCCAAGGTAGTTTTGTGGCATCGTGCGTCACCCATAACACGGTTTTACCGCTAGTCACTTGTTGTAATAGCGCATTAATCTCGGCTGCGGTATCACTATCTAAATGCTCAGTGGGTTCATCGAGCAGCCAAAGCTGCGCGTCTTGTAATAGTAACTGGGCTATTGCCAGTCGTCGCTGTTGTCCACCGGACAACCCGCTACCACGCTCACCTAACTGAGTATCTAGCTGATTTGGTAGGGCTTTTATCAAAGGTTTTAATCCTACTTGCGCAAGAATTTGCCATAGTTTGTCATCACTGGCGGTTGGGTTTGGCAGGCGCAAATTATCGGCGATACTCATCGGCAGTAGCATGGTTTGCTGTGACAAATAGGCGATTTGGTGGCGAAATTGCGTGGAATTGATGGTGTTAAAATTTTGGTTGTCAATAAAAATATCGCCTTGGTAGGCACAAAAACCCAAAAAAATTTGCAATAGGGTGGATTTGCCGCTGCCACTTTGACCGACAATCGCCAACCGTTCCCCTGCGGCAATAGCGAAACTTAACGGCGCGAGCCGTGTGCGCTGCTGATGATTGACCCAAATATTATCTGCGTCAATGGCAGGGGGCGCAGTTAATATAAAGGGGTTAGCTTTTGTTTTTTCCGCTGACTGAAAAGCTAACAACGGTGATAATTCAGCAATCGCACCTTCCGCTTGCGCTTTAACATGATAATCCGCGCCCAACTGACGTAGCGGGGCATAAAATTCGGGTGCCAACAGCAGCAAAAATAGCGCCGACTGGTAAGGCACAGGCACCGTGTTTTTTTGCCAGGGTAAAATACCGATTAAACCAAAACCCAAATACACGGCAAGTAGCGCAATCGACAGCGCGGCTAACAGTTCTAGCGCGGCGGTGTTTAAAAACGCAATTTTGAGCACCGACATGGTGCGCATACGGTAGGCTTCGGCTGAAGCATCGATATCTTGACTGGCGTGCCCAACAGCATCCAGCCGTTGCAGTGTCGCTGTACCACGTAACCAATCCAAAAATCGCCCGCTTAGCTGTGCCATCGCGGCAAATTGTTGCCGACTTTTACGGGCGGTGGCATGACCAATTAATACCATAAATACAGGGACTAGCGGTGCAGTTAGTAGTAAAATCAGCGTCGCTATCCAGCTTTGGGTCGCTGCCGCAACTAATAGCATGATAGGCGTGGTCACCACAATCAGTCGCTGCAGATAAAAACGGCTGACATAGCCCGTTAAGGCGTCACATTGCTCAATCACCATACTGGCAAGCCCACCATCACTGCCATACTGGTCGCGCGCTGCACCTACTTGTGCCAGTTTTTCAAGTAGCGTTTTTCGCAGGATGCTGGCTACTTGTAGCCCTGCGTCTAAGGCCAGCTGGTCTTTGCAAAAATGCAGTAAAGGACGTAGCAACAGACACCCTATGAGCCACGGCAGATAATCAAAAAATACGTCAGTGGCAGCGCGGTGATGGGTAATTTGTGTTAACCAATTTGCAAAGATAACCGCAATCAGCCAAGACTGCACGATCAATAACAGCGTGGAGACAACTGACAGTCCCCATGCCATATAAATCGGTCGTTTTGCCATAGCGGCATAGTGACGAAGGGTTTGGTTGACAGCAGAAGTTTCAGACATGGTTGGTTAATAGTAACGATAAAATCAATGGGCATATCATAGCGTATCAAACGCAGGTTAGGTATTACAAATCATGTTCATCAAGGCAATGAGACAAAAAAGTGTAAACACCGTGCCCACCAATGAGGGTTGATAAAACCTTGATAAAGGCATATAAAAAGCCATATAAAAGACAATTAAATAAGTAAAGCGATGAACGACTCCACTTTAAAATATTACCCTCAAGAGACCCATAAACTATCACTTATTCAATTATCACCATCTTTGACAGGGTATGAGAAGATGGTAGCAGCAACGTAATACTAATCATAGTATTTTGTAGTTAGGTGCGACATTATGCCGCATGACAAATAATTTATAGATTTATATAATGTTTGTAAATAAAAACATTACCCTTTTTTAACCACGCATAAGGGTAATTGACATCTGAATTGGTTGTCAAACCAAGGAGTCAACATGATAACAGAACATCTCGTCGATATCTCCCGTCTGCAATTTGCAGTCACGGCGTTATATCATTTTTTATTTGTACCACTCACACTGGGCATGGTGTGGCTGCTGGTCATCATGGAATCCATGTACGTGATGACAGGCAAAGAAGTGTGGAAAGACATGACGCGTTTTTGGGGCAAACTGTTTGGCATCAACTTTGCCTTGGGTGTCACCACCGGCATCACCATGGAATTCCAGTTTGGTACCAACTGGGCGTACTACTCACAATATGTCGGTGATGTTTTTGGTGCACCGCTTGCCATTGAAGGCTTGATGGCATTTTTTTTAGAATCGACCATGGTCGGACTGTTTTTCTTTGGTTGGGATAGACTGTCACGCGGACAGCATTTGCTGGTGACTATATTGATGGCACTGGGTACCAATCTATCCGCGTTGTGGATTTTGATTGCCAATGGGTGGATGCAAAATCCGGTTGGCGCAGAGTTTAGTTACCAAACCATGCGCATGGAAATGACCGATTTTGCGGCAGTATTATTTAACCCTGATGCGCAAAACAAATTTGTGCATACCGTCTCTGCCGGCTATACGGTGGGAGCGACCTTTGTGCTTGCCATCTCAGCGTGGTATCTGCTCAAAAAACGCGATGTCGAATTTGCCAAACGCAGCTTTCAAGTCGCGGCGGCATTTGGTTTTGCGTCGATTTGTAGCACCATCGTACTGGGTGATGAGTCGGGTTATTCCATTGGCTTGGCACAGCAAACCAAAATGGCAGCGATAGAGGCGATGTGGGAAACCGAGCCTGCGCCTGCCAGTTTTAATTTGATTGCAGATATCAACCAAGCCGAGCAAAAAAACAACTGGGCAGTGCAAATTCCGTATGTGATGGGCTTGATTGGGACGCGCTCACTAGATACCCCGATTTTGGGTATCCATGACATCAAAATCATCAATGAAAAACGCATCATCAATGGTCAAAAAGCGGTGTTGCTACTGGATCAATTACGCAGTGCGCCCCCAGGTTCAACCCCAAATCCTGTGACAGTGGCAGAATTTGAAAAGGTAAAAAAAGACTTGGGCTTTGGGTTATTGCTCAAACGCTATTCGCCAGATGTCAGCAAAGCCACGCCTGCCATGATTAAACAGGCCACCGATGCCACTATTCCACCTATTATTCCGATGTTTTGGTCATTTCGTGCCATGGTGGGCTTGGGTTTTTTATTGTTGGCATTGTTTACTATTAGTCTTTGGTCAAGTGTCAAAGATAACTTTATCCAAAAACCTTGGCTGTTACGTTGGGCATTATTGATGCTGCCTGCGCCTTGGCTTGCTGCTGAATTTGGTTGGTTTGTTGCTGAGTATGGGCGTCAACCTTGGACGATTTATGGCATGTTGCCGACCTATTTTTCAGTCTCCAACATTAGCGTGGCGAATGTGTATGCCTCGCTGGCGGGATTTGTTGGTTTTTATACGGTGCTGCTGATGATTGAAATGTACTTGATGGTGAAATATGCCCGTAAAGGACCCGCCAGTCTAGGAACGGGCAAATACTACGGCGAAGACACTCACAAGGTTCATGTGAGTCCTTCATTAAATTTGAGCCCTAAGACAGCCGAGGTGAATCATGTTGTTTGATTATGAAACACTCAAAATTATTTGGTGGTTATTGGTCGGTGCGCTGCTCATTGGGTTTGCTATCATGGATGGGCATGATATGGGCGTGTGTTCGTTACTGCCTTTTGTCGGCAAAGATGATGAAGAGCGCCGGGTGATTATCAATACCATAGGTCCGCACTGGGAAGGTAACCAAGTGTGGTTTATCACGGCAGGCGGCGCGATTTTTGCGGCATGGCCGATGGTGTACGCCACTGCCTTTAGCGGTTTTTATTGGGCGTTGATGGCAGTGTTGTGGGCGTTATTTTTCCGCCCGGTGGGGTTTAAATATCGCAGTATGATACACAATCCCACCTGGCGCAAAGCGTGGGACTGGGGGTTGTTTGTCGGCTCATTTATCCCGGCTGTAGTGTTTGGCGTGGCATTTGGTAATTTGTTTTTAGGCGTGCCATTTAGTTTTAATAACCATTTGGTATCGACTTACACAGGCTCATTTTGGGCATTGCTTAATCCATTTGCCCTACTGTGTGGCTTGATTAGTGCGTCTATGTTGATTATGCAAGGTGGGGCGTATTTGGCGCATCGCACCCTTGATGAGGTGCAACATCGTACCCTTAACTACGCTGCTATCAGTAGTCTGGTGATGGCGGTGCTGTTTGTGCTCGCGGGAGTATGGATACAATCGATTGACGGCTATCATATCACTAGCCACATTGACCCCCAAGCCTTGCCAAATGTGCTCAACAAAGAGGTGACGCGTCAAGCGGGCGCATGGATGGCAAATTATCATCAGTATCCGCTGGCATGGGCATTCCCTGCACTTGGTGTCATCATGCCGCTTGTCACGGCGATATTGCTAAAAGCGCGTAAAACCTTGAGCGCATTTATCGCCTCCAGTATTGCTGTGCTTAGTGTGATTATGACCGCAGGGGTGGCATTATTTCCGTTTGTCATGCCATCCTCTAGCGATCCACGTTCAAGCTTGACGATTTGGGACAGTGTATCGAGTCATCTTACCTTGATGATTATGTTGTTTGTCGTGGGGGTGTTATTACCGATGATTGTAGGCTACACCAGCTGGGCATATAGCGTGATGCGCGGTAAAGTGACCAAGGCTTATGTTCGAGAGCAAGAGCATTCACTTTACTGACCCAAATCAAGGCAACTTAATAGGAGAACACAATGTGGTATTTTGCGTGGATATTAGGATTGGGGTTTGCGGTATTATTGGCGATTTTAAACGCGCTGTGGCTTGAAAATGCCGATGCGCGTAATAAAGCCTTTAATCCAAAAGCTAAGGACGATAATCCCACCAATGATGGTACGGTGACAGAAGGCAATCCCACTGAAGATATCCATAAAACAGGTAAGACTTCAGATAACGAGTCCTTATAGCCATCAACCTCAACCATTAGCGCTTTAAGTCATCACGGCTTAAAGCGCTTTTTTATGCGTTTTCAAAACCCGCTATTTTTTAATTATTTTCTTATTTGGTACACAATTTGCATTCCCTGTCTTGGCAAAACTGATTAATACTTGAGCGATAATTTTTTATCGAGGGCATAAGGGCATAAGGGTAAAAGCTTCATGAGAAAGTTAAACAATACGGTTCAACGGCATACGGGTAAACGGCTTAATAAAGCCTATAAATGGCTATTATCCGTGATGGTTTTTTATCAACATTCCTCGGTGTACGCTGCGACGCCCACCAATGAGCAGCTATATGACTACCAAAATGTGATGTGGGTAGTTATTGGCGGTTTGCTGGTGTTCTTTATGCAGGCGGGCTTTGCGCTCATTGAATCAGGCTCAGTGCGCAGTAAAAATACCGTGAATGTGCTGATGAAAAACTATACCGATATGGCGATTGGCGGATTAATTTTTTATATCTTGGGCTATGGCTTGATGGCAGGCAACAACCCGACAGGTTACGTGGGTCAAAGCGAGTTTTTACCAGAGCAGCTTAGCAATATGCAATGGGCACATTTGTTTTTTCAGATGATGTTTGCTTCCACCGCCGCCACCATTGCCAGTGGTGCGATGGCGGAGCGTATTAAATTTTCAGGGTATCTGATTGGTACGTTGATGACTTGCGGACTGATTTATCCCGTCGTAGCAAGTTGGGCATGGGGTGGTTATTATGGCGGTCAAGGCTGGCTTACCCAGCTTGGATTTATTGATTTTGCCGGCTCTTCGGTGGTGCACTCTGTCGGTGGGTGGTTAGCGCTCGCGGGTATTATCGTCCTTGGACCGCGTATTGGTCGCTTTGCCCCTGATGGCACGCCGCGCTTGATTGCCGGTCATAATCTCACGCTGGTCACATTGGGCGGCTTTATCCTATGGTTGGCGTGGTTTGGATTTAACGCAGGTTCTACACTGACCAGCTCAGGCAACTTGGGCAAAATCATGCTAAATACCCATCTAGCAGGGGTGAGTGCGGTGACGGCTTATTTGCTGATTTCAGGGGTGATGCGTAAGGCAATTTTATTGAGTGATACGGTCAATATCAGCCTTGCAGGATTGGTCGCCATTACCGCAGGCTGTGCGACCATGTCGCCTGTGTATGCGATTGTTACCGGTGTTGGTGCATGTTTGGCGTATTTGGCGGTGAAGCGGTTATTGGATAATGTTCAAATGGATGATGCGGTGTATGCCGTTGCCGTGCATGTGGGCGGCGGTGTGTGGGGTACGCTGGCAGCAGGGCTGTTTTATGAAGGTGATTTATTCGACAGCCATCGTATTATCGTACAGCTGATGGGCATCGCGGCAATGTTTGTTTGGTCGTTTGGACTGGGTATGGTGGTGTATTTTGTGATAGAAAAAACAATCGGTCTTCGCGTACTTGCACAGCATGAGCAACGCGGGCTCGACTTTACCGAACATGCCGAAGGGGCTTACCCTGAATTCCAAGATAGCTTATTTAGTCAGCAAACGCTAACTGAGCGGCACTAGTTTTAAATTTTTGCGGTACCTGTCTGCTCTGTCGTCACAGGTACCCGACCCACCACAGTCATTTGCGTCCATTGTAATTTTATTAACTTTAAATATTTGGCACCGTCATGAACAAAGAAGCTACTATTAAATCTGCGTTAACACCGTTTTTAAAAGATGCTGATATCCGTAAAGCCATGGACATCTTTCATAAAAATTATGCCGATATTACGCCCTACCAAATCCAGCGTTTTGTCCATGAAATTACGCAAGACAACGAAACCAAAGAATATCGCTCAAATATCCGTCGAAGTTTGATGAAAGCGCTGAGTGATTACCAAATGGGTGCAGCCAACCCCCAACCGATAACCCATGATATCCCTAATTTGGGGCAAAATAGGCTAGTAATTCACCCATCACCCAGTCAAGTAGCTATCTCTAACCAAAAACCTGACGCAATATCTGACCCAATATCTAGCCAAACATCTAACCAAATAGCCGCCTTTGAGTTACTGATTGATAGTTTTACGGCGCAATTTTCACCATTATTGGGCAGCCAAATTTTAGACAGTGTCAGGCAGACGATTCATCAGCATCATAATTCATCAAAATCTCGTGGTTTTGGGCTATTAGCTCGCAAGGCAGAAACCAATCAGGCTTTAACCCTAACCATGATTCACTTTTTTGATCAGTTTTTTGGTGGCGATAAACAAAGCGCGTTGACAATGTCGTTGACCGATGCGGATACAGCAGGGTTTAGAACTATCTTATCGTTATTTTATCAGCAAGCGTGTCAATGGGCGGGACCTACTGATGCAGATATTGCCTTGGCGCAGGCAAACAAGATTACCAAAGCCAAGTTTGACGTATCTTTGGTTGAAAAATTTATGTAGAATGCCATTTATATAAAATACTACGGATTGACAGTAACATAGTACAATTTTTATGCAGACCTAAAGATGCTGAATGGCAAGTTCCCAGTTCATTTTATTTCCAGGTCCATTTTAGAGAGTTTAGCACTGCGCTTGATACTGTATTGTAGCTTAATTTTATGAGACCAATTCTAGGTGTCATAAGATTAAGTTTTTTTTAACCGATGAAAATTTATTGCAACTGGCTTCCCTCACAAATTTTCGGAAAATGTCATGAATCATCAAATTCAGTATTATGTTTACGCCAGTAAAATAAATTTGACCCAAATTTTTGACCACAATTTATTCACTGATATTCGCGAGCAAGCCCAGTCCAACAATCAACACCATCATATTACGGGGTTTTTATTGTTTAAGGATGGCAAATTTTTGCAGTATATTGAAGGTCAAAAAGCGGTATGTGAACAATTATTTAACACCATAAAGCAAGACCGACGACATAAAGAGATAGTGGTGTTAGACCAGGGACAGTTAGAAAAACGCTATTATCAGCAATGGCTGATGAATTGTTATAACATGGATGAAAAAACCCAAACCCTTGAACTGCTTAATCTTCCAGATATGGTGTACGACTTTGATATTTATCATTGGAGCCAAGCTCACGTACATGAGGTGATGTCACTAATGGCAAAAAACCATTTGCTTGGCATGACACCCCAAACAGGCAGTTTTTTCTCGGTGGTTTATCGCCGCTTTATGCGGCAGAATAAAAAATATTTAATCATTCAACTGCTGATATTAGGTATGTTTTTCATCAGTTTATTGTTCTTAAAAAGCAACCATTAAAATTAACCATTGATTAACGCGATAGGGTATAAGCCGAAAGTGACGATTACCAAACACTTAATAAAGACGTCGAAACAATTGAGCTTAAACCGCGTCGCTATCTTGCGCTTGCGTAAGCGTTTAATGGTTAGCCTTTTCGCCATCAGATTGGCAAAAATTTACAGGTCAATTAACAACATAAATATCACCAACCATGGAACCGTGATGATGGTGAACATGAAAAAAAGGTGTTTTTTGACATGGTGTTTGATGATGGCGCCGATGTAGCTTTCCGCTTTGACTTGGTAGGGCGCAATATCAGCCGCATCGCGCTCATAGAATGCGACCATCTCATTGAGTAATTGCTCGACTTGTTCGGTCTGCCATTGGTAGGTTTCAAACTGTGCTAACAGCTCGCTAATCACTGGGGTTGCATGGGATATGCTGGGTGTCACGCATAGCATATCGCATTGCTTAAAGCGTTTAGAATGGGTCGTACCTTGATGGATAAGATGAATTTTATGGTGGCGTTTATCATGGGTGATAGCGAGGTACAAATTCGCTATATACATTTCACTACCTTCCATAAAATGCAGAAAGCGACCATCTTTGAATAGGATAAAACCCATGATGCCGGTTTTTTGATTATTATCTCTCGCACTTTGATAAATTTGGGTAAATGTGCTGGGCTTTAAAGCGGCTGACCACGTAAGCGAACTGGTATAAGTCAGGTAATAAGTAGGGGGAGACATCATCGTAGAACTCCTCAGCCATACTCTTTATATGTTACTTTGAGTGTAGCATAATAATTTTTAATGTTATTATTAATTTAGCATCTTTTATTAAAACTAAAGTATAACCCTTAATTCATACAAAAATAAATTAAAGTTTATAAATCTTTTTAGGGTAAAAATTTAATTATTTTTATGATGCTGTGTTTGCATATCTGTGATTAGCTCATTCACCTCCGGTGACTGCCAATCGGTGGGGTTAAACGCTTGAAATAGTCGGCTAATGGATAAATTATTCACATCCTTATCAATGTCAATACAGTACATATCCCATTTTTTGAACCGCGGCTGTTCCCGATGACCCTCGGTAATTATTTTTAAATTTTTATGGCGATAATCTTTAAGTAAATCTTGGTACAGGTGAGTGACCAATGCCTTATCCCCTTCCAAATATTGAAAAAAATGCCCATGTTTGAATAGCAAAAATCCCGTGATATGTTGGGCATGATTGTTTTGCCTAGAAATCTGCTCGATAGTTTTGAAAGTAAAAGGATTAATCGCGCCCAGTAAGGTGATTTTACTGGTGTAAGTTAAATAATAAATAGCATCACACATAACGATATCCAACATAAGGTTACCGCTGTTACCAATTCACTACAGCAGGCATTTGATTAACGCTTATAAGCGATTATACTTAACAAAAAGCCATTTTCTTACATAAATATTTAATCATTTCAAATTTAACGTCCTGACTTAAAAACTTACTTATTTAAAAAAGCAAAAACCTTAAAAAAGAGAAACCTTTAAAAAAGAGAAACCTATGTCAAATTCATCGACCCACGCTACAAAACACCCGTCATCCGCCACCGTCCGCTTGAATAAATACAAACTTGGAACTGCTGCGGTTATAGCCCTTGTGGGGTTAAATTTGATAGGCTGTCAGGCCATGGCGACAAAAAACGCACCCATCGCAGCAAAAGCTGATAGCACTAGCACTGTGTCAAATGGTATTAAAACCATCAAAAATATTGCCTATGGCACAGATACCCGCCAACAACTCGATATTTATACCCCTGCAGATGGTCAGCGTCACCCTGTGTTGATATTTGTATATGGGGGCAGCTGGCAACATGGCAAACGCCAAACCTATGGCTTTGTCGGTAAGCAGTTTGCCAAGTCGGGCTACACCACAGTGGTGGTGGATTATCGCTTAGCCCCTGCAAACGTATTCCCAGATTATGTGCTTGATACAGCCAGCGCCATGGGTTGGGTGTATCGCAATATCGCTCAATATGGCGGCAATCCTAATCAGCTGTTTGTCATGGGGCATTCTGCAGGGGCGTTTAATGTGGTATCTGCGGTGGATGATAGCCGTTTTTGGAAAACCACCGGCATTCCCAACAAGGCAATATTAGGCGTGATTGGACTAGCAGGGCCGTATGATTACGATTTTCGTAGCGGTACTACCAAAGTTGCCTTTCCAGCTGATAGCACCCGCCAGCAAGTGATGCCTGTGTATCATATCCGCCAAGATGTACCCCCGCATTTGTTGGTCACAGGCAGTAAAGATATGCTTGTCTACCCACAAAATGCTGATAGCCTACAAAAAGCGCTCACCCAAGCAGGCGGCAACGTGGAGCGGGTGCAAGTCCCTGCCACTCATGCAGGTATCGTCATTGGACTGGCAACACCGTTACAGTCTTTTTATCCCACCTTTAACAAGGTCAATGATTTTATGCAGCGGCATTTGCTAACAGCGCGTTGAGAAGAATTTCCAACAAAAAGTATAAAGAGAAACTTTTAAGCAGCGGCAATTTTCACAGAATCATGCAGTCAAAGGCATACCACTGCTAAGACAGTAGCCTCAAATGCGATGAGAAAATCATAACCGAGTTGACGTAACCGACTCGGTTTGCATTTTTATGCAATTAATTATATTTATGCAACTTTCTATCCAATCTTTGCTGTAATTTTTACTTCATGAACAGCTGCTGCAACATAATGACGCTATTCCACACAGCTGCTATCCGCTTATAATAAGCGGCATTGACCTGCTTATCATAAAAAAATTTTCAATATCCTCATAACAACATAACGAACAGGAATTCCTGATGCTACCAATCAAAGACCCAACCTTACTTAAAACCCAATCACTCATTGACAACCAATGGACGGACGCCACGACAGGCGACACCATTGATGTCACCAATCCATTTGACAACCAAGTGATTGCCACCATACCGAGTCTAGAAAAATCCCAAGTCATCGACGCCGTTGCCATCGCCCACAAAGCGCAAATAGACTGGGCACAAAAAACCGCCAACGAGCGCGCAGCTATTTTAAACAACTGGGCGGATTTAATCGACCAAAATAAAGAAGATTTGGCAATAATCATGACAGCCGAGCAAGGCAAGCCAATGACCGAATCGCGCGGTGAAATCGGCTATGCCAATAGCTTTATTCGCTGGTTTGCCGAAGAAGGCAAGCGCATCTATGGCGACATCATCCCTAGCACCAACAAAGACCTACGCTACGTGGTGTTAAAACAACCGATTGGCGTATGCGCGGCGATTACCCCGTGGAATTTCCCCGCCGCCATGATTACACGTAAAGTGGCACCGGCATTAGCTGCTGGCTGTAGCATAATTGTCAAACCTGCCACTGAAACACCCTTGACCGCATTAGCACTGGGCGAACTTGCCATACGTGCAGGCTTACCTGCAGGCTTGCTACAAATCGTCACCGGTAAATCCTCAGTGATTGGTGAAGTGCTCACCCAAGATGAACGTATCCACAAATTGTCATTCACTGGCTCTACCGAAGTTGGTCGCGTGCTGATGTCACAATGCGCGTCCACGGTCAAAAAACTCTCGATGGAGCTTGGCGGCAATGCGCCCTTTATCGTCTTTGATGATGCCGACTTAGAGAAAGCAGCAACCGGTCTTATTGCTTCCAAATACCGTAACGCGGGGCAAACCTGTGTCTGTGCAAACCGCGTGTATGTGCAATCAAGTATTAAAGACAAATTTTTAGCCATCTTCAAACAAAAAGTAGAAGCCTTAAAAGTTGGTAACGGTATGACAGAGGGCGTGAATATCGGTCCGCTCATCAACCAAGATGCAATGGACAAAGTCGAGCAGTTACTTGAAGATGCGGTCAACAAAGGCGCGACCGTGGTCACCGGTGGAAAGAAACACAGCGCGTCAGATTTAAGTTTTGAGCCAACCATTATCACGGGTATCACCGATGACATGGACATCGCTAGCCAAGAGATTTTTGGTCCCGTCGCCCCGGTATTTATTTTTGATACCGATGACGAAGTGATTGCCCATGCCAACAATACGATTTATGGACTAGCGGCGTATTTTTATACCCAAAGCGTTGCGCGTTCGTGGAAAGTGTGTGAAGGACTCGAATATGGTATGGTTGCGCAAAACACAGGACTGTTATCAACTGAAGTTGCACCATTCGGCGGTGTGAAGCAATCCGGTTTCGGTCGTGAAGGCTCAAAATATGGGATTGAAGATTATGTGACTACCAAATATTGGTGTATTGATGTGCAATAATAGTTCAATCGTCCAAATTCATGGCATACATTGCCATGATTGGGCGTGAGATTGAACGCGCAGATTTAGTTTATTGGTTTTTTGCAATGAGCGCTTTAGAATTTTTACTCAGCGATATCAAATACTTGGCGCAGATATGCCAAAAAGGTATCGTTATCGGTCATGGTTTTGCCCGGGCTATCGGATATTTTGGCAACCGATTGCCCGTTACATTCAACCAGTTTTAGGACGATGTTGAGCGGTGTTTGACCCATATCATTGGTCAAGTGAGTCCCGATACCAAACCCTAGTTGAAAACGGTCGTTAAAATGCAAGTACAGTGCCCACGCCTTCTGCAGCGTCAACCCATCGCTAAAATTTAACATTTTGGTTTTTGGGTTGATTTTGAGTTGTTGGTAGTGCGCGTAGGCTTTTTCGCCCCATTCATACGGGTCACCACTGTCATGACGCAGTCCATCAAATAGCTTGGCAAAATACAAGTCAAAATCGCGCAAAAAGGCATCCATTCCGACCACGTCTGTCAATGCAATACCTAAGTCTCCTCGATATTCTTGAACCCAAGCTTCGAGTGCCGCTTTTTGGAAATTACGCAAGCGCACATCGAGCGCCTGAAAGGCTTGCAGAAATTCATGAGCCATTGTGCCAATTGGGGTGATATCGAACTGTTTGGCAAAATACACATTGCTCGTACCGCGAAATATTTCCGGCACTGCCATCAACCGCTCAATCACTTGTTCTTGCCAAGCGACACTATAACGTCGACGCGTACCAAAATCTGATACCAAAAACGGGACGTCATAAGCCGCCATTTGGCGACGATAATCTTGTAACAGTAGCAGTTTATCGTTTAGCCGTTGTTCACCGACTTGCCAAGCCGATTGCTGATCAAGGTGACTAAAATACAGTTCATTGACAATCGCCAACACAAAGATTTCAAACATCATCGCTTGAATCATCGGGCCTTCAATACGAATGTCTAACCGACCTTCGGCATCAAGGGTCGCTTTGATAAAACGCCGTTTGAGTTGAAATAATTCCAGATAATCAACAAAATCACTTTTGATAAAGCGCAGACCACGAAGGTATTGCAGCTCATCAGCTGTAAAGCGTAGTTCACAAAGCGCATCGAGCTCGGCATTGACTTCATCGAGTAGCGTTGATAGAGGATAGGCGGTGTCTTCAAGGTTGCGACAGCGAAACGCATATACGCTATGCGTCTGTGGAAACTTGTGTAGTACCACTTGTAGCATGGTAAATTTGTATAAATCCGTGTCCAACAAAGACTTAATAATCGCCATTACCCATCCTAAATTCTGTAACTATTGATAAGAGTGACTACTTTAGCATTAATTCGCTTGGATTGTACAAAATCTGACTCTGTGCTTGGCATTATGGTTGGTTGGGCGTTTCGACTTTAATTTTATTGACGGCATGGTATTCACGATTAAAATACACCAAGCCTGTCTGGTCTTTGCCTTGTTGTATGGCTTCGATACGACAAATAAAAATCCCGTGTGTGCCGACTTCCTGGATTTGCTCGATTTGGCAATCAAAGCTCGCCAAGGCATTGTCCAAAATCGGTGATTGGGTCATCAAGGTATGCCATGTGCCATGCTCAAAGCGCGCTTGCGCTTCGAGTTTGGAGGCAAAAACCGCAGATAATGGTGCATGATGATCGGCAAGCACATTCACCGCCAATACCTTGTTTTGCACGAAATATTCATACGAGCGTGAGGCGGTATTCATGCATACGAGCAAGGTCGGTGGGGTATCGGTTACACTGCACACCGCCGATGCAGTAAAGCCATGACGACCCGCAGGGCCATCAGTAGTGACCACATTGACCGCAGCCGATAACATCGACATGGCATTTCTAAAATCAGTAACGTCAACCATTATTTTTTCCAAAGTACTTTTTAAATTATGAGGTCGTCCAATTGATGCGTGGCTAAATAGTCATTTCGGACAAGCTTGGCGCCTTGTGCTAAGGCAGACAACTTGCCTTGTGCCACATGACGGGGGAGCGGCGCCATCCCGCAATTGGTACAAGGGTACAAATTTTTGGCATCCACAAACTGCAAGGCTTTATGTAGCGTTGCTGCCACTTGTTCAGGCGTTTCTATCTGATGCGTTGCCACATCAATCGCGCCCACCATCACTTTTTTGCCACGAATCAATTCGATAAGTTCCATTGGTACGCGCGAATTTTGACATTCTAGCGACACCATATCAATCGCCGATTGTTGTAGTTTGGGGAAGATGGCTTCATATTGTCGCCATTCACTGCCCAAGGTTTGTTTCCAATCGGTATTGGCTTTGATACCATAACCATAACAGATATGGACGGCAGTGTCACATTTCAACCCTTCGATAGCACGTTCGAGTGCCGCAATGCCCCAATCATTAACTTCATCAAAAAATACATTAAAGGCAGGCTCATCAAATTGAATAATATCAACCCCTGCCGCCTCGAGTTCTTTGGCTTCTTGGTTGAGTAGGGTGGCAAATTCCCAAGCCAGCTTTTCGCGGCTGCCGTAGTATTGGTCACTTAAGGTATCAATCATGGTCATGGGTCCAGGTAGCGCCCATTTGATAGGTTTGTCTGTGTGCTGACGTAAAAACTTGGCGTCCTCAGCAAATACCGATTGCGGGCGCGACACCGCACCCACCACAGTCGGCACACTAGCTTCATAGCGATTGCGAATTTTTACCGTAGCGCGATTGGCAAAATCAACCCCATCTAGATGCTCAATAAAGGTGGTGACAAAATGTTGGCGGGTCTGCTCGCCATCACTCACAATATCAATGCCTGCCGCTAGTTGCTGCTGCAATGATACCAATAACGCGTCTTGTTTGCCTTGGACAAGGGCGCTGTCTGTTAGCTTCCAAGGTGACCAAAGTTGTTCAGGTTCAGCAAGCCAGCTTGGTTTAGGCAGGCTACCTGCCGTTGATGTTGGAAAAAGTGTCGTCATTGTTTTCTCTTTAATTGTTTGGTGTCAGCAAAAACTGCTTAAGCGACTTACTAAGCTACTTGGGTTAAGTTACTTGGGTTAAGCGACTTGCGAATTTAACCAGTTTTGTAATAAGGTTTGGTAGGGTTTAATAAAGTGGGTTTCTGTGTATTGACCTTGTTGAATCGCTAGCTGGCTGCGCTCTTCACGGTCATACTCGATTTTGGTCAGTGAATAATCCTCATGATTTAAACTGGGCTGATAGCTTTGACCTGCCACGCTATTGGCATTATAAATCTCAGGACGATAGATTTTTTGGAACGTTTCCATCGTGCTAATCGTGCTAATAAGCTCAAGGTTGGTGTAGTCGTTGAGCAGATCACCTTTAAAATAAAACGCAAAAGGTGCCACTGATTTTGGCGGCATAAAATAACGCACCGATAATCCCATTTTGCTAAAGTACTCATCTGTTAGTGAATACGCGTCTTGTACATATTCAGTGCCCAAAATCGGATGACAATTGGCGGTTTGGGTATAAGTCTTGGTGGTTGACACACTGAGACAAATCACCGGTGGTTTGTTAAATTGCTCACGATAGGCAGGCGAGTTCAACACATACTCAAACAACTTGCCATGCAAATCCCCAAACCGCTCGGGCACGCTAAACGATGGCTGGTTTTTGTTATGCGCCAACAGCCATACACTAAAGTCATAATCGCGCACATAGGAAGAAAAACTGTTCCCCACAATGCCATCGATTCGCTGCTGGGTCTGGGTGTCAAAGATAACGGTTTTTAAAATCTCAATAGCCGGAAAGCTGTCTTTCGTACCAACAATCTCAAGATTGGCAGAGACAATCTCAAGCTCGACCTGATAGCGGTCGCCCGTCACATTGTCCCAATGTGCCAAGTCATTAAATCGACGGTTAATCATTTGCAGGGTATTGCGTAAGTTTTGCTCGCGGTGTTCCCCCCGTGCCAGATTGGCAAAGTTGGTAGTCAGCCTAGTATCTTTGGCAGGTTGGTAATTTTCATCAAATGCAATGGTTTTGATATGACAATCAATCGGTAAAGTCATGTCTATAATCTCCGTAACAGTAGCGCAAAAAAATTTTCTTTTAGCACCCTACGATTACTAAAAATCGTCACTGCTAAAAGTACAAAGACAGTTATACGCTAAAATTAAGATGAATAAAAACGAATTAAAATTTAAAAATGATGAATTTTATTCATTTAAGGTTTTTCCTTAAATAAAAAACGGCTAGAGAGTGTCTAAGCGTTTTTTGTTAAACATGACTATTCTTGCGGATGTTTTGGCAAAGCGCTGCTATTCACCAATGCTGTTTAACATAAGGTAAAGTATCACCAGTACCAATTTAGCATCAGTTAGCGAAACAGCATGCGTTGCTCGACTAATCGTTAATGTATCAATCCGTTAAACCACCCTTTGAACAATCAACGTGGTTTTTTTATAGTAATTATCACTATACAATAATCCAAAAAGCGCTGTTAAAAAGGAAAGTTATGCAACAACATATCAATGGCTTGTCTTATAAGGATATACTAATCAGCCCGATATACTATTACCAAGGCAAGCAGGTAAGACGCCAAACCATCGTATTACCAACGCCGCTGTCTGAGAGAAAAGGTGTGGTAGATTTCAACAAGATAGATAACTCCGCATCTGATTCATCTTTAACCCTGTTACTCGTAGGCGATAGTGCTGCGGCAGGCGTAGGGGTGGAAAGCCAAGAAGCAGCGCTCATGGGGCAGCTAATCAAAAATTTATCCTCTAATGAAATAATTGTAAAACGTTATTGCCACTTACAATGGCAAATGGCAGCTGTGTCTGGATTTACCAGTTTTGATGTGCTTCGACAACTTTATGTATTGGCAAGTGAAAAGATAGACATAGTCATCATCAATGTCGGGGTCAATGATGTCGTAACAAATACAAGGCCTAGAGACTGGCAAGCACATATAGAAGCTATTATTGAAATCGCAGGGCGTAAATTTACTGCTAAGTATGTTATTTTTGTTGGATTGCCACCCATGCAAAAAATGCCTGCCTTGCCAAGCCCGCTGAATCAATTGATAGGCAAAAAAGCGTCATTATTGGACAAGCGACTTTATCAGCTGATTTTAAACTATCAAAACACCAATAACCAATTAGATACCCAAATCCATTATTTAGCAGTGAGTTTTGCTGAGCAGGACGATAGTAAAAACTTATTTGCAAAAGATGGCTTTCACCCCAGTGCGAAAACTTACGCACTATGGGGTACACAATTAGCGGATTTTATCAGTCAGGCAATATCAACCAAGCCGTAATTTGTCAGCCATTCAATAAATAGTCAGCAATCAATAAGCTGTCTTGGTAGTCGATTTCATCATTGCGACACACTTGGCAATAGCAACTTTTTCAATCAACTGCTCGGCAACTGGGCATATCCGTTTTGCTCATTAACCGTATCAACTGACGCTCATACACACAAAGTTGATTATTGAGCTATCTTAGGGTATTGGTTTTTTAAACGCCTCAATCGCCATCGCCCGTGAGGCTTTTGTTGGGGTGTCAAGCTTTGGATAGGCGATGTGAGGATTTTGTGTTAGGTAGGTTTGCAGTTTTTGCTCATCGTTGATGATGTTAGCTGGCACTGTTGCAAGCTCGGGCACCCAGTGTTGGATATAGCTGGCGTCAGGGTCGTGTGTTGCCGCCTGGCTAAATGGATTCATCACCCGAAAATAAGGCTGAGCATCGGTACCGACGGAAGCTGACCATTGCCATCCGCCATTATTACTGGCAAAATCACCATCTGCCAAATGCTGCATAAAATATGCCTCACCCCAACGCCAATCGATTAATAGGTTTTTGCTCAGATACATCGCCACCACCATACGCAGCCGATTGTGCATAAAACCTGTGCTATTGAGACAGCGCATCGCTGCATCCACCAGCGGCACACCGGTCTTGCCTTGATACCAGCTTTTAAAGTCGGCTAGGTCATAACGCCAAGCCACAGATTCATCGAGTGGGGTCAAAAATGCCTTGCCTTTAACGATATCTGGACGGTTAACCATAACATCATAATAAAAATCGCGCCAAGCCAGTTCGCTAATCCAGCGCATGATGTCTTTCTCGCTTGCAAGTCCTTGCTGACCGTTCAGCCTTTGTCTGGCTTCAAGATAGCATAATCTGGGTGATAGCATACCGATTGCCAAATAGGGCGATAAACGACTGGTCGCACCCAAGTGATTATTCAAAGCGGGCATGTCTCTGGCGGTATTGTAATCAGCGATATGGTATTTTAAAAAATCATCCAGTCGTGATTGAGCAGCCGCTTCACCGGCAGGGTATAACAATTGAGCTAACTTACCCATGTGAGTGAGCTGTTTATCAAGCGCAGCGGTGGGGGTAAAATAAGCGCGATAAAATGCATCAATCGTTATATGGTCATTGGTATTGGGGCTGTCTTTGGCGAGTTGTATGGTATTTATAGCCATGGCAGCAGGGGTGGGCGATAGGGTTAAGCCGGCGGTTTCAACCATTGCAAGCCAACGCTTGTAAAAAGGGGTAAAGACTTTGTACGGCATACCTTTGTCGGTGACGATACGCTGAGGGGCAATCACCTGACTATCATCAAACCATTGGGTAACTATCCCCAACGACTGCGCCTGCTGGGCGATATACTGATCGCGGGCAACTTCATTCACCGGGTACTCCAGATTGGCAAATAAATGGCTTATAGAAAGCTGCTGGCAAAGCTCAAGTACATCCGTCGCCTGCAAGGCAAAATCATCCACCACTCTGATGATGATACCAATATTCAACTGAGATAAACTCTGCTCAAGTGCGCGGATTTGCCGCAGTATCAAGTCAATTTGCCACAGCGATTTGCGGTGTGATTGCCATTGCTTGGGTGTCAAATAAACCACGGCGATGACGCCAGCATGATTTTGCCGTGCATGCTCACAGCAAGCCGCAAAAGCGGTATTGTCAAAGGTGCGCAAATCTTGGCGAAACCACATCAAGTTCATTGTGCTGCTCATTATCTTTACCCCAATACAACAATTTATAGTTAGGGTATTATGTCAACAAAGGCTTGGTTTCCCAAGACATTTTTTCAGGTTTGTTGCGCCATCATAACGGTAAAAGCCAGTTATCCCGTTGCAAAAATGTGCAATGACCCACATAAAAAGTCAACTAAACTAGATAATAGATAATAGATTTACGTGCTTTAAATAGCCAGCGATTAAGTAAATCTATAGAAAGGTACGATGAAAAATTCTAATAAAACCGTTAAAAAATCTGATTTACCGAGCAAAATCTGCCCAATGTGTCAGCGTCCATTTACCTGGCGAAAAAAATGGGAAAAAGATTGGGTGAATGTCATTTATTGCTCAAAGCGCTGTCAAGGTAATAGCCGTAGCAGCAAATTAAAAAAATAACCCTAAAAACTCATTGACTTGTGATAGACCCAAAATCAAATAGCAAACTAACTATTTGATTTATGACATAATTATATTAAGATGGCAATGTCATCTCCCATCATTCAAGCGTGCATCAAGCGATTTCCCTGTTATGCTATCTACCCCATCATCCGATAACAAATCGTCAAAACTATATATTAGGGTAGTGGTGGTCGGAATCGTTACCGCGTTGCATGGGCTGCTGCTGTATCTATTTTTTCAGTACCAAACGCCATTAAAAATCAAACCGCAAACGACACAGCCGCTCGAAATTAGCTTTATCCAGCTGAAGCCTCAACACCCCTCGCAGACTTACCATTCACAACCGCCTGTGGTTATCCATCATGCAGACTCTGCTAAACAAGCTTATCTTAGCGATAACACACAAGCAGCTGATATTAAGGAAAAACCATTATTAACACCAAACCCTACACCCGCTAAACTGGTGAATCACCCAGCAAAAAATAATAGCCACCAGCCAATCGAAATCAGACCAACGATAGATAATTCGACTAACCAAAAAAAAGCCAGTCAACCTAAAACTTCGTTATCTAAAGCAAGTCAAAGTCAAAGCCAAAAAAAATCACAAGATATTTCTAGCGAGCCATTAATGAACGCGCGTGAAAATAACGCCCACTATGAACAACAGCAAGCGGCGCAAATAGAACGCAACATAAGTTCAAATAATAGCCAATCTCTTGCTCAACCCAAATCAGCTACTATCAAATCAGCTACTACCAAGCAAAGCCATACCAATACTGAATATGCTTTAAAACCTATAACTCACGATGAGCGTGCTGAATCATCTGCTAAATCATCTAAAGACTCGATGCGTCCTCAAATACAAAAAACGCCAAATCAGCCCGTTAGCCCAGTTATTTCAGCTATGCCCGCTGTCCCAGCTATTAATTCGTCACCAAAACCAGCAACACCCATCACCTTTGGCAATGCGGATGCAAGTTGGCAGAAAAAACCTAACACCCAGTTAGCACCCAATTTATCCCGTATTGTGACACTAAAGCAGCTATCAAGCCTGCAAGTAAAACTCAATGTCAATGCCCAAGGTGGCGTGGAAAAATGCAGAATTACGCAAACATCAGGTGATCAAGAGGTGGATAAATTTATTTGCCAACAAGTGCAAAAAGCCAAACTTTATCCAAAAAAAGTAAATGGCGTCACGGTACCAAGCATTGGTAATCTCACCATAGCCCTAACCAATCTTGCAAATTAAACCATACAATATGTCGTTGAAGCAGTATCTATGTGATAATCATTAAGGGCTTACTGTGTCAACAATTGATTAACTAGACACATAAAAAAAGCCAACCTGATGAACAGATTGGCTTTCATGTTATTGAAAGTTAGCTTATTTCTTTTGGTAGGATAAACGTACGCCGTATACCCAGCCATCATTGTCTTGGAAATCGCCAACAATGCTACCATCGGGTAGTTTTGCTTTGGCATCACCAAACATCAAGTATTTAACGCCGCCTGAGATAGCCCATTCAGGTGTCAAATTGTATTTTGCTCCCAAGCCCACATTCCAGTTGCCATCCACAGGTCCTAGAGAGGTGATGGGATTGCCTGCACCTGAGTCATAACCCACAGCGCCCGAAATAGCTAATTGTGGCGATAGTTTCTTACCTAAACCGACTTCAGCAGTCCAAGCGTCATCGTCATAAGAAACTAAATTTAAACCGCTTGCGCTACCATAGATTTTTGGTTTAATCGCAAAATCGCTCCAAGGTACCCAACGTGCTTTTGCGGTTAATAAGGTTGTTGGATTGAGACCTGTTTGGAAATCTAAGTTAACAGATTTTGGCGTGGTGATAGTAATTTCATTGGTACCGACACCCGCTGCACCAAGTGCAGGAAGATTTTCCGTCATATTGACGTCGTGGTCGATTTCAGAGCGATAAGTTAACGCGGCTTTGAGGGCAATTTCAGGTTTTAAATAAGCAATCCCAGCCATCCAGCCATAAGCCGTATCACGCGTAATATTTGCATCATACCCAGAGGCGGTTTTATAAGCGTTACCACGTAAGTGGACATCACCTTCTAAACGCTGAATCGTAGGACCGCCATAGATTTGAATGTTTTTCTTTTCACCCAGTTTTACCCCCAATAGCCCTGTAAAATTTTGGCTGCTGATAGAAACGTTGGTTGCACCTGTGACTTTAGATAAGTTTTGTGAAGCCGCTTGTGCAGTAGATAAAGTCTTAACTGCTTGTGTACCAGCCGCAACTTGGGTAGTACCTGCAGCAATCCCTTGTTGAAGTGCAGTAATTTGTGGCGTTAAAACAGGTGCTAATGCAGGGTTAGCAGCCAAAGCCGCTTGGGCTGTCGCTAATTGGGTATTTGCCGCATTTAATCGCGCTTGCCCTGCAGTAACTTGATTTTGGATGGTTGAGATAGCGGTTTGCAGTTCTGTCGCATTGGTAACAGGCAGTGCAATACCTGCATTTTGCAATCCTGCTGCTGCCTGAGCATAGATACCACCAATAACCGCAGTTGGCGTGCCAACAAAGTTGTTATCGCCAGAAAACTCAACATCTGCGCCCCAAGGTTGATCAAAAAATGCCCCTACGCTGATGGTGTCATTGACATCGGCTTTTGCGCCGAAGTTTAAAAACTGGTAGTCATCCGCCATATCAGGGACATTGCGACCAGCGGTAAAGTTTGCGTCAGTTGTCGCAACCTTTGCGTTATCTTTACCCTCGATTGTTGGATCGATGGTAATGTGCTCAACATAGGCAAAAGTACCTTGCTCGGTAAAAGCCCAGCTTGGTTGGGTAGAGCGGTCTAGACCGGCGGCATTTGCGATGGAAACAGTAGAAAGCGTAGCAACAGCTAGCGCAAGAGAAGAAATTTTAAATGACATGTGAAGCTCCCTGTTTGATTTTAATCATCACGTCTAACAGCTAATTTAATAAAAACTTATCAGTAAATTAGAATTGACGTAGTACCTTCCTTTGGTTAGGTAAAGAATAATCAAAATTTTAACAATTGACAACCGTAGAATCACATTTTTGTAAGAATTTATTGACCTGAGCAGTCACGAAAAAAAGAGGGTGTTAACTCAATGAGTTAACACCCTCTTTTTACTGACTATATCTAGCTAAACAACTATCGACCGCGATAAGTAATACGTCCTTTCGATAAGTCGTAAGGTGTCATTTCAACTTTAACTTTATCGCCCGTTAAGATACGAATATAGTTTTTACGCATTTTTCCAGAAATATGCGCAATAATTTCATGCCCATTTTCTAAACGCACTTTAAATAATGTGTTAGGTAAAGTATCGACCACTTCGCCTTCAAATTCAATTACATCGTCTTTTTTTGCCATAATACCTATATCTATGAGTCAAATGTATAAATGCAGATTATACGCTGATGCGTGTGTTATCGCAACTTTTAACCCCTAAATCAATCAATTGAAAAAAACAGCTAAAAGATTTGCGCGCATCGCGCCCTTATTCAGGCAAATTTAGCCAAATAGGGGATAGCCTTGTTGCCGGTAACAGTGATTGAAATTGGGGTGGATATAGCGCGTTGATAAAGTACAGCCCATCGGCAGAAGCCGTCGCTGCCGCAAGTGACCGATTTTTGCTAAGTAGCAATGTCTCAATCCATGCGACTGGCTTTTCACTGCGCCCAATTTCAAATAACGTACCCATAATATTTCGCACCATGTGATGCAAAAAACCATCGGCTTGGATATCCAGTACCAATAGCTCACCATGCTGAATTAATTTGGCAAAATGGACATGGCGCACAGGCTGGTTAGATTGACAGGAAGCGGCACGAAAACTGGTAAAATCATGGGTGCCTTCAAGGTAGGTCGCTGCCTGCTGCATCAGTTGGACATTAAGCGGGGCGTACTCATGAGTAATTTGCTGATTGAGTATCGCAGGTCGAAAGGGGTGGTTGAGGGTAATATAGCGGTAGCGTCGAGCAATGGCAGAAAAGCGCGCATGAAACTCAGCAGGCATCACTTGTATCCAGCGCACCGCGATATCATCAGGTAGTAGAGAGTTTGCGGCACGCAGCCAATTATAAGGCTGACGGGTGGCACTGGTTTGAAAATGGGCAATCATATTTGACGCATGGACGCCGGCATCAGTACGACCCGCAGCAATAACTTCTATGGGTTCATTGGCTATCTTTGATAACGCTGCTTCAACATGCTGCTGAATACTATCAACTTCTTGTTGTCGTTGCCAGCCGCGATAGCGAGTACCAATAAATTCGATGCTGATCGCATAAGTATTTACAGTCATAAAAAAGCCAAATTTGCCAAAACTTACGATAAAAAAGCCTAGTATAACAACTAATCAGTTATTAGGCGACGGTGTGGGTATCTTTTAGACAATGCGCCCAGCGCTGACGGCGGCGAGCAGGGGTATCATAACTGCCAATCAACCAAAGCAGACGAGCAAATATCGCAGGTAAGGTCAATCGTCCCGTCATCAAAACTTCACACTGAGCCAGCCATGCCCCCGCTTCATACGCTTGGCTGACGCCGCCATACGCGCATTGGGTGGTCACTGCAACCAGACAGCCTTGTTTTTTCGCCTGTAATAATTGGTTTTTGATGGATTCGGCATACGGCACATTGCCTGCACCAAATGCCAAAATAATGATGGCATCAGGTTTTTCAGACAATAAATTACCCAAGCGAGCAGCGAGCAAATGCGTATCCACGGGCGTCAAATAGAGTGTGGCAATGTTGGCATGGGACAAGCTGTCAAAGACTTGCGGCAATTCACTCAACCGATCTTCTAGCCAAAGTTGATGCTGAGCCTCGGTGATTTTTGAGGTATAGCTATTGGCGGGATAACCAGCACGGTGGTGCCCCACAAACGCCATTAAATCATGGCTATGAATTTTTTGCACAGTTTGGGCAGGCCAATCTTCACCAGAAAAACACACCCGCACCCCAGGCTCACCATGACGGGCTAGTTTACAGGCATCAAATAAATTCTGTGTGGCATCGCTCTGCGGGTCGATGCGGTAATCGGTTAACACATTGCTATCAAGCAAAGGTCTCATCGCCCCTGTCACCACAATACTGATATGACTACCCGCAAAACACTCTGCCAAAAAAGCCGCGAGGTAGCTGAGCGTATCGGTGCCTGTTAGCACCACAAATTGGCGAAGCCCTTGTCCAATGGCTTGTAGTATCAATTGATAAAAATGCGCAAAATCGGCAGGTGTTAACTGGCTACTGTCTTTAATGACATCATTATCCAATATCCGCCAATCCACAGGGTCGTGTGCATGGTTTGGGTAGGTGGCAAAATGGGTCTGTAGTATCTGTGATAACACAGGTAAAAAAATATCAGCATCTAAGCTAGCAAGCGGTTTGCCATAACTGCCAAAAGTGCCGCCCGCGTAGATGATGCCAATACCTGATTTGCTGATAGATTTACTCAATTGAAATTTTACTCATAAGGGTTGGCAATGGATAACTTATCAAGGACAGCGATTTCAATCGCTTCCATTTCATCTTGCTCAGCTTGCCCAAGTTCATGGTCAAAACCCAGCAAATGCAGCATACCATGCACCAGCAAATGGGTGAGATGCTGCTCTACTGTCTTGCCTTGCTCAGCGGCTTGACTGATCACCACCGCATGGCAAATCACTAGTTCACCTAACGGCAATGCGGGCAGTAATTCTAGCACAGCTTCAGGCAATTCACTGGCATAGGATAAAATATTGGTGGCGTAGTCTTTGCCACGCGCATCCAAATTGATGGCGCGAGCTTCCACAGGCTCCGTGACATAAATTTCTAATTCAACCGTTTTTTGAAAGATAAATTCACCCAGTTGACTAGGTATCTCAGTAGTGTCTTGATGGGTTTCAAAATACTGCAGAACTTGTTGCAAAATAGCGACAATCTTGTCTTGTTGGTACAAGGCTTCAAGTTCGCCAAAAGTTGGCAGTTCAAGTAAGTCTTCGGCAAAACTAATTATCACTTGACTCATCGGCACTTGACTAAGCGGCGCTTGCGGCAAAGCGCCTGCTAAATCACCTGTTAAATCAATTTGGGTTGGTAAAGCTGATGACATAAGCTACTCCGCGATACCTATATCAATGGGTGCATTATCAATCGGAGCTTTATCAATCGGGGCGTTGTTATCCGTTACCCCGATAGCCGAGCTTGCGGCTTGTGACTGTGCTTGGCTTTGTTCAAGTAGGCGCGATTGCTTTTTGGCTTCTTTAATGGCTTCTTGCGCTTCATCGTATTTATCGTAGGCTTGCACGATTTTTTGAACCAATTGATGGCGTACCACATCTTTGCTATCAAACCGCGTCACATGAATTTCTTCAATATCCGCCAAGATTTCTAGCGAATGCCGCAAGCCTGACTTGGTGCCGCGAGGTAAGTCCACCTGTGACATATCGCCCGTGATGACCGCCCGGGAGCCAAAACCCAAACGAGTCAAGAACATTTTCATCTGCTCAGGGGTGGTGTTTTGTGCTTCATCCAAAATCACAAACGAATTATTTAAGGTACGACCGCGCATGTAAGCGAGGGGTGCTACCTCAATGACTTGTTTTTCAATCAGTTTTGCCACTTTTTCAAAACCTAGCATTTCATATAAAGCATCATAAAGTGGGCGTAGGTAAGGGTCAATTTTTTGGGTCAAATCCCCCGGTAAAAAGCCCAGTTTTTCCCCTGCTTCTACCGCAGGGCGCACCAGCAAAATACGCTCAATCTCATTGCGCTCTAGCATATCTACCGCACAAGCCACCGCCAAGTAAGTCTTACCCGTCCCTGCAGGCCCTACGCCAAACGAGACATCAGAGAGTAAGATTTTTTTGACATATTGCTGTTGGTTGTAACCGCGTGGGATGATTTTTCCTTTACGGGTTCTCAAACTAATCGGGGTGAATTCAGTGCTATCTGCGCGCTCGCTGCCATTTTCGCTAACGGCTTCATTATCTAGCGCTAAATCTTGCTCACGGCTAAAACTCGTTTGCACGAGCAGGTGCAAATCTTCTGGCGAGATGACGTCGTTGCTTTGTGCTTCATCGGCAAGCTGTGCCAAAATACGCTCAGCACGCGCCACTGAATCAAGCTCACCTGAAATCACAAAATCGGTTTTGCGTTGGTGAATGTGGACTGACAGACGATGTTCAAGGTACTTAATATGGTTATTGTATTCGCCCAATAGGGTTTTGAGTTGGTGGGCTTTTAGAGATGATAAATCGACCGTTCTGCTGATGGTATCGCTCAAGAGTGCTTCCTTTTATGGGTTTTTATAGTTGTGATAAATCATAAGGTTGAGAGATTAGGGGAGTATCACAGTAACCAATATAATATTTTGGCACGTTGATACTATTATGGTAAATATATGCAAAAATTCAAGTGACGTTCACGGGTTTTTGTCATTTCAAGTGATTTTGAGGTCGACACGCAGCCAATACTCAGCCAATGCTCAGCCACGACAGGCAAAAAATTAAATTTTGAAAAAATGAAAAAAAATGTGACAAAATGCTTGACGACATAGGGTTAAATACGCATAATATGCACCCCATGACAGGCAAGAAATACTTTCAAAATTCTGCCTAAATCCTGCAAATTTGCCAAACATGGCGATGTAGCTCAGCTGGTTAGAGCGCACGACTCATAATCGTGAGGTCAAGAGTTCAAGTCTCTTCATCGCCACCATTTGCAAATAACTTAACGCCCAGTATTTTGATAAGTCCCGTATTTTGCTAAGCCAAGCATTTTGATGTTTGTGTAATTTGCGAATTTATTTTAGACTAATTTGTAATTTATTTTAGACTAGATTTTATAAGTTATTTTAGACTTAACCCGCCATTAAAAGCGGGTTTTTTAATTTATATTAGAGTAACTAAGCAATACGCTTCCAGACATTATAAACTTTAGAAGGCTGTACATTATTATGTGCTTTGTCGCCACCCACAGTATTGGTTCTTAAATTAGGTGGCGCATTACTTGAACTATCAGTGGCAGGGCTGCCAGTTCCTTCAATAGTTCCACTTACAAATTTGATTTCAAAATCATGTTTGGGTATCTCATCTATTTTTAGCTGGTGATCATATTCACCAAATATATTTCCGTTAGTTTTAGTCCACTCTGGGCTATCCGTTTTACTTGAGTAACCCACGATACTACGACCTTCTGCCTCACGTTCCCACGTGCCATAGCCTTTATGTATTGCAACTTGAGCAGACGTATCGAAATGAGTAGTGGTAACAAAGACATCACCAACTTTAGTATCTTCGTAAATTCGATTCTCCACAGCAAGGATTCGGCTACCTTGTTGTGCAAACTTATCAATATAGTCATCAACCGCATTTTGTAGAGCAGTGTTTTTGGCAAAGGTAGCCGTTAGAATATTTAATAATTGCTTATTATCTAGTTTATCTAACGCACCGCCAAAGCCTTCGATGACATTCGCAACTTCTTCCTGCACAGTATTACACCATGCAGGGGTAAGATAGGTTGCGTCTTGATTGGGTAAATCAGCATTATCATGAAAGCCATTTTTGCCAGCCCCGTTGAGGTTTTGGCGGGCGGTAGCAGAGTCAATACGGTGCATAGGTTATCCTTTAATCTTGTACAATGAGGTCAATGCGTAGTGCAGCTGGTAGATAGTGCCGCTCCAAGCAAGGCAATGAAACAGTGAGCGGCGCTTTAACAGTGACTGTGGCTTTTAACCTTAGTCTTTCAGTGTTAACTGGGTCAGTGCATTTGCCAGTCGATTGCATTGGTTTATATGTCTTAACTTTTAGAATTTGCTGATTATAACGAGCAAATAAGCTCTCTAATCCTTGGCGATTAAGCAGAACATGACCTTCATGCATGACGCGCTCAAGCTCTGTCAAACGTGTCTGTTCATTGAGTTGGGTGTTGTCAACACCACAACCCAAAGGCAGTCCATACTCACGTTCATACTCTGCTAATAGCTCAAGTGGTATGCGGTTGGTGCTACCTAAAATCACGTCTGCTTTTGCCAAAATGTCAGCAAAAGGCTTGGCATGAGCCATGATATCTTGGTGCAATAAAGTGTCTATTGCCATATCATAAGCACCGTGTGGTAGGTGGGCAATTAGAACATCGGCAATCTGTTCTTGGGTTGTTATCATTGCGTCACCTTAATCGTTCCTGCTCTTATCCACCCAACTTGCTCCATACTTACTGTAGGGTCAATGTTTTGGTTAGGATTGAGCACCACATCTGTCACCCCTGTTACGCCCAAAATCAATGCAGATAATACCGACTCACGGTAGCTTTCAGCTGGGGCAAGTGCGGTCAAATATCGCTCAATAATGTTATAGATTTCACCATTGTTAATGTTTACGCCTGTCACTTTGGCAGTCACATCTAAGCTAATAATAGTAGGCTTAAAGGCTTTAATATCTTCAAAAAATACCGCTGCCTGTTGCAAGGCATATTGGGCTTGGGTAAGCAACTCATCACTTGGCAACGTCGCGCCATTAGCCCCCACGGCTGTCACAGCGACATCGACAGAACCCACACCGCGTCTACGTGGATAGATATAGGCATTGGCAACACCTGCCACACCTAGCACCGCTTGGCGTAGGTCTTCGTAGCGTGATAGGCTCTTACCTAATTTCTTTGCTTCCCATAGGCGATTACGCCAGCGTTCTAAGTTTTCGCCGTCACTGCCACCCGATAATGTGGTAATTGATACAGTTGGCATAACACCAGTGATTGCACTCACCCACATCAGACTACCTTGGCGATTGTAGCTTGCGCCCACATTATCCGCCTGAATTTGTAGTGTGACCGCCTTACCTGCGGTTGTGATAGCGCTATTTGTGGTTTTCCAATAGTAGCCTTTACCATCGGTGAGACGGCTGCCCACAGGTATTTCAACTCCTGTAGTGGTAGCAATGGCTTGGATTTGACCTGTTGCCATACTACCACCAAGACGCGGTAGACCAATTTGGTCGGCATGGATATAAAGATATGGCTCATCTGCCGTTTGCACAAATAATTGACGTACAATGTAGTTTTGGTGTGCGTATAGCCCTTCGACTATTGCCGCTGTACCATCCGCTCGAATACTGGCATCGCTATCGTCAGGAATAACAAGTCCTGTTTGATTGAGATACTCATTGAGAATAGTTGCTCGTATTTGGTTGAAAGTGGGTATTGGGTACATTATCCTGCTACCTTGACTGTAAATGTGGTGGTATAAATTTGCCCACTTTGATGTTCAAGTTTTACTAGCAGCTGAATTTTGCCATTAGTAGTTGGTAAGGTTTGGCTCACATCAATATTGGCTAAAAAGTATCTTGGTTTGAGTGGTTTTAGGGCTTGTTTTGCCCATGCTACGGCTTGCAAACGGATTTGCGGTGTATCTTTACTGCGTCTAAGTCGATATAGCTCGCTACCAAAATCTTTATCCGTAAAATAACTACCTTTTTCAGTAGATAGCCTTAGATACGCCGCTTCAACCACGTCTTTGATAGGTGGTGCAGTCAGCCTACTTGCGATATAGTCATGGGTGACAGTGTTAATTTTCATGTTAACTCATCGTGTTAGTTGGTGTTGCACCATCACTTGGGTGTGCATGAGTATTGTAGATTTGGCGCATTTCAGCCAATGAGCCCTGTATATCACTGACTTGTCCTGTAGCAGTGACATTGCCATCAATATCAACATTGCCTATCATTTTGATACCATCTTTACCAAGGCGAATTTCATGTCCAAACTGGTCATAGATGACCGTTTCACCTTCACCTGCCTTGACTGCCACAGGGGCATCACCACTGGCGATAATGACCATATTGGTCGCACGTCCACCAATAGGCAACATCACCACTTGTGTATCAACAGGCAAATCACTGGCAAAGCCGACTTGCTGCATCAATCTAACGCCATCTAATATCTCATCGGATAAGCCACTAACTTGTAGTGGTTCGCCACGGCGTTTGACAAAGCCATACATGGCTTGGCGCACTTGTTTAAACGCATTCATCATTAAGACTTACTCCGCTTTGATTTGATGGTGGTCTGCTTCTTCGACTTCTTAGGTTTAGCATCTTTAATCAAATCAACATGTTGTACAGGTTGCATCCATTCTTGATATTTTTTAAGACGTAATTCGGTGGTTTTGCCCTCATTGCGAGTGAGCTTGAGCGTGCGACCATAGATAACCCAATCCCCGCTGGCTCTTGGCATGATAGTGCTGATTACTTTTACCCTCCAACCTGTTGCAAATACCTTAGACATCCATCCCCAATGGTTGGTCAAAATTGAGCATTCATAAGCATCAAGCCAACTATCTCTCAAGGCTTTTTGCGCATACTGCATGGCATCGCTTTGGTTTTCAGCACGAGAGTCACTCAAAATTTTGCGACGTTTGATAGTCATTCTGTCATCATTAGCCGCGCCCCTAAAGTTCTTGCCTTTATCATCCTGTCCAATGGCTTCGACAATACTATAAGCATTGGATAAATCCTCACTGTAGCTAAGATTTAAACAGTTATTATGAGCATTATCTTCATTTAAAATAAAAACAGGCGGCTCTTTCGGTTGTTCAACATCGAATGGATTACCAATACAGATAGCCCCATCCGATGACATCCAAACATATTGCCCAGATGCTTCAGCGGCTTTATTGATAGCATCCCAAACGCTTTCGCCATCTTCTACGCCTGTTTTGGCTTTTAATGAGTTTTCATTGGTTTTGACGTTCCAAGGCAATGACCCTAAGTCACCTCCTAGGATAAACTGCCCGATAATCTCTTCTAGCGTCATGTTTTGACCCTGTGCGATGGGTGCAGATGTATCCAGCAATTGCCCTGCTAAGTCTCGACCAGATATTACGACAGATATCTGCCCACGGCTTACAGTCTGCTGTATTTTATCGATAACACCCACTAATATGGTCTCACGTGCCTCTTTGTTTTCGATATCAATCTGGCACACCGCACCACTTTTGACGCTATCTGGCAAATTTGCGATAGTTTTATCTAACCATGCAAATGACCAGCCATCGGCAGGTATGCCAATATCACTATCAATAGTAATATCGTCCCATTGGCGGCATTCGACATCACCGACGGTCAAGATGATATTGCCAAGACGTTGCAATGTTTGGCTACTATCTGTGCTATCAGTCGTACTTGGCTGATTATCTGACATAAATATTTAACTCAGTACCTGCGGTAATGATGGCAGGGTTGACAATGTTTTTATTGAGTTTAAGTAGCTCATCAGTACGGGTGTGGTCAGCATAGAGACGATGAGCTAAAAGCCTTAAAGTCGTATTACGTTTTACTGTATATTGGATAAGTGGCGGCTTTTTATTGACAGCATCATTGGTAAGCTGCTGCAAGATTGCCGCTGCTTGTTTAAGGGCAGCAACCTGCTTACGTGTATCTAATATGATTTTTGGGACATTAATTGTCACGGATGGCTCTGGGTCAATTCGACGAATCAACGTGATAGCGTCATTGATACTTTGACGCACGACATTATTTGCCGTTATTAGCTCTAACGGTGTTAGCACGTTTTGTGCCATGTCTAGCTTGATAAGTTCAAGCACTGTTTGAGATTCTAGTGCCACAGGTAACACAGCACCGACAAAGCGTAGTGGCGCGATATCGGTATCACCAAACATATCACCAATGCTTTTGACTTTATTGATGACTCTGCGCCAGTTTGCCATTGGGTCGGCATCCAGCGGTATATCGTGCATGAGTCCAATCGTATCATTGACAATGCCATTTAGCCAATCAGGCGGGTTAAATAAATCATTGACCTGTTGACCATTGACTTGCAATATCTCTCTGGCACGTTTGATTTCTGCACGAATTCTCTCAGGTATTGTTCGCTTTATTTCAACGGCTTCAGACGTGCTCATTTGTTCAAGCTGCTCTTGATAAACTTCAAGCGTCTCCGCCGGTTTATCAAGTATGACAGCCGTTGGCTGTTCTTCTACCGCTGGGATAGGCGTAGGGATAAACAGCTCTTTGTTGTCACTTGCTGATACTGCAATCACAAAATTAATGTCAATCATGCAGCTATCAACAACATCAGGGTCATGCTTGACACTGTAGTCTAGCACTTGGACATCAAGCGACCCGTAAAGTGGGTGTACCAGTTCGCCTTTGCCTTGCATATCCAAGGCGATAATTAGATTATCTCGGTAAATCTCATAATCTACGCCTTCCAGAAACGCAGTTATCGAATAACGACGTGCGTCATTACCCATATCAGTGACAAAGGCACTGTCACTATAAGGTGACTGCATGATAGCTACAGACTTTGAGCGTGTTTCATTCATCGCCGTGCATTCAAACGGTATTTGTCTGAATGTTGCTTCAAAGAGTGTGTCTTTCCACGCCATGATTATCTCAATAAAAAACCTGCCAATGTTGCTAGATTGACAGGTTTTGAGTTTGATAGTTAGGTGGCGAGTTTCCGATATTAATTTACTTTTCTAATGAAAAACTTTTTAAATTATTTTAGACTTAAGCGTTAGAGCTTAATTTAAATGGATTGAAAATGAGTGTAGAAATTACCCTAGGTAAAGGCGGTCATCCACGTTACAAGGAAGTATCAGACTATGGCAAACTAGCTACGCAATATTCCAATACTAATATCAATTTAGCCATTACTTATCTTGAAAAAATATGGGAAATTAACAATACCACAGATTATGATACCGATTTAGCCCAACTGGTGCGATTGCCAAAATTCTTGCAACAAGCAGGGCGATTTGATGAAGCCTTAGTACGCTGTAACGAGTTGTTAAATTCATCAGTGGATAGAATGACTGCTAGATGGGGCTATCATGAGTTCGGACAAGTGAATATTGATTATAGCGTTGCACTTGATAAAGCAGGCATCTATAAATGCCTTGCTCTAATTTATAAACGTGAAAAAAATAAAGAAAAATCAGCTTATTATAAAGAATTAGAGAACCAACAATTTGCAATTGCCCAACCTTTAAGAGTAAAGATAGACCAACTGCATGAACAGCAAATGCGAGAATATCAAGAGTATATGGAAGCTAGGCGGAACGGCATTAAGGTTGATTATAAGAAATTAAAATAATCATACTACTTCAACCACAATGGTACAACCGCCCCGCGCTTCAAATCCGCAACAGGACGAGTAGGGGCAGGTAGGTTATAAAAAGGTACATTCGGTTGTGGATTGGTAATGTTTTGCACAATATTTTGGCTAAAATCAATCGACTTAATCGCATTTGTCTGTTGTTGAATTGCGGTGCGAGTTTGGCGTTGCTCTTGAATCATTTGGTCGTATTTCTGGCTATTTTGTTGAGTCTCATTAATCAAGCTATTAAAATGTTGGTCGAGTGCTTCTTTGCTACTTTGCACGCCCATATTAGCTAAAATTGTATGTATCGTGCCACCAATTCGGTCGGATAAAGTAGCATTATTCTCAACCAATGTTTTGTTGATGATAGTACCAATACCATAGCCAACTGCACCAGCACCTGCTACCATACCAGCAGAACCAGCCACGCCGCCAATTGCCGCTCGACCTGCCGTCATCAATCCACCTGCACGACTTGCCACCGTACCAGCGATACCGCCAGCTGCTGCGCCACCGCCCAATCTACTTAATACTGAACCTACCGTAGTCAATGCCCCGATACCAGCCAATACCACACCTGCTGAATAGGCAGCGGTGGCTAGCCCACTATGCTTTTCCATGAATCCAGCCATTTCAGTATTAAAGGTATTTAATGCCCCATTCACATTGAGATAGGCTTGATAGTTAATATTCATCTGCTCATTTTGACGAGTTTGATAATTTGCCCATTCATCCCCAGAGAATAATTTATGCAATCCGTCAACTGTACCATTAGCACCATTTAAGCCATTTAAAATGCGTTCCTTATCACTACTGCCGTTACGATAAGCCAATGCGGCTTGCAAAGCTTGGCGATCAACTAAGATATTACCGACTTTGGTACCCTGTAACATATCTGCCATTGCAGCAAATTTCATGGCAGCATCTTGAGGTGTTTTGGCAGATTGGGCATCGGATTTGAGTTTTTGGTACTTGCCATTATTTGCCATTTCACGATCAAGCAACTTCATAAAAGCATCAAGTTTGTTCACTCCTTTGGCGCGTTCACTAAGGGCATAAGTCTCCCAGTCAAACACTTCGGTTTTTTTCTTACCTTTGCCTTTTAGTCTAGTAGCATCCCCTTGTCGAATATCGATATTATCACCGATGGCATCAGCAAACTCTTTGGTACTAAGCTTTGCGAGTAAATTGACCACATTGTTCCCAGCCTCATCAGCCGTACCAGCCCCACGCCTTGCCAACTGATTCATGAGGACGATTTGTTTTAAGCCTTCTTCGCCAGCATAACCTGCATTTTTAGCAAGTGGCAACTGGCGACTCAGCCATTGCGCCATGTCACTATACTCAAAACCACCTAACTCACCGCCACGCACCGCCATATCTTGCCCACGTTTGATATCTTTAATACCAAACATCTGTAGTTGCATTGCTACGCTTGCTGCATCAGTAGCATTGGCTCCACTAGCAAAGGCGACCTTCGAAGTGTTAGGTAAAATCTGCCCTAATGTGCGAGTATCATACTGTCCACTGGCTAAAAGTGTATTTGCTGCCTCAAGTACTTGATCTCGTGTCGCACCACCATCTCTTGATGCCTGCATGACAATATGGTCAATCTGTGCTTTATTAGCAAGACGTTGTTGTATTGATAACCCCTGCCCAGCAGTTGCGGTAGCATTGGCACGAGAAATTTGCTCATCATAACTGCGAGCTGGCTTAATTGCCGTATTAGCCACAGCCGCACCAGCAGCAACACCCCCGACAATAGCGGTGCCAGTATTTAAACCATTTCTCGCCATTTGTCCCATTCTTTGGAGCAAGCCAATTGATTGATTTAAATTTTGATTGAGCCTTCCTGCATCGCCAACCGTTCTACGCAGATTGATATTATTAATCGCCTCTTGCATCCGTCTGGCATTAGCCGCATTTTGACGTAATAGATGTACCATTAACTCATTTTGTCGCCTTTGAGCCTGTAGGCTTTGAGTTGTTTGCTGTGTTAGACGGTTGATTTGCTCTTGACTGGTGCGTGCCGTATTGAGTCCACGGGCATACTGACCTTGCGTGGTACTCACTTGTCGCCAACCTTGATTGATTTGCTGTACACCACGGGTTTGTTGCTGTGTCAGCTGTTGTAGTTCACGCCCTGCATTGCCAGTGAGACGGATATTGAGATTGACAGTGTTATTATTGCTCATCTTTCACCTGCTTAGACTTGCGACGTGTAGCGATTAATTTGGTTGCCCCTGTTTCCGATGTTACTACATCGACTTGAGGCATGGTGGCATTATTTTGGTTGGATTTAGCGTTAGATTTCTGTCTTTCTGTTGCCACAGTCACAAATTCTAACGCCAATGGGATAGGCATATTCCATGCGTCAGTGTAGGGCACACCCAGACGCATGAGCGCTAAGACTAGACTGACTCGCTCGCTTGTGCCATCTCTTTTTTTTCGAGATCAAAACGTACATTAGCCAGATGGTCGCCATCGAGCTTGCTTGCTCCTGCCAACTCATCATAGGTAGGATTGCGACCTAAGTCATCGATGGTGGTCATTTGGGCAAGCTCTAAAAGCCCAATGTATTCGTCTTCTTTGGCGTTGGATAATGCCTTGTAGCTATCAGCCACTGTCAAGGTAGTGACAGTAACATTTTTATGACGTTTGCCATCAATCTCAATGCCGATAGGTAGGGTAGTTTGTTGTGATAATGCCATTATTATTCCTCAATTTTATTCAATGCAAACATTTCAAGGCTGCGGGTTGCCTCACCATCGATTTTATAGCTCTCTGACACATCAGTGACACTACAGTCGATATAGGTGGTGCGTTTGCCACCATCGATACTCTCTACCACAACACGCGCATCTTCGACGCTTTCCCAGTCAAAATCGTCCATTTCGTCCACAAAGACCTCCAGCGACAAGCCAATAGACTTGATAGTTTTGGTTTTTTTGCGGACACGTCCTTCTTTATTCATTGATGGCACAGGTTTGCGACCTGCCATGATTTTTGGGCTAACACTATTGCAGTCAAACTCACGCCCATTGACATACAGTACGATAGCGCCTACCAGTTGATTATCGCTCATGGTTTTTCCTTAGTTTATGGGTTAGTAAACATCAAGTGTCGCAGTGACAATATGCATACCACGTACCCAGTCAGCGGGTATACGAGCATTGGCACGCGTCTTGTCATTGGGGTCTTGCACCACAGTCAACTCTTTTTGTCGATTTGTGACATTTTGCAAAATTTCAGCAGTTTCAAGCTTGATACATCGTGACAACATCAGACTGCGTAAATCTTTACGAGTTGCCTCGGTGTTTTTACGCCGCGGGTTTGCCATGACGGCTGTGCGAATATCTTGACGGACATAACGTAGGACTAATGCCCCATTGATATCTAACAGTAAATCATCAGGCGAGCCGTTGGCATCCACTTGGTAGGTGCTAATCAGGCGTACAATCGCAGGGTCATCTTGTGCGTCCAAGCCAATTACTGCCACGCCCTTGTTGAGCGCTTGCTCAATGCGTGTACGCGTCAAACGCTTATCGGCTGTGACCACAGGCAGATTTGGCAATTTGATGCCATTAAATGGCACGGCAGGGTCTAGCTCTGCTGAGATAGCAGCGGCGATACCAGCGGCAATCTCCGGCTCAAAGCCTGTCGCACCGTGATAGCAGACAGTAACCACACGATATGAGGCTTTAACTTTGGCGAATTGTGCAAACGTCGTCGCTTGGTCGATGTCGCTAAATGGTACGATTAAAATAGCATCGTGCTGTTCAGTCGCCGAGCTGACAAAGTCAAGATGCTCAACCCATGCGTTAGCAGTCGCTTCATCGGTGATGGGGTAGGACAGAGCGATGATGCTGTGTCCAAGGGGTTGTAGTATGGTTTGGATAGTCACTAATTTCTCCTATTTTAGAATCATCGTGTCAAACAAAAAACGGTTAGCAGTACCCATGCCGATTTTGACAAGCTCGGTTTTGGGTGGTAATTGGTGTAATACATGCTCGATGCTGTAGCGTTCACGTTGATAACGACAACAAAGTTGGTCATTGTTGATATAGGCAAAAATCACATCAGAATTGGCGGTGTTAAAAGCACGCTTATCGTCTAACGACACACGTGGATTTTGGGCTTCTGGAAAGTCGGTGATAGTTTGAGATTGACTCACCGTATCGTACCAGTACAGTTTTGCGATACCACCTGACACATACGCCAAAACTGGTCGCATATTTTGGTCAAAGGTTAAGTCAATCTCGATGATGTTGGGCGCCGCTAACAGCGTTTTTGCGGTGTCTTTTGGCAAATCACTGCGCTGAATATAAATAGCCTTGCTATCTGTCCATGCGCGCCATGTATGTGAGCTTAAGCCTTGGCTGGTGTCGGATAAACCAACACCGCCTGATTCCCAAGACTCGGTGAGCGCATAGGTTTTATTACGGGGCGCTAGTAGGCTGCCGTTTTCGGTGGTCTCAACCGTTGCGAGGCCAGTGGCTTGGGGCAACATTATAATGCGCCCTCATAGCGACCCCATGAAAGTTCAATAGGGATGGTTAGCGTTTGGGTCTTGGTCTTGGTGATTGGGCTCCCATCAGCGACTGATGTGAAATTTATTTGATAACACCCGACTGATGTGGCAATGAGCATATCAATAACACCATTACCACTATTGACGTCATAAATAAAATTGATAATTTTTTTATAGCTTTTATCAATATAAGCGTTAGTGGTTTTCGTTGAGCCAGACGGTGAACTATCAGGGATTCCGTCATAAAATGAGGCGGATACATATTTTGGACTATAACCGATATATACACTCCACGCTGATTGATAAGCAACCCTAGTAGGAGTAACTTTATAATTGTATGCTGTATTATTTCCAACACCGTCAGAAACGTTAATAACGCCAGTCTTTGGTGTTAAGTCTGTAACCATCCACAACTTATAATAAATTTCAAGAATCTCACCTGATAAAACAGTGATAGTTGTCGGTTGCCCATTTCCACTCTTAATTAAAGCCCTTGAAAAAAGCACGTCTTCTGAACTTGTTAATCCAATTTCACTTATATTCACGTTATTCAAGTCATTGAATACAAATCTCACTACTTTATTCGTTTTATAAAAATTACCATCCTTAGTTTGGTCATAATCATTTTTTAGGGAATAGTAGGATTCCGCTCTATTTACTGTCTTAACAGGATAGTCTAATCTGGTCTGTGTAACTATCGGTGTGCTATTGCCACTACCGATTGCACATTTTGACGTTACATCTGTGTTTCCACCAAAGACATTTAGACCTTGGTCTAAAATCAGGTTTTTTTGATAACCCGTATCAATCTTTGTGCTACCATCGGCTCGTTTCACCACACAGCGAAATTCACCTGCCATACCCATATTTGCTTGCATAATAAATCCTTAAACTGTTTTCAATGTGATATCTAAAGGCTTAACTGTTGGTTGATAAGCATCGCCATCGACATTGCTACTAACCACTACCCGTTTTAACGTGATATCAAGCGGTTTAATCGCTGGTTGATAAGCGTCTTTATCATCAACATTCACCCTACTTACGATTGATTTAAGCGTGATATCTAAAGGTTTAATTGTCGGCTGATAAGCGTCTTTATCGTCAACCTGTTTACTTAGCACAATATCCCGCATGGTGATATCTAACGGTTTGATAGTCGGTTGATATGCATCATCACCATAGCCTTGCTTTAAGATATCTTGAAGTGTGATGTCTAGCGGCTTAACCGTTGGTTGATACGCATCCTCTTTTTCAATTAGTGTTGGATAAGGGCGGCTGGCATACAGAGTATGGACAGGCTCAGCTACTTTCCCAACCCTTCAACATTGACCCCCTGCGAGAGTTGCACCATTGCATCAATCATGCGACCAGCTTCACTATTTAATCCGAATTTACTGTTAGCGGTAGTCTTGTCATAAATGGCAACTGGTGTTGTGATTGGCGATGGCGGCACATCATTAGTGACAATCACAATTTTATGATTTTGACCTGCCAATCCAGTGCGCTGCGTGTTGGTATTAATCTCAGTATAAGTACCTGGGGTGCGGACTTTTCCAATGCTCATCACATTATCCTTCTAAGTTAAGTTGTTGATATCACGGGCTATTGCTTGATAGCCGTGTGCTTCATCCAAGATATAATCTATCGCCACCACATCTAGCCACGGCTCATCTGTTTCATCTGCCGCGCTCGATGTCGTTGCCGTCACAATCCAGTCATACGCTAGGACGCTGACGGTTTCGTTTTGGGTGCGAGTGTTAAATAAGGTAGTGATTGATCCATCTTCTAGCGGTTCAATTGGTAGCCCCAGTCGACTACGCTCTAACGCTTGCTCTACATCGCTAATAAGCTGATAACTCCCCACAGATAGCATTTTGCCAGTTTTATCAAATGCCCCTTGCCGCGCCGTCTCCTCCACCCGTTGTGAGCTTGCACCCACTAACACAGTAAATACATACTCACGAGCCTTGCGGCGGTTGGTGATTTTGACTGGGGGTTTGGCTTGCTTGAATGTCACCCAAATAGCAGGGAACTGACTGACGACTTGGGCAAACTCATCAGGATTTTGCATATCAAAGTCGCCACCATACGATTTAATCTGACGCACGTTATGACCGTGTACGTCATAATAAGCCTTAATCGTGTCTTTGATACCTTGCTCAATCGCCGTGAGAATAGGCGTAGCCATTACCAACCTCCTGAGAGGCGTTTAGAAAACGTCTGGGGGACGTTTTTAGCCTCGCAAGAGCCAAGCTGCGCTTGGCTGACCCAATACCGATTAGTCACCAACCACTACCTCCGAATACCGTATTGCGACCCGATGTCATCTGTGCCAAGTTAGTCGCTGCTACAGCATTGGTTGCAGTGGTGCTTGCCCCAATACCGATTTTGCCATCATTGACCTGTTTTAGGTTGCCAACCGCCAGTTGATAGCGTTTTTCGTCACGCTCACTGACACGACTCGCCCCTAGCACCACATGATAGCGAGCGATGTCGCACGCCATCATCTGCACAAAAGGTGATTGCAAAACCGTCGGTACGCTCATTTGCTTAGCAAGATACGCATCTACTTCCGCATTGGCGCTGTCAATTGCTGCTTGCAGTTTGATTTCATTGATTTGTCCCGTGTAGGGTGGTTCGTTGTCCGTGATTTCGGTCAAGTCTTGCACTCCAAAACGGGTAATCATGGCAGCGATGGTGGCGTAGGTAGTGGTCATGGGCTACTCGTTACGCTGTGCCTGTTGATTTATAAGCCAACTGCCAGAATGAGTAGCCAGCACCATAACGCGCTTCGATACCAAATTTATAGACACCACGGCTGAATACATCTGGGCTATTGATATCGGTCTGCTGCACAAACACTAGCTTTTTACGCTCTTGGATGATAAGTGGTTTGACAGGCATATGCTGGTCAAGTAAGTACCAAGCTTTGTCATCCTCAAGGTCATCTAACACGACCAGTTCAGCTGTACCTTTGTAGATGTTGATGCTGTTATCATCAAATTTGTCCGCAGTGAGCAGCGTTTTAGCCACGTCTTCTTGAGCAGGGGGCACGACAAGCACGGTTGGGCGTACTTTTAAGCCACGACCATCTTCATCTTTTAGGCTGCGCATGGCGGTACGGGCTTTACCATAGCTAGCTTCCGCTGCCGCACGACTGGCAACAGATAATTTAGCTGTACCGAGGTTACTAGCTTTGCCAACTTTACCGCTGACAGTCACAGGGTGATCAGAACTAAAGAAAGGCTTACCGTCATAGCACAGGTTGGTATCGCCATCATTGAGCAGGGCTGCGACCATTTCATCAGGTAGCTGTGCACCTGACCAAGTGGCTTGTTGCACCATGTTTGAGTATTGCCCGATATTGTCATCTTCGATGTCATCACGCAGGACTTCAACGGTGGATTCATACGATTTGTTGGGGATGGTATAGCCTTGGGCTTCGAGTTTATGGATGACTTTGTCACCAATCCACTCACGCATTTTGGGAAATTTACCCAGCCATGCATAAGTGTTTTGGGCAGAGCCAGATGATACCTTCATCGCCAGTTTTTGCCATTGGGTTTCGGTTTCTTTGAATGCCGTGTTGAAGGTCATGTTCAAACCAGCGGCAATGGCTTGTAGATTTTCACGAGTTAGTTGCATAAATTTATTCTCTTAGATTATGTCAATATTTACGAATTAAGCCATCACACCCGTCGGTGTACCCATCACTTCTACCCAAACGTGTGTGCCACCATCCAGCCCCATCATCGTACCTGCGATGAGTTTACCTTGCGTGGCTTTACCCACTGTACCATCGCCTGTGATAGCCACAGGCTTACCGATATCTGCTTGAGTCAGCGGAGCAGCGGCATCATTGGCGAGCATAAAGTGACGGTTACGCGTCACCGCGATATAAGCCGCACCGTCTGCGCCTTGCGTGTTGTCAACATCATGCTCAGCACGACCAAAAAACAGTTTGGCAGTCGCATCATGGGCAGGCACAGCAAAGCCTTTTGAGTTGGTGGCGACCATTTGGCTTTCAGTGATAGCGACAGCAGCAGCCACCAACATGGGGATACGAATACCGTCACGGTAAGGGGTCTGTTTCATGATTTTTCCTTAAAAAGTTATGAGAGGGAATGACGGTTTACGCCATTGAACTTGCTAGGTCTTTGGCATCAACACCCAATTGTGCCGCTACCAGTTTGACATCAGCAGTCAAGGCAACCGTTGTGGTGGCAGGTGAGACTGGTTTACCTGCGGTTTGACTTTGGGTCAGTGCAGCGATTTTTGGTTGGCGGCTCAAATAGTCTTTAAAACCTTGTAGGTCTTTTTGGGCATACAGCATTGCCCACGACTCTTGAGCAGGGAGTAATTGACCATTAGATAACGCTTCAGCCACTAGTTCTTCGGCAGGGTCTTTTTGATTACCTTGCAATTCTGCGATTTTTTCATTGAGAGCGGTGACGACTTCAATGGGTACATACTTGGCTGGGTCAGGCTCTTTTTGTTCCAACGTAGCAGGGATAGGCTCACCCACTTTGGCAATTTCAGCTGATAGACTTGCCAGTAGTTTGCCGTCATCAAGCATCAAGCCTTTTGCTGTTGCTTTGCTTTTGATGTCTGCAAAGTTTTGATTGAGCGCGGCAATCGCTTGCTCTTCGGTTGTGGTCTCAGCCAAGCCAAGACTGGCTAAAATTAAAGCTAACAATGGATTCATGCTGTTTTCCTGTTGTTGAGGTTTGGTTTGTGGAATGGTGATAGCTGCGGTCAGGAGTGCAGGCTTTAATTCATCAAGGATAGATAATGCAGGGTCATTGGTAATCGCCACACTATGTAGTCCTAGCACTACGCCAGCTTTGTTGTACAAAACCACAGGCGACTTAAAGCGGTATTCGCCATTGTCGATGTAGTCTTTGGCTTTAGCAGTGAACTCATAGTTATTGCTACACAAGCCCACACCATCGACATACAAAAAACTACCAGCCTTTAGCCAACCTGCCGCAGGCGCAGGCTGACCATTTTCTTTTGACAAGATAGTTTGGTGTTCATAATCAATCACCAAATCTTTGGCAGATTGATTAAGCGATGCCGCCAATGCCATGCCATTATCTTTTTTCATAATCCAAGCAGGCGCGTCAAATGGTCTACCGTCTTTGGCTTTGATCGCATCACCTTCAGGGAAAATCAAAAAATGATTGGCTGGTACACCTGTTTGAGTTAAGGCTAGGGATAATGCAGATAGTTTCATTTTCAATCTTAAAAACCTTCTGGTTGAGCAATTGCACGAACTAAGTGCATTATTCCAGTTTGCAATTCTGATTTAGCCAAAGCTGCAAACCGTTGTGGTTCGGCACGACATAAACGGTCATATTCATCTTGATTAGTGACTTCAATACACTGCTCAACGATGCAACATTCACTACATTGATTATCAATATGATTCTTGACTTCGCTAACCAATTCACTCAATTCATTACCTTTGGCTTTGACTTTGTTCATCAAGTCAATTTCATATTGACTTAACTCACGATAGCCTTTGATTTTCTTATGCTGATTTTCCATACGATTTTTCCATCATGGTTGATGTGGCAATCATGACAAAAACATAAAAGTGAAATCAGGTGGCAAGTTTCCGAGTTTTTGAATTAATTCGGCAAAATCCGATAAATGGTATTGATTTATATATTCATGTATATATAATTATATTCATGTATATAAACACTACCAACGAGGCACTTATGTGTGAATGTGACCTAATTAACTATCACGATAACCAATCAAAGTCATTAACACAGGGAGATACAATGAAGCCAAGATTTTTACAAGGCACTGGGCGCCCACGTGCTATGATTAACCCACCAAGCCAACCAATGACAGGAGGTAAGTATGCCGATAACCGAGGCGCAACATCGTGCGACAGGCAACTATCGCAAGAAGACAATAAAAAAGGAGGTGGTGATTAACCCAGATACCCACCCAAAGGAAGCAGACTTTGTCGAAAACAAAAAATTCGATGGGTCGTTTAATGCACTTATGATAAAATTAATCGGTCAGCATATCGACCAATTAGACAATGACAACTCACCCAAAAAATAACTAAAAATCGATTTCGCTTTATAACGCCTTTACAGGCGTTTTTTTATGTGTATAGTACAAAGACATAACCGCGCTATTAGAATAAAATCTAACGTCTGCCTAACGGGGTTTAAATGGATATTTGATAGCGTTAGCCAAAGCTACCTGCCAAATAACCATTGACCACCTCACGCACTGCCAAAAATCCGTCATAGCTGATATCACCATTTTTATCTATTGGGATAAAAGGACGCGCAGGGATATTCCCCCACGGTATGGGGGATTTAGCAGTATGCCCATATTGACCCATCTTAGCCCCAAATTGATGGGTTGGGGCATACACAAGGTTTGTTCCTATGGTTGCAGTATCATTGCTATGAGTAGCTTTGATACTGCGTTTGAGTTCGCCAGTATCTTGTAATATCGCACCTGCACCGCCACGACGTCTAGCAATGGTTAAAGGCGACAACCCAGCCCATGCAGGACGCCCCCCAAGCTGGAAATTCATCATGGTTTCAGATAGTAGCGCACGGCTAATATCTTCCATCAGTGGGGCAGTATGGGTCAGGTGATTGGCGGCATTGTGTAATACTCGCTCAAGTTCGCTGGTGTCAAGATTGATGGTCATATCATGCCTTGATTTTGTTAATAATAAGCCATACAATGCAAGTATGGCATTGTGTACTCAATAGGAAGGAGCTCGGTTAAGCTTGTCTTATCCGTGTAATGTGCGGTTCGAGTCCCACCCAATGCCACCTAATTTGTCGTCATTAACGCGTAATGACTGCCATTTTCGATATTCTCTATCGTATCTACCGTGATTGTCCGTATCACATTGCCTGTAAATTTCTGTTTTTCATTAAAGATATTGTGACCTTTGATGTTTTCATTCAAGCGCATGACTAACCGATATTTTGAGTTTGGCACATCAAAGATGAACACAGGATAATTTTTTTTGTTATCCCAATACAGGGCATATTTGCCTGTCAAATTCTCGACAATATTTTCTACCCAGTCTTGGCTATGGGTTTTATGCTCACGAGCCAGATGATGCAGACTAATACGGTCATGCAAGGTAATCACCGCTGTTTGTAGTTCAAAGTTTTTTTCACTTGCCAAAGCCTCAATGAATACACTGGGAATCACCCCTACATGGCGAAACTCACCTTTGGCATATTTGGCATCAATGCCTTGCACCCATGTTTTTACTTCTTGATTAACTTGAGTTTTTATACGTGGCTGTGCCAGCGCTTGGCTCACCACACGACTGGCAAATTTTGGCTCTGCCAATATTGCCTTATCAAATAGCGTCTGCATGGGCAGTATCTTTGGTGCGTGATTAAAGCCCACATCTGTTTTAAACACCGCCCCATTATCCAGCTCAAACAGCGTCCGCTGGGCTTCCTTGCCATTGGGCAGTTCTACCACTTGGGTAGATAGCTTGCCCTCACTTTTGCTCACTTTGTAGCCGTAGCGGTCAATCTGTCCCTGTGTCAGCTCCACGATAGTACAGCGACAGTTATAGCCGTTTGGTGGGCTGATAGATGACCATGCAGGGTCAGATTTTTCCATGACCTTGCCATGCAAGGCTTTATGCGTTGGACGAGTGCGGTTATCCATGATGGCGGAATACATCACATAGCCGAATGGATCATCGTCACGGTCATTAAAGATAACTTGTTGTCGCCCTGCCTCATACGCCGCTGCCACATTGGTGCGATAGAGGGTCTCAAGGCGGTGCTGTCCACCTGTGACGACTTTTTTGGCATTGCCTTGAGCATCCACATTGATTTGTCCATCGTACCAGCCAGATTTTGCCAGTACTTTATCAATATCCTTTGCCCACGCCTTATAGCCCTTACCCTCTTGCATGGCATCAATGATGCTACGCTGTACAGTGGTTGCCAAATCCACATCCACCATCTTAGCCACGACAAAGGCGCGGTCATGGGCATTGTCCAGCAAATCAGTATATGCCCAGCTGGCTTTTGGGAATTTTTGCTCAAGGTAGTGGATAGCATCTTGTGGCGGTGATTTAAAATCAAATCCAGTTTTAGCCATTGCTACCTCTAGCAGTCAATTGGTCATCTATGCCCATTGCGGTGCTGATAGCAATCATCTGGGTAAGCGATGCTAACAGCTCTGGATTATCTGGCATATTGTCAGATAGATACCCCAAGGCTTCTTCAAAACTATCAAAGCCTTGCAGTTTTTCGACCATACCAGCCGTTAGACGCTGCCCAATTTGCCCCAGCATATCGTTAGATAGCACAGCGTCAAGCCCATTTTCTAACGCCATACGTTGGCTTTCTGCGGTAGTTTCGGCAGGGATAGCCGTATCAGTCGCTTGATTTAGCATGGCAATCGCTGGCAGTTGAGCGGTGAGTGGTGCTTGGTTGGTTGGTTGGTTGGCTTGCGCCATTGACAATACAGGCTCATCACCGCTGACCATTGGAATGCCAAGGCGTTTATGCGCCCAAGGGGCAGGTATTTGCATACCAATACTGACCAGTTTTGGCAGGGCTTCAGAATACACCCCGATATCTTCCGTTTCTGCCAAGTCAAAAACAAACTTCGGATAGCGACGTGGCGATACATTCGGATAGTTAATCCGCATCAATGCCCCAATCACGTCACGACTGATACTACTAGCAAGCTGTTTGGCATCACTGTCACGGATTTCTAAGCGTGTTTCCTCATGTACTTTGCCAAGGGCATTAGTTGATGACTTGCCATCGGCTTGACTGGTCAGCGTACCGCCTAAGATGGCTTTAGACTGCGACATCTCACACCACTTAATCATATCCATAAATGGGTCACTGCTACCCTTAGCAGCCTCTTTAAAATCAATCATCATGCCTTGTGGAATTATCCCTGCTGCACGGTGTCCGATTTCCATCACTGCCCTGAGCAAGGTTAATTTCTCCCCATCCGTAGCCCCAGCAGGATAAGTACCCAAGCGTAGCGGCAGCCCATAAATCTCAAGAAATTCTGCCAAATCACGCACACTGTAGTTTTTAAACACATACGACCATACCAACGCTCGGTGTAGTCCACCACGCACCAAGTAGCCCGATTTGGCTTTGTGGGTATGCACCAGCCACGCATTTTCCCAGAGCGGCTCATCATCACCCAAGCCATTACCCGCCAAAAGCAGCTCACGTTGATTAAATGGGTCAATGATAAACCGCTGCGGCACGTGCCACTGCATGTCATTAATTAGCCATACGTTACCTTCACGCACCCAGTGTAGCTCATGACAGCTAAACCCTTTACCAATTGCATCTAGGCTATCTGTGATAATGTCTTCAAAGTTTTCGATAATACCGATTAACTCACTGATAACTTCGGTATATTTTTGCTCATTAGCATCGGCATTTTTGGGGGCTTTGATTGACCAATCCAGCTTGGCAACTGTGCGTTTACGCTTGCTCATCTCAGCGAGCAGGTGCAAGTCACGCTCTTCCATGTCTTCAAATAGGGCAAGCATGGCATTCATGTTTCCCGCTTCAGCTTGAGTGAGTAGGGCATGGACTTTAAGTGGGGTGAGTCCGATGGCAGGGTGTTCAAACTCTGCACCGTAGGCGGTCATGCTGCGGTTTTCGGTTTGGCTTTGGGTGAGTTGGTCTTTGTTAAAGAGTTTGGGGATGTTTTTTAGGGCAGCAATGGCGTTAAGGGGTTGGTTGTACCATGACATAGGGTAGTCCTCAAGATTTTAACTTTGAGTTTATTGGTTTGTCATGGATTCAGTAATGTGGCATTATTCCGATTTAAACCGTTAGAAGTTAGGGATTGATATGCTAATCATCTTGTTTTTGATTTGGATTATAGCTTTAGCTATTGGGATTATTTTGGCAAACGTGTTTAAGGCAAAACAATCTTTAGGCATAGGATTTATGCTGAGTATTTTATTTACCCTTGCTACACTGTTGGTTTTTCCTAAAATTTTAGTGTTTGGTAAAGATGAACCACTACCACCAGTTACGCAACAAATATCCCCAGTACATCCAGAACCCAACAAAAAATATTCACTCAATATGATTACTGCCATGCAAAGGGATGCTGAAAAAGTAAATCGCTACTCTAATAAATTTAGGGTAGAGGCAGAAAGAGCATTTGAAAATCATGATTTTGAAGGCATTGGTAATATCGAGAGACAAATCGTAAAATTTCAAAAAGATGTAGACACTCGCAGAGGTCAAACTGCTGATGTTTTCAAAGTCTGTGATGACAACATTTTTGTAGACTTGCCAAACTACACTTTTATGATGAGCGAGTTACTGACAGGCATGAAGGACTCTGCTAACGATTTTCAATTAACCAAAACAGACTATGAAAAAAGCTTTGAAGCTTGCAAAGATGTGGTATATCGCCAGACCACACAGCAAATTTTTGAAGCGCAATAATCAACAAAACCCCTGCATACCACCCATATGCCAATCATCAAACATATCTTGCATATTTTTTGGCACATCACTGGGGCTTGGTGCAGGCGTCCATGCCATCGTTGCCATTGGCATAGTACTGGCATAATCACATAGCAAATGCGCGATACCAGAGTCACCATGCCTTTTGTTACTACCATCTTCCGACTTGGTACGCTGCTCAGGGATTTTTGCCACCCCTTTGACCTTACGAAACAGCAAATGGTCATCACGGATGTCTTTGTTGGCTGGCATATTTTCAATCATGCCATCTTCAAGACTGGCTTTAAAGTGTGGCGTATGCTCACGGTACCACCCTTCAGACAACATCACTGCCTCGACACGCTCACCCCACTTGATTTGCATCTGCTCCGCCAGATAACCACCGTTACCTGTGGCATCATGTGCGCCTTTGGCAAAACGTGGCAGCTTATCAGTTACATGACTGAGTATCTGTTTTTGCTGATTATAAGGTACTTTAATCATCTCAAGCACAAACGGACAATAGCGTTTAAGATTCAGCCGTTGACCTTGTACCCACATCGATGACGCATCGCGCTTACGGGCAAAGTCTAGCCCATAAAAATGCGTATCCTGCGGTTGCAAGCCCACTAGCAGCGGCTCAACCGTTGCTTTTAGCCAAGTCTCTACTTCTGTAGTGCGTGCTTCTTCTGTCCACGTATCAAAGCCTTTGGGTGCAGTAAAGGTCACAACTTGCGACTGCTCATCCGCCAATTTTTCAAGTAGGGCGGTGGATAGCCAACGCCCAGAGCCTTGGGATGGGATAACATCAAGCTCCTCGTCGGCATCATCGCCATAGAAGTCATAGACTTCCTTGACCCACTTGGTTTCCTCATCCGCATCGTACTCGATACCACGCCGCAGACAAACGCGCTTGTACAGCCCATCTTTGACAGCTTCATGAAAGTCGCAGCGAAACACCGAGCCTTTGCGCTTGCCACTACGAATCTCATTGATAAGTTCGTTAAATAAATTCTCATCACCATTGTGCGTTGAGATAATACGGACTTTACCACCCCAAATCAGTAGTGCCAGTGCCGCCTTGATTAAGCCAGCAAGGTCTTCATGGAATGCCGCCTCATCGATGACCACCACGCCTTGCTTACCACGCAAGTTAGATGGGCGACTAGATAGGGCAGTGATACGGTGCTTTGAATTAGGAAAGCGGATGGTAAAGGTTTTAATTTGCTTGTCTTCATCTTCCCACAATCCTTCTTCGATTTCGCTTGCCACATAATCAAACGAGCGTGCCCACATCGCACAGGCTTCGATGAACTCCATTGTCATGTCTTGGTTATAGCCGACATAATAGACGTTTTGCCCACCACTTTTTTTATCACTGGCAGCGATTAGCACATCATCGGCAGCCTCTGCCCACGTCAGACCAATACGACGAGACTTCTCAGCGACTTTAAGCTGGCTTTTATCCGCCACCCATGCCTGCTGATACGGCAATAGCACCGCAGGCGCAACGATACTGGCGGTGCTATCTAGTAGTGGTGGATTTTTACTTGGCATTATTCCGCAATCCCCAAAATCTCTTTTCTAATCATCTGGACGGTATCACCCGATAATCCACCTTTTGACACGATATTTTCTACCGCATCTGCTGCCTTTTGCGCCTTGTCACGTACTTCAACTTGCCATTTTTTCTGATTGACAGATGCCGTGGTGACATTGGCAATGCCTTTACCTGCTTGACCAAACAGCTTGATACGGTCAGCAGGACTCATGGCGTTTTCATCATCTTCAACCACCGATTGAAAATCAACGAGCGCGTTAAACAGCTCGGTTTGTACCAACGACAACACCGCCTGACTACGCACATCCGCGTCATCAGGTGCTTGCTCGGCTATCATCATTGCCGCTTGTGTTGACGCTTGGACAGCCGCTAATTTGCGCTCTACCTTTTGTCCATAGCGATGAATTGACGACTTGCTAATCTCATAACCTTGCTCACGTAGCCATGTTTCAAGGTCAACATAGCCATTAAAGCCATTATCAAACAGCTTATCATCTAACAGTTTCTTGATATCTGGTGGCAATCTATCAATCGCGCTTTCACGTCCCATGTTTACCCCCTATCGCCACAAGGCTACAGCAGTCACATAACCAATCACAAAGCCAACAATTCCGCCAAGCAATACACCCACACCAAGCATTTCCATGATTTAGCCCACCCAATACTTAGCAGGACGAGCGATACCGCTTGGGCAATCACTGGTATATTCGACCACATCGACACCATCAGCCGTCAGGCAGCCATGCCAATGACCAGAGGGTTGACGTTGCACCTCAATCATGCCTTTTTGCTCCAAATAACCCATCTGAGTATGTAGCTCATTAGCGGTGGCGTCAGGATAAATTTCACGCATCACATCAAGCAGCAAAGTATCCAAAGCTCCGATAGGACGGGCTTTATCAAGGGCGTTAATTAAATGCCAACGCATACCTGCACGCCGAGTTTTCAGCAAATCTACACTCATGTTATTTCTCTTTAGCAAATTGGGTTAAGGTTGTCTGTACGGCATCAATCTTGGCTTCAACAACCGTAAATGAACGAATAAAATCTTCTTTGGCAACATATTCGCGGGGCAACTCAGCTTTTAGTTTTAAGATTTCACGGTCAAGCTGGCGGATGGCTTCCGATTCTTTGCTCACATTGTCATTAACCTTGGCGATTTCAGCCTTCAGACCATCATCACGATCTTTTAGTGAGGTTTCAATACGTCCAAAAAATGCTTTACCCGCCCCAAATATTGAGCCAACAATGGTGATAGCGAGCATTATCGCTTGGTATGCTTCAAGGCTAAATGTCATCGTTTTTCCTCTAGGGCAGTTTGGCATTTGATACAGCGTACTGCCCACGGTACTGCTTGTTTGCGCTTTTCGCCGATAGGTTCGTCACAGTCGATACACTCAGTTGCATTCGTTGGTGCCTGATGATTTTTTGCGATTTGCTCATCTAGCCAGCGCTGTGCCTCATCATTGGCGCGGTCGATGATGTCAGTCATCATCAACTGCCTTTTTTACAATGGCTTGTGATGTGCTAAGCCGCAATAGAGCGTTGATAACACCTACAATGGAGGTGAGTAGCCCATAGTTTTCTGGTGTCATATATTGCTCGAGAGCAGGGGTAGCATTGGTGATAAGGCTTGCACCAACCACAAATAAGTTGAACCAAATAACTTTTGACTGCCACCAAGGTTTGACTAGTTGGACAACCACAGCGTTTTCATCTTGTTTAGTAATATCTGCCATTGCCTATCCTATGCCAAAAACAATTGGCGTTCTTTTTGACGACGATTCAGCAAGCCTGATAAAAACTTACCACCCGAATATTTATAAGCCAAAAACGCATCAGCGGCGGCTTGTTTATCACCATTTTTGAGATGTTTAATCACACTTGATTTTGCCAGTGCGCCTGTACCGATGTTATAAGCAAGGCTTACCAGAGCATCAAACATATTTTGTGATATTTTCCCTTGAGCGATTTCGCCCCGTAGCATAAGATTAACCGCAGGGACAAAGTCACGATTAGTCACGTACTGCTTAAGCTCTGCTGCTTGTGGCTCACTAATCGGTGCATCACGAGAAGTAACCGAGCGACCATTAGGGTAATAAGTATTACCATACCCGATTGTCCATACGCCTTTACTATCACGGTAAGGACTTGCACGGTAGGCTTCAAATTGCTTAATAAGGCTTGTGCCACTGGCGGATAATGACATACTGTCTTGCCAGTTATTAATTTCCATCAGCCATTGTTTAAGGTGGTCAGCCGACATGGTTTTGAGCAGTTCATTTGCGACATCCACTTCATTTTGTGATAGTTTTTTGTCGTTTTGCATGGCACGTAGCCAGTCAAAAAATTCTTTTTCAGTCATCTCTTAAGCCCTCGTATGCGGTTGATAGCATCATAAGCACAATCAATACTTAGCAATACGTGGCACAGTTCCGATTTTCTGATTGCCAAATTTTAGGCATAAAAAAAACCGTTAGACGGATTCACTTCTAACGGTTTTGATGGCGATGATTAGTTAATCAAACAGCCTAAACTGACTTCTAGCATACACCGCATTGGCTCTATCTCTGATATCTTTTTCAATGATTTTGCGGATGGTTCGCACGTGCAGGGCAAACTTGGTTGCAAGGCGATTGGGACATTCACCAGATTTTGCCAAGGCAATGATTTGCTGATTGCGTTTGACTATTTCTGCTTTTTTGTTGAGGGGTACATTGAGTACTTGACCATGCCAATAGCGACATAGACGTTTTGCCGTATCGATGCCCAGTGACCCAATCAGTTTATGGTCATTTTTTAGGTTGTCGACATGGGGAATATAAAGTTCAGTACCACCAAACTCAGACACGATTATTTGAGCCGCCTCAATCCCGACTATCATAGCAATGTTTTCATAGGTGGTGGTGACTGACATAGATGCCTCTTGATTTTGTAAGATAAACCGTTAGAATTACTCAGTTTTTTAAGTTTTACGCTTTTTATTATACGCTAAAGCAGCAACAATACCACGCAATTCATCACCATTGCAGAAGCGCAAATCTTCTTTGTTATACATCTTTTTTGCCATACCTTTGGCATACGCCCAAGGGTAGCCACCATCAGCAAGTAATGCACCAATTTTATCCAGCATTGGCTGATTGTGGTTGACGACATCAGGCTGTGGCTCTTTGGGTGTAACGGTGAAACCTTTGGATTTTAGCGTGTCGAGTATTTTGCGTAGTTCTGGCATGGTGCAGTCTTTAGATGACGTTTTACTCACGGTGTTGTTGAGTACTTCACGGTAAGTACTGTCATCCAATGCCAACTCATTTTTGGCGACATGAATTAGAGTAATGAGCTTACCACGCTCAATCTGGGCTTTGGTTTTGGGTTTGGCTGCCATGATTAATTCTCCAATAGTCCAGTGTGATGTGATCCATTCATCGCATTGTGCAGTTGTGCATTTTTGCCTTCCATGCGACCGTTCAAGTAATCATTCACCGATGCAGTAGCTTTTGAGTTACTAACCCTATCCAAGGCTTTACCAGTGGCTAGGTTTTTAGATTTCATTTTTTGCTTAATCAAATCCTTGTTCACGCTAGGTGGTGCAAGATTTCTAATAATCTTTTCCACACTATCTACCCATCCAAGACAAAATTCATCCGCTCGAGCGTATTTATTTTTTGCCAGTCGAACACGATTGAGCTTGGTCTTGATATATTCACGTCGGGCGGTTTTAAGCTGACGATTGAGTACATCAAAAGCATAACTAGCAATTTCCGCATACATATCTAAACCAACAAATACCCAGCTATTTTCATACTTAACTTTATCCCAATAGAATCCATCCGACTTACTTTGAATATAAAAATCACAGCCAAAAATATGAGCAATCAAGTAAGCTAGATTTACTTGGTATTGGACAGGTTTTCGACTTGCTGAAGTATCAGCCTTTGACTCTTTTATATCGGCTAATTCAACATCATCCAAACTAATACTATGTTTTTGCATCATGGCATGAGCCTGACGCAATGCCGTTGCTGCTTCATTCTCATTGGATGATTTGCTCAGACCTAGGCAGTGTTTTATTTTTCGTAAAATACTATCTCTATCATTACCCATAACTTTTCCTTATTTTTGTTACAAAAAAGGCGTGTCACCAACGCAACACGCCTTTGGTTAGTAGTAGATTGTGATTAGTTCACAGCATCTTTTAACGCTTTACCTGCCTTAAAAGTAGGCGTCTTAGATGCAGCGATTTGGATAGGTTCGCCTGTTTGTGGATTGCGACCTGTACGTTCAGCGCGTTCTTTGATTGAGAAAGTACCAAAGCCTTTTAGTTCAACCTTGCCACCACTTGCTAATGTGTCGACAACACCTGTCTCTACGGCTTGTAAGGCAGCAGTAGCTTGTGTCTTATTGATACCAGCTTGTTCAGCGATACGGGCGATTAATTCAGATTTGTTCATGATATTTTCCTTGTGTAGGGTGCGTTCTACGCACCATTGATTGTTAAATTGCCAGTGACCGACTGGCGGCAGTTATTGAATTTTTGGCAATTGATTTCTCAATGGCTTGATAGATTTCACGAAAGAACTACAAACATTTTTAGCTTGTTCTTCTGTTAAGCCTTTTGATTCTATTACCAACATGGTTTTTTTGATAGACGCTTCTATTTCACTATCAGACAAACTTACTAAAATAGTAGCTAGTGCTATATCCAAATAAACGGCTGCACCATCATTTTTAAGCATTTTTACAAAGTCATTAGTTTTCATCACTTCACCTCAACTTCAAACGGTTTAATTTCAAAAAATTCTTGACCGCTTTTGATAGTCACACCTGCCACATCCTTTACTGCTAGTGGGTCAGCCAAGATGGCTTCTTTGTTGACTTCTTCTTTCACGCGGATAAACTGGGTAAGACCTTTTTCTTTCAGACTTGCAATCACATCTTCAATCTTACGCAGGCTCACACTCGGTGGGCTAAACCGCCAAGAGACTTCACCCGTGATTAGGTTTGCCGTTTTCAGTCCTTTTTCTAGGATTTTGGTACGATTGGCAGCGCACCAAATTTCCACTGCCCCTGTCATCTGCTCAATTTCTTGCTTTAGCCCATTGATAGATTCCGTGTAGCCGTTGGTAATGGCTGCCACTTCGTCATTCATCTTGGCTTGCAGTCGCAATACCTCACGATTTTTGTCGCCGATATGACGAATAAAGTCTTGTACTTGCTCAAGGCTCTGACAAGCGATGATAGTGGCGACTGCTTTGATTTTTGCTTTTTTAGCCATTTGGCTGCTCCTTGTTAGTAGTTGGATTTGATACGTTCATATGTTTCATCTAGGGACTCCCCAGGTTCTCGTGCTTGGTTTACGATATCCCAAGTTTCTTGCTGGGTACGCCCAGCAAATACAGGCTTTTTCACCCCGTTAAATGCCACTGTCTCGCCATGAGCTGCACTGGCATTGGTGGTTTTAGCAGGAGCATCTTTGCGTGGATCAAACTGCCGCATCACGGCATACAGCCAGTTATGGTTTTTCAGCGGTAAGCTCAAGCGACCTTCATCACGGGCTTTAATCGCTTGCTCAATCGCCCACACCCACGCAGGGATTGGGGTATCAAACGTGTGACGATCAAATGTTACTTTTCCAGCTTTTACTACTGGGTTTAGCTCAGCCAATAGCTTGGCAACACGGTCAAAACTCAAGTCACGACCCACCGAGCGGAACAGTCCAAGATACTGGATAATGGGTGTTTTTAGTTCTGGTGGTACATCAAACGCTTGCAAAAACGCATCCCCGCCTTTGTTAGCCATGACAAGGCTATCAAGCGAGTGGGTCGCACCACAGTTTGGGCATTTAGTTTTCATCTATCCCCCTTCGGACAACTAGCTTTTGGACAGTAATCACATTTCTGACACGCTTGCCAGTGCCGCAGCTTAGCAGGGTGATGCGTTGGCGCATCCCCGTTTGCATGGTCGATACAATATTGACGGCTCACTGTTTCCCCAACGTATGGGCATAACACTTGCTTGCGATACTCAATGTACGCATCACGGATTTTGTCAGTCTTGCCCACATAGTTGCCACTGATAGCCAGTGACAGACTAGGGCGGGCATAGCCGATTTTTTCAGCAATGAGCGTCAGGCTACAGCCATCTTGCTCTGCTTCTTCTTTGACCGCTTCCATCCAGTTATCGACAGTGACAGGGCTGATTCTTAAAGCACACATACCAACAGTCCCCCACAGCTAATCACCAAGCAAACCACCACAACTTCAAGCCAGCGCAAACGATTCATCACATGACGCATCTGAAATTCAAGCTTCATGATGTCGCTATCAAGCACTTCTTGATTGCGGTATAAGGACTCGTTAGTCATACGCTGTTTGCGTAGCCAGTCATCAATCAACTTACCATCCTTCGGCACACGTTTTTTGGGTGCTTGCAGGTGTGGAAATTCACTATCTTCATCGGTTGGCACTGGGTAGATGGCACAAGCTTGTATGGGCTTGTCATCAATTCTTTCCGTGTCGCCCACCCACTGAACCATTCTTGGGGTGGTATTTGGAGTTAAAGTATTAGTCACGGTCAGTTTCCTCTTGATTTTGATTTTGTGGTTTTGGGTCATACACGATGATGCCTAGATTTTGGTCAAATACTTTTTTACCACGCAGGATTTGTGGTGGCTTACAGCCCGTATCTTCGACTAGTCGGTAGGTTGTAAACTCATTAGCATTCACACTCACAGGTTGTAGATAACCAGCAATCATCAATAGACGCAGATAAGTAACAATTGCCCCAAGCTGATCGGCGCGTCCAATGACGGCGTTGATTTGACGAGAGTTAAATGTTTTTTGGATGCGCATGGCACGCCAAGCCGCTTCATTGAGCTGCTGTGGTACATATTCACCTTGTCGGTTTACACGCGGTGGCTCTTGACCGATATCTTTAATCAGAACAAAGGTCGGTATGGATTTTTTCCAAATCCCTTTATTTTTTTGCACATAACCCGTGGCTACCCAACCATTGATGAGATATTCGATTTGCTTGATGGTAAAAGGCAGCGTCAGCACCATATCTTGCACGCTTAGCTCTTTACCTGTGCGCAGCAAATCCCACACTTGTTCACGCATGTTGCGGACGGGTGCAGATGGCTTGAAGTCAAATGCAGGATTACGCTGCCATTTTTGTTTGATATCACGACGAGATGTACGTGATTTTTTGATGGTTTGATTTTGCTCCAACATAGCTACTCCAACGCTTGGAGTCAGCTCAGTATCGTTTTTAGTACAGCAACAACACATAACTACCTCCTAAAATGACCGTGGTTTTGGCGACTCGCCCGTGATAAAGCCATTGGGCAATAGACGACGCAAATCTTCCATCACCACGCTACGTTGCCCATTTTCTAAGGCACGCTGCGCTAGCATCTCAAGATTGGTACACACACGGCGAGTCGAGCCGCGCACTGCGCCAACAAGTTCAGCCAGCACATTTTCATCAATCGCCACTTTTGGGCTATACACTTGTGCCAGTAGCACCGCATCCGCCACGCTAGCAGGTTGCGCTTGCACCCAGTTCAGCACGCGCCCGTGGAATCGCTCCCATCGCTCAAGCTTACGTGGTAGCATTTCTTCACCAATGATGATGATTGTGCCTTGACTAGACTCATAAATATCCCGAATCATCTCAACTTTCCCAGAGGCAGTAGCTAGGTGGTCAAACTCATCTACGATGAGCGGCTTACCACTTTTTGCCAGTTCATCGGCGATTAGCTGTAGCATCCCAGTCGCGGTACCAACGGGTGCGATATTCATCTCACGCAGTACTTTTTCAAGAAATGACTTCTTGGTATCGATACTTGACGCTTGCACATAGTAGGCACGGGTATGTGTCGCAACGAAACTCGCTGCCACTGACTTGCCAAAGCCACTAGGCGCATAAAACACACAGATACCGGGCAAGTTATGATGACGGTCAGTGGTGCGAGCGATGGCATCATGCAGTACTGCTACATTGGTCACTTGAGCAATCCCACCCACCGCTTGCACATGCGTCTGGGGAGCAGAATTGACATTTTTTGCATTTTCTTTCATAATAAAAATTCCAAATTTACTGTATTTCGATAACAAAGGACGGCAATCCCCAGTTATCACCTAGTCATAGCGTCTATTCATTTATTTGGATAGACGTTTTGCTATTTCCTCCTCTCGTTCAAGTTGCTCTAAGTGCGCTTCATGTTGCGCCATCTTAATTCGCCAAGTTTTTGACAAAGCGAATAACTCATGAAAATCAAAATCGTTAGAATCCAGTGTTTCACCAGCTTTGTAGCGACTATCTAACGCCAACCACCGCTCAAACCGCTCATCATCCGTTTCATTCATGATTTTCATATCAGGTACATCATTGACGGCACTGGTCATCATTGGCTTTGGCATTGAGATTACTTCCACCGCTTCAGCTTCGATAGTTTTATTCAAGGTTGCAAACGCCTTATCAATCTGCTCTTGAGGTAGTCGCATGGTATCGATATGCTCAAGCACACGGCTTGGCGACATCGTTTCAAGAATTTCATTGCGCTTGACATCATTGCGTTTAAGCTGACCCAATGCCCGTTTCTCATGCGCCTGTTCGATGACAGGTTGAGCAAAATAAGCCCGCGTATTGGCTTCAAATTTCGCTACAGCGAGCAGTCGACCACTCACATCACGCACCCACACTTGGCTGGCGTCATGAATGTCATACCCCACGTGCACTGTTTCACCGTGGTACTGTTCAAGGTCACGGCTAAAGTACACATGGTTAAACATCTTGATTTCACCGCGCAGTACTTTTCTCTCAATGTATGGGCGGAACAAATCGACCATATCCGCCTCATGCACCTGTACCAGTGGCTTGCCTAGATTGACCATCATTGTCAATTTTTCATCCCATACTTGTTGCGGTGTCAAATGCTCCTTGCGACCTGTCAACTTGTTATGGCGTCTTGGATGCGCATGGTGTGGACGGTTGTTATATCGCTGCATCTCGTCATGGCATAGGGTCATAAAATCATCCCAAGCCAGTAGCAGCTTAGATTCGCCAAACGTAGCGATATCTTTACGCGTTTTCTTAAACACTTTTTGGCGGGCTTCCTTATCCATGTCCACGCCGATATAGGTTGGCAACCGTTTTGCTGCCTGTATCCAAATTGACTGGTGCGAGCGTTCCACCACGCCTTTAGCTTGACTGTTATAGGGTAGGGAATGGGTCAAGGTTGAGCCAAGTCTATCCATCAAGCCACTACCATCACGGCTCATCATGGCGTTTTTATAGCCACTACCATTGTCGACATAAAACAGTGCCATTACCCCATTGGTACACACAGCCGTCCGAATCGCATCCAGTACTGCCAAGCCACTTTCAGCTAAATCAATACTAAATCCGACCAATTTACGGCTTGCCACATCAATGATGGCGGTAATCTCTGGGCGAAATGGTCGCCCCGATATGGGATGAGCCACTTCTGCATCAAAGGTATGACCATCGGCGGTATACACGTCAGTGGGGAACAGCTCAGACGTATCACGGCGAATAAACGGCTGGATATTTTTAAGCTCACGCGCCCCCATGCGTCCACGTTCCAATTCGACATTGCCCACATGAGTACGCAAAAAATAACTGGCTTGAGCATAGCTAGGCACATTTTCACCGCCCATCACATTTACCAATTCACGCATGACCATCGATAGGCTAGGCTTAGTCGGCTGCCCCCATAGCTTGAGCAAGGTCGCACCCCACACTGGCATGGTTACATCACGGTGTTTTGGGGCAAGTACAGCTACTAGACTGTTATCACCTGCGTGTTCAGCGAGTTTTAGCCAGTTAAACAGCGTGGCACGGCTTACTTTGGCATTGCCATCTTTACCGGCTTTCGCATTGGCACGGCGCACGGTGTCAGCAAGGGTCGCGGTTAGCTGACCGTTTTTGCTATCCGTGGCGAATTTTTCCACAGCTTTGGTTTTGCCCAGTAGGTCAGCCATATCTAAGACATGGCGCACGATAGCAAGGCGAGCGGTACCGCAGTCACGTTGCCAGTCTGCCAATAGGGTAGGGTTGAGGGCTTCCACAGTGGCGACGGGTTTATTTTCAATGGTCGCAGGAAGCTCAACGCTGTCCGCCATTTGCTTAATTTGAATACTTTTAGCTACTTCTATATATTCAGTTGGCAATCGATAAGCCTTAGAAACACCACCTTTACCAACATTTCCTTTAACTTCAATATATTCCCAATCTTCTTTCTTAGCTTTATAATCTAAAGCTTGCCTTGAGTTTGGAAAGTCTGGAATATTCAAAGCCAGTATTTCTTGTAAAGTTAAATACTTTTTCATGACATCAACTCGGCGACTGTGGTATATTTAGCTGCATAACGTGGACGCACACGGTTGCCTTTAACATCCCAACGAGTAGGAAAAATATACTGTACGGGAATATTTAAAAAAGTAGCCAACGCAATTTCGCCTTTGGTATATGGTTTTTTAAAAGCTACGCTAACAGCAGAGCGACCAAGACCAGCATTCAGCGAAATTTGCTCAAGTGTAGAGCCTTGTTTCTCAATCAATGCCTTGATATCAGCAGGATGATAGCTACCATCTGGCTTTTTAGTTAAGCCTTTTAATAATGGATAATCATCAAATAAAGCCATTGTAAAAACCTTAAATCAGCTTCGGCTGATTTTTTAAAATAGGGTAATGTTAGAATTAATTAACCTTGTTTCTAACATTATAGTAAGCAAAAAAGTATGTGTAAATACTTTTTTGCTTACTAAACTGAAAAATAAATACTATTCTATTTATGTATATGATTTTAAAAGATAATTATTTTTGCTTAGATTAAAAATATTTTTGGTCGCTTTTGCTTAGTCTAAGCAAATCTAAGCAAAAAATAATAAAGGTATTTAAATTGGTATGAAAAAGAATAAAGAACAGTTGGGCTTAGAGTTTTGGGAAAGGATGAATACCCTTATTGGAGATGAACGCCCGTATAGTTGGGCAGTTAGACATGATATTCCAAAAGGCTCATTCCAAAGTGCCTATGAAAGAAAGGCAAAGCCCCTAGATAAAACGCTTGATAAATGGGCAGAATTGATAGGCGTCAATGCTCATTGGCTTAAGACAGGGCAGGGCAACCCACAAGTTCCTACTATTACCCTAGACCTGCCACCGGAATACAATGACCACCAGCAAGCTATACAGAACATTAGCATGGGCAGACTTATGGAAGCTCTCATCTTTGTCGATGAATTCCTAGAGGAAACCAATCGCACCATGACCGCAGAGCATAAAGCAGAACTCGTTATCAAAGTCTGCCACCTGCTTGCCATCATGCCAGAGCTAGACGATGACCAAAAACAAGCTCTCAAAGATACTTTAAAAATCGCTTAACGTTAGAAGTTAATAAAAAACATTCTAACGTTCATTAAAGCAAAACAATTTCGCAAAAATCATTTTTGCTTATTTTTGCAAATCATTGAAATATATACATATTATTTTTGTCCGTACTGCCTAATTCTTTGCAAAAATATGGAGTTAATTACAGCGTCATATATTGACGTTTACCGTGTTACTACCGTGTTTTCAATCCTTTTTTTAGCGTTAGAATCTGCTAACATGACACTCCAATACATAGCAAAGGAGCGTTAAAATGTCAGCACAATCTAATCCACTTCATGTAATAGCAGACAATGGCAGAACAACGCCAGACGGCTTAAAACGTGAGCTCGCTGGGTACTTAGCTGCCCATTCAACGCCTGCCTTTACCGCCACCATCGACCATGTCACAGGCTCACGCATCATCCTAACCGCGCCATCGACATCTGACTTGGTTCAACTCGTCCAAGCCACCCTAGTACCCATAAAAGTACACTAAATTAGTCTAAAATAACTTCTAAAAAAACCACCCCAAAAAAAGTTATCCACATTTAGTCTAAAATAAAATATAAAAAGCCCCATCACACGATGAGGCTCTTTTTTTCAAAAATTTTCTTATCAGTTATTCAATTACCCACTGCTCAATGCCTTACTACCACTACATTTAAAAAAACCAAATCCATCCCATCATATCCAACATCTTCCCATTTCTTCCCACTTTTTTCCAACCCTTCCAAGTCTAAAATAAAGTATCAAATCACAGTTTGGCTTTTTTGTTGCTTGTCATTTGGTTGTTTGTCATTTGACAATAAAAAAATGAAAAAGAAAAACAAAAAAAGGGCGATAGCTGTATCACCCTTTTTGTCATTTAAATGACTATTCACATTGTCATTCAATATTAACGAGCATCGTTATAGGCTTTATTGGCATCATCAAAACGTGCCATGACTTTATCAGATGCGGGCGTTAACAGCGACACCACATAGATGGCAATCATGCCTAAAACAAAGCCTGGTACGATTTCATAAAGACTGCTGCCGGTTAATGGTTTCCAAGCGATGACCGTCAATGCGCCTACGAGCATACCCGCCAACGCACCTGTCCCAGTCATACGTCGCCAAAATAATGACATCAACACCACAGGACCAAACGCCGCGCCAAAACCTGCCCATGCATAAGAGACCAATCCTAACACTTTGCTGTCTGGGTTTTGGGCGATGACAATGGCAATCGCTGAGACCAAAAGCACCATGAATCGACCAATCCAAACCAGCTCTTTTTGCGTGGCAGTAGGGCGAATAAACCCTTTATAAAAATCTTCTGTAATCGCGCTTGAGCATACCAATAATTGACAGCTAAGGGTACTCATGACCGCCGCCAAAATAGCCGACAACACCACACCGACAATCCAAGGGTTAAATAACAATTGTGCCAAACCAATAAAGATACGCTCGTTGTTATCTTTTAAGATGGCAGTTTGTTCAGGATGCACCGTCATATAGGCAAGCCCAAAATAACCGACCGCCACCGCACCTGCTAGGCATAAAATCATCCAAGTCATACCGATACGGCGGGCATTATTCAGTGATTTGACCGAATTTGCCGCCATAAAACGCGCCAAAATATGCGGCTGACCAAAATAACCCAAGCCCCACGCAGCCGCGCTGATGATACCGACCAATGACGTACCAAACAGCAAGTTAGCGTAGTTTTTGTTGTTTGCTTGTGCCGCCATACTGACCGCCGCATGAATTTCATCCATACCGCCTAAGTTTAAATAAACCATGATGGGCGCAAATACCAGCGCAAAAATCATCAAACTTGCTTGAATCGTATCCGTCCAGCTTACCGCCAAAAATCCCCCAATAAAGGTATAGATAATGGTGGCAAATGCCCCTAGCCACATAGCCGTGGTATAGTCAATTTCAAACAAGCTTTCAAATAGCCGCGCACCTGCGACAATGCCTGAGGCGCAATAAATGGTAAAGAAAAATAAAATAATCGCCGCTGAAACAATTTTAATCAATTGATTGTTGGCGCCAAAGCGGTGGTGAAAGTATTCAGGCAAAGTCAGTGCATTGTTATTAAACTCAGTATGCACCCGCAGTCGACCCGCCACCAAAAGCCAGTTAAAATACGCACCAATCACCAAGCCAATTGCAATCCAAGATTCACTCAGCCCCGATACATAAATCGCCCCAGGTAACCCCATCAGCAGCCATCCTGACATATCTGATGCACCCGCCGACATCGCGGTCACAAAACTGCCCAGACTACGGCCACCCAAAATATAGTCATCAAAGTTGCGCGTGGCAAAATATGCCGCAAACCCGATGCCCAATACCAAAATCAAATACAACGTAAATGTAATATAAACGGGTGTCATCCCATCACTCCTAAGGTCATCCCGATTCAAGGTAATAAAACCACTAAAAATTGATAGCAGTCATAGAGATTTTACGTGGCATCACACGCTAATCGACATCCTGATAGATACCATCTAATAACGAAAAGTCACATTGTAGAAAAATATCAGGCATAAAAAAAGGATAATCGCTTTGATTATCCTGTTTATGGCATAAAATTGTCAACGCGCTAAATTTTGCGATACATAATATCGTAAATAGCGCGACCTTCCTCCATACCGCGTTTTTCAAATTTAGTCAGGGGGCGAAAATCGGGACGTGGCAAAAAGTTACCTATACCTTCGCTGTTTTTGCCTTCGACATTTGCAAACGCGGTTAAACTATCCATGACTTCAATCATCCAGTGGGCATAATGTTCCCAATCGGTAGCAGCATGGAACATGCCGCCTTTTTTAAGCACCCGTTCCACCACCCTCATGCGATCAGCACTGACAAAACGGCGTTTGTAATGGCGCTTTTTTTGCCAAGGGTCGGGAAAATACAACTGCAGCGTGTCAATATGCGCCGCCGGTAATTGCTGCATCAGGGCAATGGCATCGCCACTGATGAGTTTGAGGTTATTGAGACCCAGTTCCCCTGCCAAAAATGCACAGTTACCCAGTCCTGCCTCATGCACTTCAATGCCGACAAAGTTTCGTGTTGGGTCATTTTTTGCCATTTCTACCAAGCTTGTGCCCATACCAAAGCCAATTTCCAGTGTCAAAGGCGCATCAGGGTTTGAAAATAGCTCACGCAAATTGGTTATGCCACCGATATCCATTGCTTGTATTGCATCCAAATTGGGCTGGACAAAAAAATGGGCAAAGTCTGACTGTAACCCAGCTTCTGCCTTTTTGCCCACATGGGTTTTACGCTTCATAAAAGTTTGAATGGCGCGATAGTGCGGGGATGAATCAGGGTTTTCATCATTCGGTTGTGGGCTAGTGGGGAGATTGGGAGAAAGCAATGGTGCATCGGGTTTAGCCGCATCGACTGTCTCAGAAGTTTGGGTATGTTGGGGTGTCATCATTTGCAAAAATCGTAGTTGGTGTGATAAAGGGTGGTTGTGATAAAATTCGGCTATTATAAGTGAAAACCCCAAAAAGTAAAAACCTCAACAAGTGAAAACAACCAATGGATAATCGCTAATCGCCATGTTATTTCTTGAAAAAACATCACCGCCGCCATTTTGGCAGCCACAGCTAACTGATAAACAGCGTCTGATGTATGACAAAGCCTTTATCGGCAATCGTTCTCAGGCCTATTATCTCAAGCGTTTTGCCCAGTTTGATCAGGCAGGGCGATTGACGGCAAAGTGGCATTGGGCAGGGTTTTTGATGACGTTTCCTTGGCTGTTATACCGTAAGCGATTCTTAGATAGCATTGTCTATTCGGTGGCGGGATGGTCATTTATTCAGCTCAATGTCACCATCATTTTGGTGGCGATAGAGTATTTATTGATACGCAATCTTGATGAAGCGATTCGTATGCCGCTACGTATTGGCATTGGGCTTGCGATTTGGCTGTTTTGGTCAGTGATGGTGGCACGTTGGAGCGATGCTTATTATTATCGGATGGCGCGCCGTGAAATTGCCGATGCGATTGAAATGTATCCGCGGGATGAGGAAAAACAGCTGGCTCATATCCGCAGGCACGGCGGGGTGAGTTTGGTGGGTTTGGCGCTGGCGTTTGGGTTTTATGCGTTTTCTTTGTTTGTAATACAAGTGCAGTTTTTGCCGATTTATGCCAAACAAAAAGCCAATGCCACGCTGTTTGAGGTGCTTGATATCGTAGAAAGCGCACAGGGGCGAGTCGATGCCATCTACAAAGCCACCGGTCAATGTCCTGTCAATACACCACTAAGCACAGATAACCAAAAAGTGGTGTTAAAAGTGCTGACCCAAGCAGAAAGCATTCCAACTGACAGTCATTGTATGATTCAAGCGACCGTACGAGGCGTGCCGTTTCCCAATCGCTGGCTCAATGGTCAGACGCTGACCATGTATCGTATTGGCGATAGTAAAGTCGATGGTAGTTGGGGCTGTATCACCTCACTCAATCGCAAGCAAATCCCCAAACAGTGTATGCTTGCCGAGCGCTGATAAAATAGTTGTCCTTACAACCACTAGCCGATGCGATGGCAGTGGTTTTCAAAAAAAAACCGAAGCCTAAGCAACAGCCTAGGCTTCGGTTTTTTTGTTTTTATTTATGGGTTTTATATTGAAGTCAGCAAAATAACTTACTTCATCAACAACGCATTGACGCGTTTTAGATAAGCGGCTGGGTCTTCAAGCTGACCGCCTTCGGCAAGTAGTGCTTGGTCAAAAATCACTTGCGCGAGGTCATCGAACTGCTCCGCGCTTTCCAATTTTCGAATGAGCGGATGGTTCGGGTTGACTTCTAAAATTGGCTTGCTCTCCGGCACAGGCTGACCCATTTGTTTGAGCATTTGCATCATCTGTGGTGATAGTTCACCATCAGCGGTAACGAGCAGAGCAGGGCTATCCACCAAACGATTTGACACGCGCACATCTTTAGCACGGCTACCTAACACGCCTTTGAGTTTTTCTACCACAGGCTTGAAGGTTTCTTCCGCCTTTTTGGCTTCTTCTTTTTCGGCTTCATCGGTCAAATCACCCAAGTCTACCGCGCCTTTGGCGATATTTTGTAGCGGTGTGCCATCGTACTCAAACATAAAGTTCATTGCCCATTCATCAACGGGGTTGGTCATCAAGATGACTTCAATGCCTTTTTTCTTGAACACTTCAAGTTGCGGACTGGCTTTGGCGGCGGCAAGGTTTTCAGCCGTCAGGTAATAAATCGCCTTTTGACCGTCTTTCATACGACCTTTATAGTCGTCAAAGCTGGTGACCACATTGTCATCAGTGGTAGTGGCATAGCGCAATAATTTGGCAATTTTATCCATATTGCTTTGGTCTTCACCCAAGCCTTCTTTTAAGACGTTGCCAAATTCAGCATAAAACTGTTTATATTTTTCTTGCTTTTCGGCTTCATCGCTATTGGCTAGGCTAGCTAGCACGGTCAATATACGGCGGGCGTTACCATCGCGGATGGATTTGACATCGCGAGACTCTTGCAGGATTTCACGGCTGACATTGAGCGGTAAATCCGCGGTATCAATAACCCCTTTGACAAAACGCAGATACATCGGCAACAACTGCTCGGCATCATCCATGATAAATACACGTTTGACGTACAGTTTTAGACCGTGTTTTTGCTCACGTTGGTACAGGTCAAACGGCGCTTTTTTAGGGATATATAGCAGCTGGGTATATTGTAAACGTCCTTCGACACGGTTGTGCGTCCAAGTTAGCGGCTCATCATAGTCATAGGTAAGATTTTTATAAAATTCTTGATACTCTTCGTCTGCAATTTCTGAAGGTGAGCGCGTCCATAGAGCATTGGCTTGGTTGATGGTTTCCCATTCATCGGTGGTTATCATTTGACCTTGGGGCATCTCGCCTTTGGTAGTTTCGCCCCCTGCTTCTGAATTAGCCGTTTTTTGCGCTTCGGTTAATTCTTCTTCTTGCCAAACTTCTTTGCGCATTTGAATTGGCAAGCTGATATGGTCAGAGTATTTATTGACTAAAGATTTGATTTTTTGGCGGTCAAGGTATTCGCTGTGTTCATCGGTGATATGTAAAATCACGGTCGTGCCACGGGTAGGCTTTTCGATGGTTTCGGTGGTAAATTCACCGGTACCGTCTGAAACCCAGCGCACGCCTTGGCTGGCAGGCTCACCGGCTTTACGCGATTCCACCGTGATGGTGTCCGCTACGATAAAACCTGAATAAAAACCCACCCCAAATTGACCAATCAAATTGCCGTCTTGTTTTTGTGCATCGGATAATTTTTCTAAGAAAGCTTTGGTGCCTGATTTGGCAATAGTACCCAAATGCTCGATGGCATCGGCTTCATTCATACCGATACCATTGTCGATAAAGCTGATGGTTTTGGCATCTTTATCAATATCGATGCGAATGCGTAGTTCACTGTCACCTTCATACAGCGCGTCGTTTTGATTGGCTTCAAAACGCAACTTGTCACAGGCATCAGACGCATTTGACACCAGCTCACGCACAAAGATATCCGCATTGGAGTAAAGCGAGTGGGTGACTAGATGTAATAGCTGCGCGACTTCCGCTTCAAAGCTATGTTTTTTTGGCTCAGGTTTGTTTTCATTTGACATAGTAAGTAACTCCTAAAAGTAAGAATAAAAATAATTAACCCAATTTATGATGGTTTGTTGTCATAGTTAGGGTGAATGCAAAACTATTTCAAGCACAAGCGGCACAATTTTTTAATTTTTAAATTGTTTTTATTGAAGTAGTGATAGCTTACTCAATAAGTATTATTATAGATACTTAGTTATATCCTTAAAACTCTCAATAGCGTTTTTTGGACTCTCACTATCCAAAATCCCATCCATACAATGGTCAATATGGTCAGTAATTAATACGCGTTTGGCACTATTAATGGATTTCTCAACCGCATGAAGTTGTTGAGCAATATCGTTACAAGAGCGATGTTGCTCAAGCATATCAATAACAGTTTCTAAATGCCCTTTAGCCCTTTTTAAACGATTAATAATCGCAGGATGGCTTTCATGTAAATGGTCATGTTCAGTGTGGTTGGTCGCTGTCATAATTTACTCCTTACATACATTATACTGTGTCTTATCATCAAATAGTGATTTAACATTAATATCCTATATGGGGGGATATAGGATATAATATAGTCAATGAAAATTTGATTAGGAAGTTATTATGTTTGAGATTTTAAAACATCGAACGTATCGGCATTTATTTTTAGCCCAAGTGATTGCTTTGATTGGTACAGGCTTAATTACCATTGGCTTATCTTTACTAGCGTATGACTTAGCCAAAGATAAAGCAGCACAAGTTCTAGGCATTGCTTTAGCCATTAAAATGATTGCTTACATTATGGTTGCCCCTGTCGCTTCGGCTTATGCGGAACGGTTGCCTAGAAAAAAGGTGTTAGTGACACTCGATATTATCCGAGCAGGTACAGCCCTTTTCTTACCCTTCGTAACAGAAATTTGGCAAATTTATTTACTCATTTTTATTTTACAATCGGCATCGGCTGCCTTTACCCCGACCTTTCAAGCGGTGATACCAGACGTATTACCCGATGAAAAAGAATATACCAATGCCTTATCACTATCTCGGTTGGCATCAGATTTAGAAAATATTATCAGCCCGATGTTAGCAGGTTTGTTACTCACAGTAATTAGCTATCACAACTTGTTTTTAGGTACGGTCTTAGGCTTTATTGGTTCAGCCTTGTTTGTGATAACGACCCAATTACCAACTACTAAACCATCTAAAGTGACTGGCGTATTGGCTCGCATTAAGCAAGGGGCAACTATATATTTTCATACGCCACGCTTAAAAGGCTTATTAGCATTAAATTTAGCGATTGCATCTGCTAGTGCAATGGTGATTGTCAATACCGTTGTGTTGGTACAATCTACCTTCAAATTGACCGAACACGCTACCACTTGGGCATTTGGGTTATTTGGTCTAGGGTCAATGTTGGCAGCCTTTACTTTGCCCAAAGTGCTTGATAAATTTAATGACCGTTTAGTGATGATAGGCGGTACAACCGTATTGGTAGTAGGTTTATTTGCAGGGGTGTTTTTAACAAGCTATAACTGGTTATTGGCATTATGGTTTATGTTAGGTATTGGCTACTCAGTTTCGCAAACGCCCACAGGTCGATTGATTCGTAAGTCAGCAAGTTCAGAGAACCGCACAGCGTTATTTGCTGCCCAATTTGCCTTTTCTCATGCGTGTTGGTTGATTACTTATCCTTTGGTAGGGTGGCTAAGTAGTCATTTAGGCACAATCAATGCGTTTTTACCGATGGCAATGTTAGCCTTAATAGCCTTAGTAACTGCCATAGTGGTTTGGAAAAAAGAAACCGATATCCCACATACCCATAGCCATGATGACTTACCTGCTGACCATGAACACTTTACCAATTTTGGTAAAGGTAACAACCATCGTCATGCGTTTATTTATGATGGATTGCATTAAGTTTTTAGGAAAGTTTTTCGTTAAAAACACTTGTTATTGTTGAAAAAAGAAAAGCCACTGCATGAGTGGCTTTTTTATTGGTTTTAGCTCACGATAAATATATAAAAAATCTAATTTTCATTATTGTTGGGTTTTTGGTTTTTTCGTGACTTAGGCGCAGGGGTGTCTTGTGGTTGGTCTAATAGTGATTGCTGTTTCTCGTCAACTTTTCTATAAAAATAATGAAAAAAATGATACAAGCAGGGTTTAAATAACCAATAATTAACTGACCAATAAAAAGCCGAGCAGACTTATACCCGGCTTTACTTGCTATCTATCCGATGCTATATCTCTTTTAAATCTTGGATTCACTAGGATTATGCAGTTGGGGTGAACGCAATGCTTTGGGCAAGCTAAAGGTCACGTTTTCCAAAATACCTGATAATTCTTCAGGTTTTTCGCCGCCCCAAGACTGTAAGGTATCTAATACTTCTTGAATCAATACTTCAGGCGCCGATGCACCTGCAGTCACACCCACCGTATCCACACCTGCAAACCAGTCTTTTTGCATTTCGCCGGCATTGTCAATTAAATGCGCTTTGGCGCCCAAACGCTCCGCGAGTTCACGCAAGCGATTGGAGTTCGATGAGTTGGGTGAGCCCACCACTAACACCACTTGACAACGCGCCGCAAGCTCCTTGACCGCATCTTGACGGTTTTGGGTGGCATAACAAATATCATCTTTACGCGGCGCATGGATTTTTGGGAATTTATTTTTTAGCGCATCAATCACTTCTGCGGTGTCATCCATCGATAGGGTGGTTTGGGTGACAAATGCCAAATCAGTATCGGTCGGTAAATCAAGATTGGCAACATCTACCACATCTTCAATTAAGTGAATACGCCCACCGTATTGTGGATCGAAGCGCCCCATCGTGCCTTCTACCTCTGGATGACCGGCATGACCAATCAACACCGCGTCTACGCCTGTTTTAGCAAATTTATTGACTTCGATATGGACTTTGGTAACCAGTGGGCAAGTGGCATCAAACACCGTCAAATCACGGCGTTCGGCTTCATCTTCCACGGCTTTGGAGACGCCATGTGCTGAAAAAATCACAATCGCCCCATCCGGCACTTCATCCAACTCTTCGACAAATACCGCACCGCGATTGGCAAGGTCTTCTACCACAAACTTGTTGTGTACCACTTCATGGCGCACATAAATAGGTGGTTCAAAGCGCTCAAGGCAGACATTGACGATTTCGATGGCTCTATCGACCCCAGCACAAAAACCACGGGGATTGGCGAGTAAAATTTTCATAACGCAGTTCTTCAGTCATTGATGATTCATGTGGCTAGTTTACCATGAGTTCATACACGCAAAATATGTTAAACGTAAAAAATCAGCGAATCGCTATTGAAAGGCTAAATTACGCAGAAATTGTTAGCAAAAATTGCTAAAATAGCCGATTCAAAAATGGCTACTACTCACTTCATCAAACCCCTAAGGATATGTCATGACCAAAGGCTCATTATTTATCATCACCGCAGCAAGCGGTACTGGCAAAACATCGCTGGTCAAACAGCTGGTTGCAACGACCAATGACTTGGCGGTTAGTATCTCGCATTCGACTCGCAAGCCACGTCCTGGTGAGATTGATGGGCAGCATTATCACTTTGTCAGCCGCGAGATATTTGCTGATATGATTAAGCAAGGTGAGTTTTTGGAGCATGCCGAAGTGTTTGAAAACTACTATGGCACCGCCCAGTCCACAGTAGAATTTATGCTGAGCAATGGCTTAGATGTCATCTTAGAAATCGACTGGCAGGGTGCGCTACAAGTGCAAAGATTGCGTCCCGATGCCACGACCATTTTTATCCTACCGCCGGACCGCCAATCACTGCGCCAGCGGCTTTCCAATCGCGGACAAGACAGTCAAGAAGTGATTGAAAAACGTCTGGCCGGTTCGGTCAATGAAATGTCGCAATACGTGAATTTTGATTATGTGGTGATTAATGACAATTTCGACGTGGCATTAGCGGAGTTAAAATCAATCATCATCGCCAATCGTTTGACTCTCGCTAAACAGCAAGAGCGTCACGCTGGCCGTATTGAGCAGCTATTGTCTGAATAGATCATCAATAGCCTATAAATAATTGAATAAGCGCAACGTGCTAATGAAACCAGCTAATAAAACGCACTAAAAATCTGCTGTCTTAGCCACCCATATAGCGGGTCAACCTGTTGCTGTTGGTGCCAATAGCCGTGTAACTCGATATGGGTCAATTCAATTGGCAAATCCAAAATCTGCCAGCCTTGGGCGGGTGGCAAAAATGTGGTGGCTAACTGGCGCGGCAAGGTAAGCAATAGCTTGTCTTGTTTTAGCAATTGAAAAGCAGTGGCATAATGTTGGCAACGGATTTTACTCTGCCGCTGCCAACCTGCTTTGGACAATAAACTATCTTCAATCGACAGACCTAGCCGCCTTGATGACACAGTTATATGTTGACTGGCAAAATACTGGGCTTGGGTGATAGTTGGTTCATTCGCCAATTCAGCCGCAAAATTTGGCGCATACAACACCAGCACAAACTCATCTCGCAACAAGGGTCGGTGCACAATCTCACTATCCACCACCCGCGCCACATCAATGGCAAAATCCAGCTGTCCAACTTTTAGTTCATGCGCGAGTTCTGAGCGATTGAGCCGGCTACTGGTGATTTGACAATTGGGCAGGACTTGATGAATTTGGCTGACCAATTTGTTAAACACAATCAATTCAATTTCATCATGCATGGCAATCGTCAACGTAGCAAAGCTCTGCTGCGCCATCTCGCCAAGTTTGTCCTCGCTCAATAAATGGTTAGTTTGAAATATTTGTTCGAGATTTTCAAAGCTTTGTTTGACGGTGGGATAAAGCCGTTTGGCATACAGGGTGGGGTGCAGTTCACCTTTTTCCCGATAAAAAAGTTCGTCCCCCAGCGCTTGGCGTAACCGACCTAACGCATGGCTAATGGCAGATTGGCTCAAATGCAAAGCTTCTGCGGTATGGGTAAGATTTTTAAGCTCAAAAATATAAATAAATAGCCTAAGTAGATTTAAATCAAGCTGCTTTAATGGGTTTTTACGCAACATATGGATAATACCTTACAAGTATAGGACAATTATTTGCTCAATAATTTGGCTAAGACCTTTCAATGGTATGAATTTTATTCATGGTATTATACTAATTAAAATCATTTTATTCATGATAATAAATCCGTTAAGCTCATTCAATAATTGTTTGAACCAAATAAGGACAACGCCCAATGGAATTCCAACTTAGCGATAAAGCAAAAGATTACATCGCCCGTACTAAAGCATTTATTCAAACCGAAATCGAACCGATTGAAGCAGAATTTTGGCAAGCCGCGCATAAGCTTAATCCCACAGGCGATTGGACGACTTGGCAATGGCCTGCCAAACTTGAAGAATTAAAAACCAAAGCCCGTGCACAAAATCTATGGAATATGTTTTTGCCAGATGAGCAACTCGGTCAAGGATTAAGCGTTCAAGAATATGCCCATATTGCTGAGTTGTCTGGCAGAAGCCTCATTGCCCCACATGTGTTTAACTGTAATGCGCCAGATAGTGGCAATATGGAATTGATTTGGCGCTACGGTAACGACGCCCAAAAAGCGCAATGGTTAACGCCGTTATTGGCAGGCGAGATTCGCTCCGTGTTTGGCATGACAGAGCCTGCAGTAGCCAGTAGTGATGCCACCAATATGCAAGCCACAGCGATTGTCGAAGGCGATGAAATTGTGCTCAACGGTCGCAAATGGTGGTCATCAGGTTTGGGCGATCCAAACGCTAAACTTATTATTTTTATGGCACACACCCCAGACGAGAGCAAAGATCGCCACCATCAGCACACCATGGTGTTGGTGCCAATTGATACCCAAGGCGTCAAGATTGAACGCATGCTCAAAGTGTTTAATGATTATGATGCACCGCATGGACATGGCGAAATGTGTTTTGACAACGTGCGTGTACCGCTTAGCAATGTCATCGGCGGGGCAGGCGAGGGATTTGCGATTGCCCAAGGGCGCTTAGGACCGGGTCGGATTCACCACTGTATGCGCTGTATTGGTGCTGCAGAAAAATCGCTAGAGCTTGCCATCGATCGCGGGCTAAGCCGTAGCGCATTTGGTAAACCGCTGCTTGATTTAGGGGGCAACCGTGAACGTATCGCTGACGCCCGTGTCAAAATTGACCAAGCGCGTCTGCTAACCCTGTATGCTGCCTATAAAATGGATAAACTCGGCACCAAAGCGGCGTTAACCGAAATCTCAGCGATTAAAGTGGTCGCCCCAACGGTACTACAAGAAGTCGTCGATATGGCGATTCAGCTGCATGGGGGTATGGGTGTGAGCCAAGATACGCTGTTGCCGATGTTCTTTAACCAAGCCCGTAGCCTACGCCTTGCCGATGGACCTGACGAAGTGCATAAAGGCATGATTGCCAAACTGGAAGTGAAAAAACGCCAACAAGCGACGACCAAATAACTACCAGATAACTAGCAAATAACTAATAGCTAGCTAACAAAAAAGACGTAATGTCAGGTTACGTCGTTTTGCTATTTGACCTAGTTAAAAATACAAGTTAAAAAACAAGATAAAAAACAAGGATGAAATTATGCTTGATACTGCGAACCCAGTACGCAAAGGCGAAGAGATTGACAGCAATGCGGTCACCGAGTATTTAATCAGCCAAGGCATCGCTTTGCAAGGTCAGCCAGAAGTCACCCAATTTTCAGGGGGTGCATCCAACTGGACATACCGCCTAAAATATGCCAACCGTGATTTGATTTTACGCCGGCCGCCCAAAGGTACCAAAGCCAAATCCGCCCATGATATGGTGCGTGAGTACAAAGTGCAAAAAGCACTGCAATCACAATACCCACGCGTCCCCAATATGGTCGCCCTGTGTACCGATGACCACGTGATTGGTTGTGATTTTTATGTCATGGATCGCATCGAAGGTATTATTCCCCGCGCCAATTTGCCCAATGCGTTGACGTTAAGCGAACAGCAAGTCAGCGAGCTGTGCCGGCAGGTGGTCGATGCGTTGATAGATTTACACAAGGTCGATTACACCCAAAATCCTGATTTGGTCGCACTTGGCAAAGGTGAAGGCTACTGCGAGCGCCAAGTCATGGGCTGGGATAAGCGCTATGAGCAAGCCCGCACGCCTGATGTGCCTGATTTTGCCGATGTGCGTCAGTGGTTAACAGCCAACACCCCAACCGATGTCAAAACTAGCGTGATTCATAATGACTGGCGTTTTGACAATGTGATTTTAGACCCAAGCAATCCAACCAACATCATTGGCGTGCTCGACTGGGAAATGGCAACGATAGGCGATCCCTTGATGGATTTGGGCTGTGCGTTAGCTTACTGGATTCAAGCCGATGACAATGCGGTGATGAAAGCTACGCGCCGTCAGCCGACCAATCTGCCAGGCATGATGACCCGTGCCGAAGTGGTCGAATATTACCTGCAAAAAACAGGGCTGAAAGTGGACAACTGGCGCTTTTACGAAGTGTTTGGGGTATTTCGTTTGGCAGCGATTGCGCAGCAGATTTATTACCGCTATTATCATGGGCAGACGGATAATCCGGCGTTCAAAGATTTTGGCGTGATTGTCAACGCCTTGCACGACCGCTGTATCGAACTTATCGAAAAAAATAACAATAAATCATAGGGATTTTCATGAAACTCATCAGCCTTGTCCGTCATGGGCAAGCGTCATTTGGCGCAGACAATTACGACCAACTGTCCCCAAAAGGTGTCGCTCAGACCCAATGGCTTGGTGATAGTTTTCGCCAGTCAGGTCGGCAAGTACACGCGCTGATGTCAGGCAGTATGGCGCGGCAAAAGGATAGTCTCAAGCATTTTTTGAGCCATTATTATGTCACCCGTGAAGGCATTGAACTGACCGAAATCACCCACCATGTGCAAAACGCTTTAAAAAATCAGGCAAATCCCAGTTTGACCATGCCGCTATTGTTGGGTGAAGATAGCAGTTTTAATGAGTTTAATCATGAGCAAATTCTTTATAAAGCGGGGTTGCCATTTGCGGATAAGGCCAGTTTTATGGCGTATTTGTCCAGTCAAACACACCCTGAAATTAGCTTTACTGAGATTTTTACCCAAGCCATGAGCCGTTGGCAAAGCGGTCAGTACGACAGTGATTATGATGAAAGTTGGCAACACTTTTTACAGCGCACTTGGAACGGTTTTGAGCGTTTGATGGCGCAAACTGGGGAGCATGAACATGCGATGGTATTTACCTCAGGTGGCGTGATTGCCAGTATCATGCAGCAAGTGATGAAACTATCAGATGTCCAAGCTTTTGATTTAAACTGGCATATCGCCAACGCCAGTGTTCACCAATTTCGCGTGAGTGACCAGGGTGTTTTTTTACAGACCTTTAATGAGTTTAGCTATTTGTATCAACAAGGCGAGCAGATGGTGACTTGGCGCTAAAATTTAGCTTATCATTTTAACGTTTAAAAAAATTTAATAAATAATTAAGGAAGAAATAATGCAAACACTACCGGAATTACTGCAGCAAGTTCAGGCCACAATGACAGCCCCAAACACGGACTTATCTGGTTTTATAAATAACCAAGTGGGCAAGGGTAAAACCATTTTGATTACTGGCGCAAGCTCAGGACTGGGGGCAGGCATGGCGACCCATTTTGCTCGCATGGGCTATAATCTGGCAATTTGTGCACGCCGCACCGAACGCCTGGAACAACTCAAAGCCAACCTGTTAGCGGACAATCCGACGATTAAAGTCAGTGTCAAGGCACTCGATGTGACTGATTATACGCAGGTTTTTAAAGTGTTTCATGAATTTGCCCAAGAGTTTGGCAAGCTTGATCGTATCATCATCAATGCAGGGGTCGGTGAGGGTCGCCGTATTGGCAAGGGTAATTTTGAGATTAATCGCAAAACTGCCGAAATTAACTTTATTTCAGGTCTTGCCCAGTGTGAAGCGGCAATGGAAATTTTCCGTGCCCAAAATAGTGGTCATTTGGTGGTTATCTCAAGTATGTCGGCTTTCCGTGGTCTGCCAAAACACATGTCAGTTTACGCGGCAAGTAAATCAGCGATTGCCCAGCTTGCTGAAGGGATTCGCGCCGATATGCTGCTCTCTGAGTTACCGATTAAAGTGTCAACGATATATCCAGGGTATATACGCACTGAGATCAACGAAGGTGCTAAACCGTTACCCTTTGAAGTGAGTGAAGAAATCGGCACCAAAGCATTGGCAATCGCGATTGAAGGCGAGCCTGATGAAGCGTGTGTCCCTGAACAACCGTGGACACTGATGAGTGACTGGATGAAAAACGCCCCACTGACATGGGTCAATGGTTTGGCATAACCCAAAAATTTCTAAAACAACCCAAATGAGACTTTGCGCTGATTTGGGTTTTTTATTGTCTTCACATTGGGTGTCTTGATATAGGGCGTCCTAATATAGAGTATCTTAATATAGCATTGCCAACCTGTATATTTGCCTTTGGCGACAGATTTGACATCACCGAGTAGAAGTCTGTTATAAAAAATAGCGAGTATGAAGGGTTAACCAGTATAGAGGGCTAAAGGGTGTCAGTCATCGTTAATCCTATCGCCATCCTTGTTTATATTATGTATTTAAAGCCTATAGTGATATTTGCAGTAGGCTAAACAAGGGTCGTAATGATAAAATCAGCGCCTCTTTGATGATTTTTTATTTATTGTTACGATAACTGAGTGGTACAGGCAACCAAACGATGAAAAAACTTGAAAACGCGCTACAAAAAATTGATAAATACGGTCAATTTGTGATGAAAAAACTGGTCAATCGACGCTCATTAGCTGAGCTACAAGGTATCGGTCAAGGCAAAACCGTATTGATTACCGGTGCCAGCTCAGGGATTGGCGCGATGATGGCACGCCGATTTGCTTATCTAGGCTATGATTTGGCAATTTGTGCCAGACGAGAAGAGCGATTAAATGCGTTAAAGCAAGACATTGAAAGCAAGTATCCTGTCAAAGTCTCTGTTAAAACTTTGGATGTCACCGATTATAAGCAGATTTTTACGGTATTTGATAGCTTTGTGAGTGACTGCAAAACCCGAGGGAAAACGATTGATAAAATTATCGTCAATGCAGGGGTGGGCGATAGCCGCGTCATTGGTCATGGACGCTTTGAGACCAATCGCCATACCGCTGAAGTCAATTTTATCGCAGCGATTGCCCAGTGTGAGGCGGCGATGAAGATTTTTCGCCAGCAAAACAGCGGTCAGTTGGTGGTCATCTCAAGTATGTCAGCGGTGCGCGGTTTGCCCCGTCATCTTACCACCTATGCCGCTGCCAAAGCGGGACTGGCAAATTTAGCCGAAGGCATTCGCGCTGATATGATGCAGGAAAAACGTCCGATTACCGTCACCACGATTTATCCCGGTTATATCCGTACTGAACTTAATATCGGTGCCAAATATTTGCCGTTTGAGAGTACAGAAGAAGAGGGCGTCGAGGCGATTGTCGAAGCGATTGAAGCCAAAGTGGATGAAGCCTTTGTCCCGGCATGGCCTTGGCTGCCGATTGGGATTGGTATGAAAATATTGCCGCTCAGGGTGATGACCAAATTTTTATAAGCGCATGTTTAAAAAATTTTAAAGTCTCGGCATAATCAAAAACGCCTTATTAAAAACGCATTGGCAGCTGATGGCTTGTCAAAGCGTTTTTGATATCGCTACTAGTCAACGTGCTGCCTAGTTGACTGGCTATTTTACCAAGGGCATAAGTGCACCATAGCCCGCCGCTTGCATATCTGCCAAAGCGATAAACTGTAGCGCATCGCCATTGATACAGTAGCGTAATCCGCCTTTATCCTTGGGACCATCATCAAACACATGCCCCAAATGTGAGTTGGCGACCCGCGAGCGCACTTCCGTTCGTGTCATGTTAAAACTGCTATCGGTTGAGGTGGTAATGACGTTTGCGCTAATGGGTTTGGTAAAACTCGGCCAGCCGCAACCCGAATCATATTTATCGGTGGATAAAAACAACGGCTCACCACTGACGATATCCACATATAAACCTTTAGCAAATAAATGGTCGTATTGATGGCTAAAGGCGCGCTCTGTAGCTGCGTTTTGGGTGACGTCATACTGTGCTTGGGTTAACCGACTTTTTACATTTTTATCGTAGTTTTGATAGCGGCTAGGATTGAGCGCCTCGGTGACTGTCGTGGCAGGCGCTAAGGATTTGATAACGGGGATTTTTTGATTGGCAAGGTTAATATCAATATGGCAGTAGCCATTGGGATTTTTGCTTAGATAATCTTGGTGATAATTTTCTGCGTCATAAAAATTCGCCAAGGGTTTATTTTCTACCACAATTTTTTGCGGATATTTTTTTGCCAAATCGGCAAGGGTTTTATCAATGATTGGCTTATCATTGGCATCGGTATAATAAATGCCGGTACGATATTGCGCCCCGCGATCATTGCCTTGTTTGTTGAGACTGGTCGGGTCAATCACTCGCACGTAGTATGCCAAGAGGGTCGCAAGATTGGTTTTATCGATATCATAGATAACTTTGACGGTTTCTGCGTGCCCTGAGCCTGCTATCACCTGCTCATAGCTCGGGTTCGCGCTATTGCCATTGGCATAACCTGATATCGCATCGACCACGCCATCCACGCGCTCCATATAGGCCTCTAGCCCCCAAAAACAGCCACCCGCCAGATAGATAGTATGCGTGCGAATCGGGGTTTTACCATCTGCTTGATAATACACACCGTTATGGTTAATCGGAGCTAAGGCTTTGATGCTAGCGGCTTGTTTGCTAGCTTGGTTATTAGCCTGCTCATGAGCTTGGGCAGTCTGGCTATACGGAGTTTTTGCTTGATTCAGGGCTTTGAGTTCTGCAAAGTCGTTGCTAGCATTGTCTGACAAGGCTTGTATTTGTGTTGGGGTAAGATTGCCTTTGACCAGTTTTAATAAATTGCCTTGTTTATCCAAAATCGCAAAACTGGGATAGACTTGCACGCCAAATTGTTTAATCAGCTTGCCATTGTTATCCATAAGCACCGCTAGGTTAGCATAGTCTTTGGCAAGCACTGTGTACCAAGTTTGAAAATCTTGGGAGGATTTTTCACTCAAATGACCTGGACTGACCACGCTGATGACATTCATATCGGGATACTGCTTTGCCCATGCGTCGCTTTCTTGGAGCGTTGCCAAACACAGCGGGCACCAGCTTGCCCAAAATTTCACCACAGTTGGCTTGTTGGGGTCAATCACATGACGACCCATTTTGCCTAATTTTGGGTTGATTTGGCTCAAACCTTGTAAGGTCGCTAACGTATCAGTCGGCAATACATCCGCTTTGCTAGCAGCACCCGCATAGGTAGCGTTTTCTTTGGCATTCATTTTTTGACAGCCAAGCAACAGCAGGCTGCTGATTAATAGGGTAGCGGTTAAATTCTTAGCACTTTGAGGAAAATTGACCATGGTACATTTCTCATCTATTTGTAAAGCGTCAAAGATAGCTGTAAGTTGGCACTCAAATAAATTTCTAATTACAAACATAAAGTGAGCCTTTATCTGATTGTAACTGAATCAGCAAATAAGCACACTTTAAAGTTTTAAAAATTAACATTAAAAAAATTATGTCATCATCCATAGGGTTTAAGGAGAAAACTTTTGGTGCATTTGTGGTTATCCTAGTATCGACTAGCCATTGATTTACTTTTGCCACGTTAATTCGCTCAAAGTTCGCTCAAAGTGCGGCTGCTTCATGCTAAAATCTTGTTTTATGGTTCGTCAAAAGTTTGCCCATGCATCAAGCCATCAACAACGTCGCAAAAGCCCCCATGATTGCTCGCTATACGTGGTTAGCTATTATGGTCGCGGCGATGATTTGTGCCGACCAATGGGGCGTTGCCAAACAGCAAATCACTCATCTGCTCACGATTACCATTATGTATGGGGTCAGCGTTGAGCTGACTAAACGCTTAATGGTTATTCGACAATTTAATCCCCAACACTCTTGGGTCACAATGGCGGGGTTTATCGGGGATTTACTGGCGTGGTCAGCCTTTATTTATTATTCAGGTGGGGCCGCCAATCCGTTGATTACCTTGTTTTTAACGGTGATTGCCGTGGCGTCTATGGTGATGAGCACCGTGCACATCATCGGCTTGTCAATGCTGTCAGTTGGGCTATATACGCTGTTATGGTATTGTTATGTGCCGCTGACCCTTAACCACCATGATCATGCGGTGGGTCAAAAACTCCATTTACTGGGTATGTTTGGGGTTTTTATTTTTGCGGCAATCATGTTAACCGCCTTAACGGTTTATTTTAAACAGGCGATGAGCCGCAGTTATCAGGCGCTTGAGCAAGCGCAGCAAGCCATTCACCAACAACGTCGGTTGCTTGCCATCAGTAGTCTTGCGGCCAATATCGCCCATGAGATGAGCACGCCGATTGCGTCGATGCAATTACTAAGCGATGATATTGCCCAGCAATTAGAGGAAGACGACGAACTGTTGGATGACATAAAACTGTTACAGTCACAAATCGACGTCTGCCGCCAATCGCTGCACAAGCTCAAATCCCATATCCAATCCAATGCGCTCCCGCCAGCGCAATCAGAGCCATTGGCATGGGTAACGTCATCAAATTTACAAACGCTATTGCCCAAAGTCGTCAATGATTGGCAATTTATCAACCCCCATGTTGAAGTAGCACTCAATGTACCACCACAACCGATCGATGTGCCCTTGAGTGAAGAACAGCTGTATTCTATTGTGATGAATATGCTCAATAATGCCATGCAGGCACAAGCCACAATGCTTAGTATTAGCGTACAGCTTGCTCAAAACGTGATGATTATAATTGAAGACAACGGACAGGGTATCGACAGTAGCATGGTACAGCGTATCCAACACCAAATCGCCATCGAATCTGATCATGGCTTAGGGCTTGGCTTGACGATTGCCAAAACAGTTATAGAATATGTTGGCGGACAACTTGAGCTGACCAATAAGCAAAATTCACCCCTGCAAAAAAGGTTAAATGATTCAGGTACGTGCGTGAAGATAACGTTACCAGTAATTCATGCGCCCGCCAGTTTGTTGTAGGAGACTAGGTTGCAACACCCACCCCTGTTAGCAGAGACATGGCTTATCATTGATGATGATGATGTGTTTTGCCGTATCTTAAAAAAGTCGTTGGAAAAACAGGGCAATCAGGTATTGACGGCCAGCAATGCCGATAGCGCGCTACAACTGGCAAAGAAGCAATTACCCAGGTTTATTATATTGGATCTCAACATCGGTGATGACAACGGCATTCATCTGATTGAGCCTTTGCTCGCTATTACCCCCAACGCCAAAATTCTAATGCTTACTGGCTATGCCAGCATTGCTACCGCCGTCAGTGCGGTCAAAATGGGCGCGTATCATTATTTGCCTAAGCCTTGTAGCCTGGATGACATCTATAAAGTATTGGACATCGTAGTAGCCCCTACAAAGTCAATCGGTAGTGCCACAGATGAACGTTTATCACTTGAACATCACGAATGGGAATACATCCACCAAGTATTAGATGAATGCCAAGGCAATATCAGTGAAGCGGCGAGGGTACTAAAAATGCACCGGCGCACACTACAGCGCAAACTACAAAAAAAACGTAAAGTGGATGCACAATAACCTTTTTTAACCGTACATAGCAGCCCATAAATGGTCAGTAGAGTCAGGCGAATAATTGGGTGAGCACAAAACACAAAAAAAGCGCTTATAATAAATAAGCGCTTTTTTGATATCTATTTTTTGCTATCTATGCAAATGGCTAATCAATCAATGACGCGTTATTCACGCAGTCGCGATATTGGACCATTTACGATAGTAGGCTTAGCTAACCTTAGATAGCAACGATATTGCTAGCTTGGTCGCCTTTTTGACCTTGGGTCACAACGAAAGATACGCGTTGACCTTCGCTCAATGTTTTGAAACCTGAGCTTGCGATTTGGCTATAATGTGCGAAAACGTCTTTGCCGCCATTGTCTTGTTCGATAAAGCCAAAGCCTTTTGATTCGTTAAACCATTTTACGGTACCGTTTACAGTATTTGACATAGGATTGTCCTTGATTAGATAGATTTTAAAAGTGGTCATCTGACCCTAAAGCTGGAACTAAGCCACAACACGATTCTATTCGGTATGAAAGAATTGCGGCAGTTTTGATACACGATTGACTTAAAATCTAGGACACAAGCGTAATGGAAACGAACTTAGAATAGACTTAATGTAATGCGATTGAAACTTCTGACTGCTTTCTAGCTGTTGTCCAGTATATAGTAATACCGGCAGATAGCAAGGAATATCACAATAGTTTTGTAAGTGAACTGTGTTAAACCCAACTTTTTACCTTTATTTAAGCCAAAGGCTGATTTTGATTTGAGCCAAAGGTTGGTTTTCATTTATGCTGAAGGTTGATTCTCTAAACCCCTTAAAAAATGGGCAAATCCTTCTTTAGCGCGGGCGTCAAGGCGACTGCTAGTCACCACGCGTACCAAATTACTCCAAATAATGGGTAAATTGGCTTGCTCAAATTTTTTCACCAAACCCACGTCTTCATGGCAAGTTAATTCATCAAAACCACCCACCGCCAAATAATCTTGACTGGCAAAGCTCAAATTTGCCCCATGAATATGGCGATGATTCATACAATCTTGATAATGGCCGAGGTATTGCTGTTTGGTACGCTCTGACAACGCATCCCAACAATCGATACTCACTACGCCACATATCATAGCTGTGGGTTCGGCTCTTAGGTGTTTGATTTGTGCCATTAACCAATCAGCTTCCACCATACTATCGGCATCGGTGCAAGCAATCCAATCAGCCCCTTGTTCAATCAAGTAGCGCACGCCCAAATCCCTGACTTTACCCACACAGCGAAACTCACAGCGCAGCCAATCTACGTGGGCGTTTTGTACTTTTGATAAGGTATCATCATCACAGCTATCTAGCACGACCACCGTTTGTACCGCTATATCTGTTGATAGCTGAGCAATCGCCTGTTTTATCGCATCCAAACACGCACTGATACTATCGGCTTCATTATGGGCAGGGATGACTATGCCGATTTTTTTGGGTAGCCGCTGTGAGATTGGAGTATTTGCCATGATGTTTTTCTCAGTTATTCCACTAGATTTTCTTGCTTGGCAAGGCTTTGGTGATTGGCTTGCCAAATGGTCAACAAAAAATCTTGGTCAATCACATGACTTTGCTGACGGTAGTGCAGCTGTTGTTGCAAACTGTCGTGGACTGTTTCGCCTGTCAGTTGAAACCCGTCAATCGGATAGCGCCAATGACAGGCTAAAATCACGCCATTGTCTGTCAATGCAGTGTTGAGCCAAGCGATGACTTCGGTCAATGCGTCAGGCGCCAAGTAATATAAAATCTCACTGACCACAATCAAATCAAATCGCTCACTGGGCAAATCCTGCGGTATCAAACCTTGCATAACTTGCACATGTGCCTGGTTGTGCAGACGCTCACTGGCAAGTTTGACTGCCTCAAGTTGCCCATCCACACACCGCAAATCATCGCAGCGCTGGGCTAACTGCTCACTAAATACACCATTGCTACAGCCCAGTTCAATCGCCTTGGCAAAATGCGGGTAGGGTAACAATGACAGGCAAATTGCGCGTTTTCGCACTTCATACCAGCGTTTTTCATATTGCCAAGGGTCGCTACTATCGGCATAAATTTGGGCAAAATACGCTGACACATCAGTCATGAAGATATACCTCAAATGGTTGGCTAAGCCTAGTTAACGTGGTATCTGACAAAATAGGCGCTGTTCCCGTTGTTGGGTCAACATAGATTTGACTGCTAAAACAGCGCATGGCATAACTTTTTCGCTGCGCCTGCAATTCGCTTAAATCAAATCGCCATGCCTTGTGCCAGGGAATACGGCTATCGCCAGGTTTTGCCCAATGCCATGCCCAGATCAGCACTTGATAGCAGGTCAAATTTAAGCGACTTTTAAATGCATGGGCAAAACGATGCACCACTTGCCCAGTGCCTTCATGGTCGGGATGACCATCGTACGCAAATGGGGTGATTAAAATATCAGCGGGCTGAATCAGCGATGTTAACTTGTCAAAAAAATCCACTTGCCGCCCAAAAACTTCGCCATCAGGAAAATTCAAGCTCGTCATCGACACATTGGGCAAATCCAAACTGCTATCGAGCGTTTCAAGTGCAAGCTGGCTTTCAAGTGCTCGGATTTTTGCCAGTTTATCGGTCGGATACAGCGGTGAGTTAGGGTGGCTTTTCTCGCCTTGGGTGACACTAACAATCAATACTTGATTACCTTGAGCCACCAACGCTTGCAGCAGCCCACCACAGCCTAAAATCTCATCATCTGGGTGCGGCGCAAAAATACACACGCGCCGATGTTTGGGAAAATGGGTCGATATATCCAGTCTGGTGAGACTGTCCAACCCTTGCCACGCTTGCCAATCTTGTGCAGATGTGCCGTCGCCTGCAATTAAACGGTCACCCACAATCGGATGCAGTGGGGCGGGCTTAGAATCTACAGTTGCCATAATCCCCCTTGTGAATCGCCTAGCTGTTCGGCAGTCAATTTGCCAATCGCTTCACTGTCAAATGCGCCATGGGTTTGACGGATAAATACCGATAAGTCTGCCGCTAGCCGTGCAAAATGGGCATTTTTGCAATAAGGCGTTGCGCCCAAAGCTTTACCAACTTTTTCAAGCACTAGCATGGCGGTAGTCTCCACTTGCGCTCTTAAGATACGGATGGGGAGTGCATGACTTTGGCTAGGCTCACTATCGATTAATTGCGCAACTTGATAAAAGTACGCTTGGGTGACACTGAGTGCTTGCGACACTTCGCCAAGATAAAATGCTTTAAAGGCTTGGGGTTTTTGCTGATAACTGTCCAATAAAAACTGTGCCAACTGGGCTGCCGCGCCATACCAACAAGCCGCTACCCCTGCCGCACCCTGCCAAAATCCTGGGCGGTCGAGATAAGGGCTGCTACCTTTGGCAATCGCATTTGATATGACTTGGGTGGCGTTAGCGCCTTTTAGATGGAGGGTGGCTGTCGCCGTGTAGGGCATACCTACCGCATACCAGCCGCTGTCATCAATGGTCACTTGCGGTTGGTTCATGGCTAACATCAGCAATTGGGCGTTATTATGGGTATCTCGGAAACTGACCAAGCCATGATCGACAAAGGTCGCACCCGAACACCACAGTTTTTGTCCCGTGCATGTTTCGCCATCAAAACGCAGTGGCTCATCACCGCCTTCTGCTGCCCATACGGCCCATAGGCCTTCAGCGATATCGTCCACGCCCAATTCTGCCAAAATCGCCAATGCATCAAGATGCGACTCAAAAAATTTGACCAAGTTCAAATCACAAGCGGCAACCTGTGCCAATACTTGCCAGCGCTGTAAAGTATGACCGTCAGCAGGCAAGGCAATTTGAGTGGACAAAAGCACCAACTGCGACAAAGTTTGCTTTAATTGTGTGACATAAGCGGCATCGCTTAGTTTAGGTGATGTATCAACCGTTCTACGAAAGTCTTGCAAAATAGCGGTGATTAATTTACTCAAGTCCGATTGGTGATAGTCGGTAGGTAAAGCATGATCCAACACTGGTGTCATTGTGAATTTCTCATTGGCTGTTTTGTTGTCTATTTTATTATCTGTTTTATTGACTTATTTGGTTTTGTCCATGTGGGTCAAATCTGCCAAAAAATGCGCTCGCCACGTGTCAATATTGGTCTCATAGATGCTCTTTAGTAGCGATTGGTGACGTTGTTCCCGTTGTTGTTTGGTGATGGTCAATGCTTGGTATAAGCCTTCTATCATGCTGTCGTTGTCAGTAGGGTCGACCAAGATAGCTTGCTGAAGTTGGTGCGCTGCCCCCGCATTTTTAGACAAAATCAAAACCCCTGCGTTTTGTTCATCCTGTGCGGCAATATATTCTTTTGCCACCAAATTCATGCCGTCTTTTAGCGAATTAACCCAACAAATTTGGCATTGCCTAAATAACGGCATTAAATTGTCATGACTGACTGGGTCTTCTTGATAGATAATCGGTTGCCAACTGGCAGTAGCAAATTGGCTATTAATTTGCTCAACGAGGGTGTGCACTTGTTGTCGTAACTGTTGATAAGTCTGAATATCAAGACGGGACGGGCAAGCAATTTGATACAGCTGAATCCGTTCAAGGTATTGGGGATAACGCTGCAAAAAGGCGGCAAAAGCTTGTAAGCGTTCGGGAATGCCTTTGGTGTAATCCAGTCGTTCCACCGCTAAAATCGTGGTGATGGTTGAAGTGAGATTTTTTAACACAGCTTGATCTGACAGCGGTTGTCTGGCAAGTTTATGAATATAGAGAGGATTGATACCAATTGGATAGGCTTGTATTAAGGTGGTATGATTGCCATGGGTAATCAGTGTACGTGCATTTGTTTGCGTAATCTGGATGGCGTGGGGGAGTAGCTGCTCAAGCACCGCGACACAATTTTGAGCGTCTTGTTGGGTTTGTAATCCAACCACATCATAATCAAGTAATTGATTAATTAAAGTTTGACCATAAGTCAAAAAATCCCATACCCATAACTGGGGAAATGGAATATGCAAAAAAAAGCCAATGCGCTGTTTCATGCCTAAGTCACGGCAATGCCTTGCTACTGCAAAAAAATGATAATCTTGTATCCAAATCATATCGTCAGGCTGCGCAATTTGCTGCAGCTGTTTGGCAAACATACGATTGACAGCTTGATAAACGCTAAAATCTTCACTACTTGATACAATCAAATCGGTGCGGTCATGCATCCCCGCCCAAAGTCGATTATTGGCGTAACCACAATAATATTTTTCATATTGCATGGGTGAAAAAGCCGTCGTGACATAGGTGACTTTGTCATGCTGCTCAGTCGCAAATTGGTTGACGGTATCGGGCATATCGCTGATATTTGTTACTACTTGACCGTTCCAACCGACCCAAATACCGCCATCTTTGGCAAGGGCTTCTTGAAGCGCTACTGCCAACCCTCCTGCCACGGCTTTAGGTGACTGTTTATTAGGTAAATTAACCCGATTCGATAACACAATCAACTTTGACATAGGGTCAATAATCCTTGAAGTAACGCGGTAACCGCTGAGATGTCGCTCACATAATAATGGGCATGGGTAGGTTCATAACCGACTTTGACACCAATTCCTTTGATATCACTACCTTTCTTATTGGGTGTATCACTATAACTTTGTACAGCAATAAATCCTGCTTCATCGGTCACATCATCGCCAATAAATATCGGACGGCAATGAGGGTGATAGTGGGTTAAAACATGGTTAATGGCACTGCCTTTATCGACCCCTTGCGGCAATAGCTCATACACACATTTGCCCGCTTTAAGCTGCCAATCATTAAAATCATGCCCAATACCTTGCATGATAGTTAAAGCGCTATCGGCAAGTTCGGGATGCTCACGAAAATGGAGTGCCACACCAAAAGGTTTTTGCTCAATGCGCCAGTGTGGACGATCACCAGTGGCGTTAATGACGCTTTGATTAATTTTTTGTAGCTGTGCTAAATTGATGTCCACCAAAGAATAGCTATCGATTAGCGTATCACATTGCAAACCGTGACTACCAATCACCGGCAGTTTCAGCGGCGCTGTCAAGCGTCTAGCATCAGCAACTGACCGCCCTGTCACCAGCCAAATGGGTAGATGATTTTGTAACTGCGCTAAAATTGTTAAATTATCATTGCTGATAAAACTTTGCTGGGGATCGGGGTGAAATTCACTAAGCGTCCCATCAATATCTAACAGTAGCAACAAATCAGAAACCCCTTGCACAACTTTGGCTAAATTATTAGCTAAAAGTTGTGAGGGGCTAGTGACTGAATGATTAATCATGGTATAAAGGTGACTAACACTCATCTTATATTTTTATCATTTTATCATTCTAAATTAACTATGCTAAATCTATCCATAATGAAATTAAATTATGGTGTCAAAATCACTTTTCGACACTCTTCTTCACGTTTTTCAAAGATTTCATAACCTTTCGCCGCATCCGATAGATTCATACGATGGGTAATAATCGCTTCAGGCGATAAATCCCCATTTTCAATATGTTCAAGCAGTTGTGGCAAGTATTTATGTACATGGGTTTGACCCATTTTAAAGGTTAATCCTTTATCAAAGGCATCACCCATCAAGAAACCATGAATCGGACCTGCATATACCCCAGGAATACTCACTGTACCACCACGGCGCACCGCTGCCATACACTGACGTAATGCCGCGCCACTTGAGCCTTCAAGCTTGAGAGTAGTTAAGACCGTTTCAACCACGCTGCCTTTTGATTCAAAACCAACGGCATCAATCACCGCATCGACACCACGGTGCCCCGCAGTTTGCTCAATAATGGCTTCTGCGGCATCAACTTTGTCAAAATTGACAGGAATTGCGCCATACGTATCTTGTGCGTATTGCAGACGATAGTCATTGTGGTCAACGATAAATATTTGTGCCGCGCCTAACATTTTGGCGCAGGCAGCTGATAGCAAGCCCACAGGTCCTGCACCATAGATAGCCAAAGTCGAACCTTTGGTAACATTGGCATTCGTCACCGCTTGCCAAGCAGTCGGCAAAATATCCGATAAGAACAACACTTTCTCATCAGGCAATGAACCTGGGACTTTAAAAGGACCAAAATTGGCTTTTGGAACGCGCACATATTCTGCTTGTCCACCAGGCACACCGCCGTATAAATGACTAAAACCGAACAACGCCGAAGGTGGTGGAATAAGCTTTTTGTTCATTGCCGCGCCTGGACCCTCATTGGTGGTCTCACAGGCTGCCATCAAATCATTTTGACAAAAAAAGCAGCTACCACAGGCAATTACAAAGGGTATCACCACGCGATCGCCTTTTTTTACCGCTGTGACGTCAGCGCCCACTTCTTCGACAACTCCCATAAATTCATGACCAAAAATATCGCCTTCTTCGGTCGCAGGGATTTTGCCACGGTATAAATGTAAGTCCGAGCCACAAATGGCGGTAGCGGTAACTTTTAAGATAATATCATCTTTGGCTTGTAATTGTGGGTCGGGAACATTGTCGACTCGAACATCTTTGGCACCGTGATAGGTTAATGCACGCATGGGTATTACTCCTGGTTGTTGTTTTGCTGTTATTGTTATTCGACCAAATAAAGCAGCGCCACTGAACTGATATGTTATGTGGCGTTATCATTTGATGTTGTGCAGAGTAACATGCGCCATGCACGGTTGTTGTCTATTCATGTAGTAGATAGGTTAATGTAATGTAAGCTGCCTTACAATAACCCATTGAAAATATTATATAATTTTAATTATCGTCCATAAAATTATAGTATCAATTTTTAGCTATGGCTTAAACTTTAGTTCGCGTAATTTTTTTAAAGATAATGCTCAAGGCGGCTGATAAAAAACCAAGGTGCTACTACGCTACTAATTTGCTACTAAAGTAAACGCATATCAGCCAACAAAAAAAACTCAGTCAGTAAAACTGATTAGGTGTATCCCCTTGGAAGTTATACGATAAGCCAAAATTTATTGGTTTATGACTTTATCTACATTTTTATTGTCAATTTTTGACAGGTAACACGATAAATTTTGCAAGCTATTGATCCAAGTGAGGATTGAAAACAAACCTACGTCCCATCATCAAGAAAATAACCATTGACAATTAAAAAATTTTAAAGGTGGATATTGAAACGATTTATCAAAACACCATATCAATTTTAGTTCGAAGCTAATTAGTTAAAAGCTAAAAGGAAAAATAATAATGCAATTTGATAAATTTACCAATGCCTTACAAAACGCGGTTCAGCAGGCACAAACGCTCGCTGTCACTCGTGATCATACCGCGATTGAGCCGATTCATTTATTGTCAGTGCTACTCAATGAACCGAGTAATGCCAATGTGTATGAACAGGCAGGCGCAAACTTGAATCAGTTAAAAACAGACGTGCAACAATCGCTCAACAACCAAGCGGTGATTGGTACACCCACAGGTGATGTCAATCTCAGCCCAAATACGGCTAAGATTTTAAATCTAGCCGAGCGCCACGCGCAAAAAGCGGGCGATCAGTTTTTATCTACCGACTGGGTGCTAGTTGCCCTAGCAGAGACGGGCGACACCGCAAAACTGCTCACAAAAGCAGGGGTCAATGAGCCAAAACTAAGACAAGTCATTAATTTTATTCGTGGGGGTGATAAAGTGGATACACAAAATAGCGAAGACCAACGTGATGCCTTAAATAAATATACCATCGATTTAACCGCACGTGCCGAATCGGGCAAACTTGACCCCGTGATTGGGCGTGATGACGAAATCCGCCGTACCATTCAAGTGTTGTCACGCCGTACCAAAAACAATCCGGTGCTCATCGGTGAGCCGGGTGTAGGTAAAACTGCGATTGTTGAAGGATTGGCACAAAAAATCGTAAACGGTGATGTGCCAGAAGGCTTGCGCAACAAACGTGTATTATCGCTTGATTTGGGGGCACTGATTGCGGGGGCAAAATTCCGTGGTGAGTTTGAAGAACGCCTAAAAGCGGTACTTAATGACCTAGCAAAAAGCGAAGGACAAGTTATTTTATTCATTGATGAAATTCATACCATGGTCGGTGCGGGTAAAGCCGATGGCGCGATGGATGCGGGTAATATGCTTAAACCTGCGTTAGCGCGTGGTGAGCTGCACTGCGTGGGCGCGACTACCCTTGATGAATACCGCCAATATATCGAAAAAGATGCCGCCCTTGAGCGTCGTTTTCAAAAAGTATTGGTTGATGAGCCTACGGTGGAAGATACCATTGCCATTTTGCGTGGCCTAAAAGAGCGTTATGAACTGCATCACGGGGTCGATATCCAAGACAGTGCGATTATTGCCGCCGCGCGTATGAGTAACCGTTATATCACCGACCGTATGCTACCTGACAAAGCCATTGACTTGGTGGATGAAGCGGCTAGCCGTCTAAAAATGGAACTTGATAGTAAACCAGAAGCCTTGGGCAAATTAGACAGCCGTTTGATTCAGCTCAAAATGCAACGTGAAACCTTAAAGCATGAAGATGACGAAGGCGCGAAATCACAGCTAAAACTGCTCGACACCCAAATCAGCGAGCTTGAAAAAGAATACGCAGATTTAAATGAAATTTGGCAAGCAGAAAAAGCCCTCGTTAAAGGTAGCCAACAGCTCAAAGATGAGCTTGATAAAGCACGTATCGCCTATGAAAAAGCCCAGCGTGAAGGTGACTACGAGACCATGTCAAAACTGCAATACGAAACCATTCCACAACTGGAAAAACGTATTAAAGATTCTGACTTGGCTGAGCAAAAAGAGCAAGCAGGGGAAGCGCCAAGCGTCAAACTGCTACGTAACAAAGTCACCGAAAACGAAATCGCTGAAGTCGTTGCTGCTGCAACAGGTATCCCTGTTACCAAAATGATGCAAGGCGAACGTGAAAAAATGCTGCACATGGAAGAAAAATTGCATGAGCGCGTAGTCGGTCAAGATGAAGCGGTACAAGCAGTCGCCAATGCGGTGCGCCGTAGTCGTGCAGGGCTATCTGACCCCAATCGTCCTAGCGGTTCGTTCTTGTTCCTAGGTCCGACAGGGGTGGGTAAAACTGAATTGACCAAATCATTGGCAAGTTTCTTGTTTGATGATGAAAATGCCATGATTCGTATTGATATGTCTGAATTTATGGAAAAACACAGTGTCAGCCGTCTTGTCGGTGCACCCCCAGGTTACGTGGGTTATGAAGAAGGTGGGGTATTGACCGAAGCGGTACGCCGCCGACCCTACAGTGTGGTATTGTTTGATGAAGTAGAAAAAGCGCATCCTGATGTGTTTAATATCTTACTGCAAGTGCTAGACGATGGTCGCTTGACCGACAGTCAAGGTCGCGTTGTGGACTTTAAAAACACCGTCATTATCATGACTTCAAACCTTGGTTCGCATAAAATCCAAGAGATGGCAGGCGATAGCTACGAAGAAATCAAAGCGGCAGTAATGAATTCAGTCAATCAGCATTTCCGCCCAGAGTTTGTCAACCGTATTGATGAAATCGTGGTATTCCATCCACTTGGGCAAGAGCAAATGGCAGGTATTGCAGATATTCAACTGTCACGCTTACGCAAACGTCTTCAAGAGCGTGACATGAATATTGTATTGTCAGATGAAGCCATGACCCAATTGGTCGCTGTGGGTTATGACCCTGTGTATGGTGCAAGACCGCTAAAACGCGCCATCCAGCAAGAAATCGAAAATCCGCTATCCGTCAAATTGTTATCGGGTGAGTTTGTGGCGGGTGACACCATCAAAGTGGATGTCGATGCCCAAGATAAATTGACCTTTGATAAATTACGTATGAGTTAATTTTCTCACCGAAAAAACGGCTTTCGAGTGAGAGCCGTTTTTTTTCGCCTATATGTAGTAAATTACAGTATAATTCTGCCTAAATTTAAAATTTGAGGAAACAAAATGTCGATCAAATCCGACCGCTGGATACGCCAAATGGCACAAGAGCATGGCATGATTGAGCCATTTGAAGCAGGTCAAGTACGTGTGGGCGAGCAGGGACAAAAATTGGTCAGCTACGGCACCTCAAGCTATGGTTATGATGTGCGCTGCGCGCGCGAATTTAAAGTGTTTACCAATGTACATTCTGCCATCGTTGACCCAAAAAACTTTGATGAGCGTAGCTTTATTGATATCGTGGGCGATGAGTGTATCATCCCGCCCAACTCATTTGCCTTGGCTCGTACTGTCGAGTATTTTCGTATTCCCCGCGATGTATTGACCATTTGTTTGGGAAAATCTACCTATGCGCGCTGCGGTATTATTGTCAATGTCACACCGCTTGAGCCAGAATGGGAAGGGCATGTGACGCTTGAATTTAGTAATACCACCAACTTGCCCGCGCGTATCTATGCCGGCGAGGGCGTGGCGCAAATGCTATTTTTCCAAAGTGATGCCGATGATGTGTGCGAAACTTCCTACAAAGACCGTGGCGGTAAGTACCAAGGTCAAATGGGCGTGACCTTACCCAAAGCCTAAAAGATAAGCAGTAAGCAGTCATATAGACCCACTTCGGTGGGTTTTATATTTTATGGCGTCAAATTGTTAAAAGTTCGAATTTTACACGAGCTTACAACTGCTTTAAGCTTTCTATTTTTGAATATGTCATACTAACGATGCGCTACTGCTATCGTCTTAAAATAATAATATCGAACATAAAAAGGATAACACCATGATTGAACTAAGTAATAACTATGTCGCGCTAAATTTGGCAAAATTCATCTATGAAGAAGAAGCCAAACTCACGCCAAATAAACACCAGCAAGAAAGTGATATCAAAGAATATATTTTTGAATTATATGAAGAGTGCGTTGCTGTCGTTGAAGAAAACGACTCAGCGGATTATGAATATGAAGACTTTGATTTTGATGAAGATGAATCGTTAGCAGATGAGGATGACGATATACTTCGCTAACCTATTAATCCATAAAAAAATCGGCTCAAGTGGCCGATTTTTTTTTATGTTTAAGTAGGGATTAAGCGATGGTTGCCGCAAAATAATCGCGGTCAAACGCTGTGATGGGTTGGCTCGTTGCTTTTACCATCGCAATATGCGCATCTAAGCGTGGCAACATACGACCGACATAGTAGTCTGCTAATTTTGCTTTATTGGCATAGAAATCGCCTTCTTTGCCATTCGCCGCTTCAACCATCAAGCCAAACATATAAGCAAAGCTGACATAACCAAAGGCTTGTAAATAATCAACCGCACAGCCATTGATTTCGTCTTTGTTGACCGCTGCCGCTGCCACAACCGCTTTGGTTACGTCTTCAAGTTTATCCGCTGATGTTAAAATTGCTTGTTTGATGGCATGGTCTGCGTTCATGTTATTGGCAAAATCACGCATTTCTTGCACATACGTTGTCACAAACGCACCGCCGTTTTTCACCACTTTACGACCTAATAAGTCAAGTGATTGGATACCATTGGTCCCTTCATAAATTTGCGAGATACGGGTGTCACGTACGATTTGTTCCATGCCCCATTCACGGATATAGCCATGACCACCAAAGCATTGCTGTGCATCAATTGACGCTTCAAGACCACGGTCGGTTAAGAATGCTTTAGCAACTGGCGTCAAAAGAGCAACACGGTCATCAGCGGCTTTTCTTGCTGCAGCATCATCGGTATATTTGTTGGTATCAAGCTCTTTGGCGACATACATCGCAAAACAGCGTGAGGCTTCACTGATGGTTTTCGCATTTAACAGCATACGGCGAACGTCGGCATGAAATACGATTGGGTCAGCGGCTTTATTTGGCTCTTGGATACCGCTATCGGCGCGACCTTGGATACGGTCAAGGGTATAAGCTGTGGCGTTTTGATAAGCTAACTCAGCGCCACCGATACCTTGTAACCCCATTGTCAAACGCTCATAGTTCATCATGATAAACATGGACGCAAGACCGGTATTTTCCGCGCCTACCATAAAGCCTTTGGCACCATCAAAGTTCATAACGCAAGTCGCTGACGCTTTGATACCCATTTTGTGCTCGATAGAGCCGCAGCTTACCGCGTTACGTTCGCCCAATGAGCCATCCGCATTCACATGGAATTTGGGTACGATAAACAATGAAATCCCTTTTGAGCCTGCTGGGGCATCTGGGGTTTTTGCCAATACCAAATGGATGATGTTGTCCGCTAAGTCATGTTCACCTGCGGTGATAAAGATTTTGGTACCTGTAATATTGTAGCTACCGTCTTCGTTTGGCACGGCTTTGGTTTTGATGATACCCAAATCCGTACCTGCGTGCGGCTCAGTCAAACACATCGTACCTGTCCATTCACCTGAGTAGATTTTTTCTAGGTAGGTTTGTTTTTGTTCTTCAGAGCCTGCGTTATAGATACACATGCACGCGCCACCCGATAGGTTGGGGTATAGTGCGAATGATTGGTTGGCGGTAAATACCATCTCTTCAGCGAGCATAGTAACCATTTTTGGCATGCCTTGACCGCCATGATTTGGATCGCCGCCCAAACCAATCCAGCCGCCTTGTGCGTATTCGTCAAACGCTGCTTTAAAACCCGTTGGGGTTTTTACTTTGCCTTCACCCAGATATTGCGCCCCTTCTTCATCACCCGAGCGGTTGATAGGCAGTAACGTGTTTTTAGCAAATTTTGACATTTCTTCTAAAATCATATTGACCGTATCACTGTCAACATGGGCTAACTGTTCATTTTTTTGCCAAAAATCGGCTGCATTGAATACATCATTTAAGATGAATTTCATGTCTTGAATTGGCGCATTATAAATAGGCATATTATTTCCTTTTCTTTTATGGGTTAGCTCGTCATTCGAAATGAGACAAATCCTTAGACAGCTTTTGCTACCTAAGGATTGAATAAAGAATTAAACTATCAATGATTCTATCATAATTTTATTACTAGGATAGCTTAGTAAAAAATTAGAATTGGAATTCGTCAACTTCCATAGTCATGTATGGCTCAAGCCCTGTATCAATACGTTTGACGTAAGTTAAGGTGCGAGGCAATAGTTTTGCAAAATAGAACTGAGCGGTTTTGATTTTCGCTTGATAGAATTTGGTCTCAGTGGTGTCGCCTTGGAGCGCTTGCTGAGCGACTAACGCCATACGAGCCCATAGGTAAGCTAGGGTGATGTAGCCACTATAGTACATGTAGTCAACAGCCGCTGCACCCACTGCATCAGGGTTTTCAGTGGCTTGCATGCCAATGCGAGCGGTCAAATCGCCCCATTCTTTATTCAGACGTGCCAGTGGACGAATGAATTCACCCATCGCATCGTTGTCTTTGTTTTCTTCACAGAATTGATAAATGACTTTGCTAAAGTTAGCTAGCATTTTACCTTGTGAACCCAATACTTTACGACCTAACAAGTCGAGTGACTGGATTTCAGTGGTACCTTCGTATATACAAGCAATACGCGTATCACGTACGTTTTGTTCCATGCCCCATTCACGGATAAAGCCGTGACCACCATACACTTGCACACCGTGATTGGCTGCTTCATAACCTGTTTCAGTTAAGAAGGCTTTAGCAATTGGGGTTAAAAAAGACAACATTTGGTCAGCGTAAGCTTGTGTTTCGCCTTCACCTTTAGTTACCACATCAGAGAATTGTGATAGATAGTAGACGAGGGCACGGCCACCTTCTGCAAACGCTTTACAAGTTAATACCATGTTACGCACTGCTGGATGGACGATGATTGGGTCAGCCACTTGTTCTGGGGCTTTTGCACCGCTTAATGCGCGCATCGCAAGACGATCTTTGGCGTAGCTTAAGCCACCTTGGAAAGCCAATTCCGCCGCAGTTAGACCTTGAATCGCAGTACCAATACGGGCGGTATTCATAAAGGTAAACATACAGTTTAGACCTTTGTTTTCAGGTCCAATCAAGTAACCTTTGGCTTTATCAAAGTTTAGTACCGCAGTTGCAGAGGCTTTAATACCCATTTTGTGTTCAATCGAACCACAGGTAACGGTGTTACGCTCACCGATAGAGCCATCTTCGTTGACATTGAATTTTGGTACGATGAACAATGAGATACCTTTGGTACCTGCTGGCGCACCCGGTAAACGCGCTAGTACGATATGGACAATGTTGTCTGCCATGTCGTGTTCGCCCGCTGAGATAAAGATTTTTTGACCGGTGATAGCGTATGAACCGTCTTCATTGGGTTCAGCTTTGGTGCGGATAATACCTAGGTCAGAACCTGCATGCGCTTCGGTCAGACACATGGTACCTGTCCACTCACCGCTGACGAGTTTTAATAAATATTTTTGTTTTTGTTCATCGGTACCGTGGTGTTCTAGCGTACGGATAGCACCTTCAGAGAGACCTGGATACATTGAAAAAGACCAGTTAGCGGTACCTACCATTTCATTGACCGCTGAACCCAATGACAATGGCATGCCTTGACCGCCAAATTCTTCATCGGCACATAAAGAAGGAAAGCCTAATTCACAGTATTGTTTATAGGCTTCTTTAAAGCCTTTTGGCGTATATACATTACCATTTTCAAAACGACAGCCTTCTTCATCGCCTGAACGGTTAAGGGGTGACAATTCTGCTTCAGAGAAGCTTGCACCTGCTTCTATGAAACTATCAATCGTTTCTTTATCCGTATGGGCATAGCTAGGAATGGTTTTGTAGTGATCTTCAAATTTTAATAATTCATGCATAACAAATTTCATATCACGAAGCGGTGCTTTATATTGCATACGATATCCTTGATTAGTGTTTTAAAAAGAAAAAAACCTACCCCAATACTAAGGTTTTATATCTCTAAGATAGGAAAATTTGACAAAGGTGACAAGGTACTAACATGACTATAGGGTCATAAAAAATCTAATTAGTCTAATTTAAACTTATAGCAAATAGTTTGGTTTATAGTTGGCTTTAAGCCACTCAGTAGTATCTTGACTAGACATGGGTACACCAAAACCAAAGCCTTGAATTAAATCACAACCCAGGCTACGCAGATATTCAATTTCTTCACGGTTAGAGACGCCCTCAGCCAATGCTTGCATGGATAACGAGTGCGCCATCTCAATCACTGATTTGACAATCACTTGTTTTTTTCGGTCCTGTAAAATATCCGTGATAAATAAGCGGTCAATTTTGAGCATATCAATCGGATATTTAATCAAATATTGCATCGCGGCAAAGCCTGTACCAAAGTCATCAATCGATATACTAAAACCATACTGGCGCAGTTTTGATAACATCGCTTGCGCTTTTACTTCATCTTGAATGTTGCAGACTTCTGTGATTTCAAAGCTAATCAATTGTGCAAGCCAACTATACTGATGTATTGTCCCTTCAATAAACTCAATAAATTTGTCACTAATCAATTGGCGAGTATCAATATTGATACAGATGAGGCAGTTATAGCCCATCTCACGCCATGTCAAAATCTGCTCAATACAAGCTAAAACAATTTTTTCAAATAGCGGCTGCGATGACTTATCGAGCACCTCCGCCAAAAAATCGTTGGGATAGAGAAGTCCAAGGGTGGGATGCTCCCAACGCACCAGCGCTTCAAACATCGGCAAGTCGGGCTGTGCAAACTCTAATTTAGGCTGAAAGTAGGGCAAAATTTGCTGTTTTAATAACGCATTTTTAAAGGCACTGAGCAAATGAATGTCCTTAAAATTGCCTTTTTGCTGGTTGGCATCATACCAAACACAATCTTCATCACTGATAAGCCGCGCATGTTTTAACGCCGTGTCTGCTTGCAATAGCAATGTCTGAGCATCTTGGGTATGGGTTGGGAAAACCGAAGCACCAATCGACAACCTTAGATAAATTGATTGGTCATCAATGCTAAAAGGTAAGTCAAATAACTGTTTGAGCGCTGCCACGTAGTGATGCGCGGCATCAAGGTGTTGTACCGAAATCATCGCCGCAAAACTATCACCCCCAAACCGCGAAAAAGTGACTAAACTGGCACCCGAAATTTTTAAGGATTTTACCCGTTTGACAAAACCTTGAATCAGCGTATTGGTATTTTCAATGCCAAGGCTGATGTTAAAAGGCTGCAATTTATCAATATTGATGCGTAGCAATACCCCCATACACTCGCGCTGATTATCGGCTGCCTGATAGTAGTCAATACAGCTTTTTAATTTGTCATAAAAAGTATCGTAATTGGGCAGACCCGTTAATTCATCATAATTGTAGAGATGTAAGGTGTGGCTAAGCTGCGCATCTTTTTTGGTTAAATTGGTAATTAGCCCTACATACACCACCCGATTATCATCGACTTCACACACGGAGATATCTAGCCAAACCGCCACTTCAGGTGAATTGTGATAAGAAAGCACTAAATTGGTCGAAATTGATTGTCGATTATCCAGTTTGGTAATGATGGTGGCAATCGCTTGCTGTAAGTGTGGGGCGTAGGTCTTATACGGATAAAAATAAAACGGGCTACCTATCACCTGATCGCGTGGCAAGGCGGTAATGTTTAAAAATTGCTGATTGACACAGATAAAACGTAGCTGTTCATCAAGCATAAAAATGCCATCATGGATTTTTGAAAAAACCGAGGCAAACACCGCATTTTGATGTTCAGGCGAAATTTGTTTGTCAAAAAAATGGCTATCGACAATAAACCCATACTCACTTAACTCATCATGACAAAACTTGTTAGCACCCGCAAAGCAATCACGATGGTCTATTGGCATGACTGGATCATTATTCGATGACATGATTATTCCTGTGCAAGGGTCAAAGTTTGATGTAGCGTCAACAATGAAGACAATGCGACAACAGGGGCTGTTTCAGTTCGTAGCACACGCTCGCCAATTTGCCAAGGCATAAAATCTTGCTCGATAGCTTGCGTTATTTCTTGCGCTGAAAACCCACCTTCGGCACCAATGAGTAACCAAAATTGGGCTAAAGTACATTGTCTAAACTGGTTTGTTATATGAGGTAGCGGGTTGGTATAGGGCGTGATGGGTTCAATATCGTGATGCTCAATGTCGTTACCTTCAATTTGATTACAAGGTGGCACTAAGCCCCTGTCATGAGGAGGAACGGCTAAAATTAATTTGGTCACGTTGCTAGAAGTGGGCACGCCTGCTGGCTCATCAATCCAGTCGCTAAAAGCTTTTGGCGCCAGTAAGTTTGGCACGATATTAAGCCCACATTGTTCACAAGCCGATACCGCAACCTGCTGCCAATGGGCGAGCTTTTTAGCGGCTTGGTCTGCTTTTAGGCGTACTTCGCCATGTTGGCTTGTGAGCAGTTGAATCGATGACACCCCAAGCTCTGTGGCTTTTTGAATGGCATAATCCATGCGCTCGCCACGGCTCATAACCAAGGCAATGTTGACAGTAAATGGCAAATCTCGATTGATCGGATTAAAGTCGTTGATGGTAACGAGCGCTTGTTTTTTAGTGATATCCGTTAAAGTAACGGTATATTCACCACCTTGACCATCAAAAAACAACGATTGCTCGCCCATACTTGCTCTTAACACTTTACACCAATGATGAAAAATCTCTTCGGTCAAAGGCACAGTGCTGCCAACTTGTAGCGAATTTGGTTGGTTGTAAAAAAATCTACGCATAAATCATCTAAGTAAGTTTCACGATTGAGTTAAGTTAAGTAGGTTAAAATGCCTACAAAAGTTAAATATTTTTTTTGACGATAATCTCATTGATTATACGTTAAATATTAGCAATGTAGACATAAGCTGTGAATTTTAATACAATTTTTTATAATACGGTAAGAATTGAACCTTTGTAACAAATCCTAACTTTTGAAGATAAATTATAATAACAAACATCTATTTATAATTAATTGGCTAATTAGTCAGTAAATCTCATAAGGCGTTAGTAAAGGCGTTAAGGCAGATCGATGGCTTGAGACGAGCCTTTCGGTATTTTTGGGAGATTGTCACAAAGCTTTTGCAAACAATGATTTAATATGCCAAAAATGTGCCCAATCTCTGCTGGGGTGGTGCAATAAGGCGGAATAAGATAAACATGGTTGCCAATCGGACGAATCATCACGCCTTGATCAAGGCATAACTGGGCAAAGGCTTTGCCCAAATTTTGAGAAAAATCCAAGGTAAAAGCTGCAATCATGCCGGTTTGACGTACAAACTTTATGGGTAAATTGGCATCAGCTAATTGCTGTAAGCCATGCGCCATCGCTTGGATAAGGGATTGGTTGTGTAGCAAGACATTATCGCGTTCAAACAGTTCAAGCGATGCCAAAGCTGCGCTACAAGCCAATGGGTTGCCAGTAAAACTATGCGAATGTAAAAAGCCTTTTTCCACTTTGTCATCATAAAACGCTTGATAAACATCATCGGTTGTCATGACGCAAGACATTGGCAGATAGCCTGCCGTTAGACCTTTTGACAGACAGATAAAGTCAGGGCAATAATCGTCTTGTTTATCCGCATCTGCCAAGGCTAGCATTTGTTCTACCGCAAACATAGTACCTGTACGACCAAAACCCACGGCAATCTCATCATATATCACATGGATGTGATAATGGTGCGCAAGTTTGGCAACGCCAAGCAAATAATTAGCAGAATACATCGCCATGCCCGCCGCCCCTTGTACCAAAGGTTCAAGGATAATCGCACAGATATCGCGGGATTTTTCTGCCAAGATGCGCTCTAGTGAATCCAAGCTTTTTTGCTCATGCAGCTGCGCTGCGATAGCGTCAGTATTGAAAATATGCGCGGGGGAAGGAATACGAATTTGACTGACAATCAAATCTTTGTATTGCTCACTAAACAGCGGGATATCTGTCACCGCAAGACTGCCAACGGTTTCACCGTGATAACCGTGTTCCAATGAGATAAATTTGGTTTTTTGCGTTTGCCCTGATTGCTGCCAGTACTGCAAACTCATTTTAAGTGCGACTTCCACCGCCCCTGAGCCACTGTCGGCAAAAAAAGCTTTGGTGAATGATTTGGGCGTGATGGCAACCAATTTTTCTGCAAGCGTCAAAATCGGCGGGTGAGTGACACTAGCGATTAAAGTATGCTCAAGCGTATCGAGCTGCTGTTTTATTTTTTCGTTGATAAAGGGATGGCAATGTCCATGTAAATTGACCCACCATGAGCTAATCATATCGTAATAGGCGTTACCGTCGTGGTCGTATAATTGATTGCCTTGAGCTTTGACGAGGTGGAGTGGGGGATTGTTTTCAAGGGCTTGCATCTGGGTGCAAGGAAGCCATAACGCGTTATTCATAAGGGTCTCAAAATTTTTTGTCACATTGTAGCACTTTTGACCCAAGAAAAAAGGCTTGAAAATGCCAGCCTTCTAATGCTATGAGTTATATGGTAATAATAGGAACGGTAATTATCACAGAATTTACGTACTATAAATTTTCGATAAAAAAGCGTCTAAAAAATGTCGTTTTTAGACGCCTGTATAAACAGTAAATTTATAATGGTTACTAAAATCGTATAATTAAAATACCCGATGATAGCCTGTCAAAGTGGCACACCACCCACCGTGAATATCGCTAAGGAAAATGCGACAAAAATACCAATCGCCCATTTGGCTGATTGAATCTGCCATTTACCCATCTCAACACCTGTAATATGCAGCAATAGATAGATAAATCCAACCAATGGACTTAATAAATGAAATGCTTGACCAGCGGTTGAAGCAATCGCAATATCCATTGAGCTAAAACCATATTTTATCCCAACTTGGTTTAATACTGGCAACACACCCAAATAAAAAGCATCATTACTTAGCAAAAACGTACCAGGTACAGAGATCAAGGCAACAATCAACGGCCAGTGATTACCAAATCGCTCAGGAATCCAAGTCGCTAGGGCTTCGCCCATGGCATGACTCATACCTGTGCCAGATAAAATCCCCATAAACACACCCGCTGCCAGCACCATGAAAATTACTTGTACAGCTGATGAGCCATATTTTTCAATAATTTCACGTTGATCGGCCTGTTTCGGGTAATTGGCCATTAAAGCAACGGCTAATGCAATCGCAAAAATTAATGCTGAATTTACCTTTGGTAGAAACCACATACCACCAAAAATAAGTTCAATCATGACAAGCAGCGTCAAGCCAAAATTAAACCAAATGAGGTGGGGTCTAGTAAATTTAGCATCGTCCTCATGTGGTGTATCGATTAGATGTACCATACCGTCTGTGTTTAGATTGGTGATACCCAGTCGTTTTCTCTCTGCTAAACCCCGTATGACAGCCACAGCAATGACCCATATGGCGGCGATAATCATCCCCGGCATGATTGCACGTAATAACTCCCCCTCATCAACATGCAGCGCTGTGATGATACGTGCGGTGGGTCCTCCCCAGGGTAATAAATTCATGATAGAGTTTGCTAAGACAATTAATACTGCTAAATCCATCATTTTCATATTCAATTTGCGATATACAGGTAGCATGGCTGAACAGACCACAAGAGTGGTCGTCGATCCATCGCCATCAACTGAGATGCCTAGTGCAAGAATCGCTGTGCCAACCAAGACTTTTAAAGGGTCGCCCTTGACTGCTCGGACAATAAAATTGACCAATGGCTGAAACAATCCAGCACTCAGCATTAAACCAAAGTATAAAATCGCAAATAACAGCATAAGTGCTGTACCTGCAACACCTTTAATTTTTAAATCGGCATCGCTGATCATCCCTGCAATAGCATATTTAGGAATATCAAGTGCAGAAAACCCCCACTGGTTTATGGCTCCGGCGATAACACCAATAATTAAAGGCACTAAAATAAGAGAGGTAAAAGGGGACGCTTTGCGGGTCATGATAAGTATCATAAACCCGATCACAATTAATAATCCAAACAGCGCTAACATAGTTGTAATCCTTTACATGGTCATTTACAAAGGTGGCAATATTAGCATAATAATTTGTGTTTTTTTGATAATTTCTATTTCAACGAAAAATTTATGATTAGGGGAAAATTGACGGTTAAGCAAAAATTGATGGTTACCGATTTGACAGTACCTCTAAATGTTGGTGAATTGAGAGGTTATCTGGCATTAATTCAATCAACCTTTCTATAGCATCGCTAGCATCAGGACAATTTGCCAAATGCATGAGTAATAAATCAACCTGATCTGAATGATATATGGCTTGGCTCAAGCGAGCTTCTAAACAAGTGCGCCAAGTGCATAAAAAAGGGCTCTCAGTTTTGCTAAAAAATATACCGGTATATAACTTGATGGCTGCTTCTAAATAACCAGCATTTAATGATTGTTCAACCCGTAAAAAATCACCATCAATAGGCATTAATAATCGGTAAGGACGAGAACCCAATAAACCAGTAAGTGTATCACGTAACTGCGACATTTCAGTCTTTAGCGTACCTTGTGACACTTTACGCTCACCATAAATCGCTTGGTGTAAGGCATCTAAGCTCATGCCTTGGGGACAAAGTGCTAACACTGTCAATATCTCGACTTGCCGAGGGGTCAGCCGCAAGGTTTTGCCATTGAATATGACGCTGGGTTCGTTAAATCCTTGAATATACAGATAGTGTCTTTGGCACTCATTCAAAGCGGATTGTAAAATACTGGCACAGCGTTCAGCAGCAAATATGCCAAAATTATTGTGATTCTGCCAAGTGGTCGATAAATCCAGTACGCCAATGACTTGCTTGGTGTGCGGTTCAATGATAGGCGTGGCGTAACAGACCCATTCATGAACCGAAGGCATATAGTGTTCATTGGAAAAAACGCAAGTTGATTGCTGCGTTTTTAGTGATAATGCAAGCGCATTTGTGCCAACTTGGCTTTCTCCCCAACATCCGCCTTCGATGAAGTTAACCGCTTCGGCCGCTTTTTGCATAGACTTGCTGGCAGTCGTCCAGATAATCGTACTACCGATATCAGCCACAGCCATCACCATGGAGGATTTCAACGTGATATGTTGTAATTGATTTTGACAATAGTCTAAGGCTTTTTTTAGATAATACGATTGATCGCTTTTGGTGGCGTTAATGGGTGCTTGTTGGCGCTCAGTTGGAATGTTGGCACTGTCTGAGCGATGCCATGACTGAACGATACTTTGTTGGATAAGATCTGCATTATTATCGGTAAAGGTAATGTTAAAACGCCTCTTATCAATCCGATGCCTTTGCTCTAACAGTCTATTTTTATTCATATTTTAAAATATCCTAATTCACTAACCAATCCTTGGTTTTTAAAATAAGCTATCCTCAATAGTATAATGTACATCCCTTATTGTAAAGGATAATTAAACACCTACCTTTTACCTACCGTTTCTGTAATAATATGAATGTGTAACCCCCAACTGCACGAAGCAGTTTATCTACCAACTGACAAAAGGAAATGTCATTATGCGTTATGCTGACCCTAATACTGACGGTGCTAAAATCAATTTTAAAGAAAAGTATGACAACTTTATTGGCGGCCAATGGGTTGCGCCTGTTAAAGGTGAGTACTTCGATAACATCTCACCCGTCAACGGCAAGCCCTTCGCCAAAGTCGCCAAATCAAGTCCAGAAGACATTGAACTTGCACTTGATGCTGCCCATACTGCTAAAACTAAGTGGAATGCGGCTTCACCCACAGAGCGCTCTAATCTATTATTAAAAATCGCAGATCGCCTTGAGCAAAATATTGAGTTATTGGCAGTAGCTGAAACATGGGAAAACGGTAAGCCCATCCGTGAAACTTTAGCTGCGGATATACCACTTGCCATTGACCATTTTCGCTACTTTGCCGGTGCAATCCGCGCGCAAGAAGGCGGTGTTTCACCCATTGATGATGACACCGTCGCTTATCACTTTCATGAACCTCTAGGTGTGGTTGGACAAATCATTCCTTGGAACTTCCCAATTTTAATGGCTACCTGGAAAATAGCGCCTGCACTAGCCGCGGGTAACTGCATCGTCTTAAAACCCGCCGAGCAGACGCCTGTGAGCTTATTGGTGCTTGTTGAATTGATTCAAGATTTGCTACCAGCAGGTATTTTAAATATCGTGAATGGGTATGGCGAAGAGGTGGGTAGTCATTTAGCTAGAAGCCCACGCATCTCAAAAATTGCCTTTACTGGCTCAACCCCTGTCGGTCAGCTTATTATGAAGTATGCGACAGAGAATATTATTCCAGTTACTTTAGAATTAGGCGGTAAATCACCCAATATTTTCTTTGCCGATGTCATGGATAAAGAAGATGATTACCTAGAAAAAGCGCTTGAAGGTTTTACTATGTTTGCGCTCAATCAAGGTGAAATATGTACCTGTCCTTCGAGAGCCTTAGTGCATGAAAGTATCGCCGATGCCTTTTTGGCGAAAGCCGTGGAACGGGTAAAACGTATTAAAACGGGTCATCCATTGGATACGGAAACGATGATTGGTGCGCAAGCCTCTCAGGAACAACAAGACAAAATCTTAGGCTGTATTGCTACAGGCAAACAAGAAGGCGCCGAGCTTTTAACCGGTGGAAATGCCAGACATGAGGTAGGTGAAGGCTATTATATCGAGCCGACGATTTTTAAAGGCAATAACCAAATGAAAATCTTCCAAGAAGAGATTTTTGGCCCAGTATTGTCTGTGACGACTTTCAAGGACTTTGATGATGCCATGCGTATTGCCAATGATACTATGTTTGGGCTGGGTGCTGGCGTGTGGGCACGTAGTGGTAATACTGCTTACCGTGCGGGGCGTGGCATTGAAGCTGGGCGAGTATGGACAAACTGTTACCACATTTATCCAGCCCATGCCGCATTTGGTGGTTACAAGAAATCAGGCATCGGGCGTGAAAACCACAAAATGATGTTAGAGCATTACCAAAATACCAAAAATTTACTGGTCAGCTATTCTGAAAAACCGATGGGCTTCTTCTAGAATTTGATAGGTCATAAACAACAAAAACCGCTCTCATAGAGCGGTTTTTTTATCGAAAATAAAAAATATCAATATTAAATTCATTTACCATCGCTCAATCAACCATTCATCATAAGCGGTTATTGCGCCATGAAGTTGATAAATTTAATGCACTTAGTGGCGCGGTGAACTTAGCTAAATCATAAAATCTTAGGATTTACCAGAATAAAAAAATCCCATAAAGATGCTAAGGTTGGCTATTTACTGTCAGTCTATCAAGTCAAAGTACTAAAATCTACTAAACAGTCTCGATTGATATCTTGAATTCGGTTTGCACTGGTCAATGTCATTGCCACGCGCATTTCTTTGTCTATCAAGTTGAGTAAATTGGTCACCCCAGCTTCACCATCGGCGGCTAACGCATAGATAAATGCACGTCCTAACATACATAAATCTGCCCCCAATGCCAACATTCTCACCACGTCTAAGCCATTACGGATACCCGAATCCACTAAGATTTTGATATCACCTTTAACAGCATCAGCAATTTTGGGTAGGGCAGTGGCGGTTGACATCACGCCATCAAGCTGACGTCCACCATGATTGGAAACCACGATACCATCAGCGCCAAAACGTACCGCATCTTTGGCGTCTTGTGGGTCAAGAATACCTTTGATGACCATAGCGCCATCCCAAAAATCACGAATCCATTCTAAGTCTTTCCAAGAAATCGAGGGATCAAAGTTATTACCGAGCCAGCCGATATAATCTTCTAAGCCAATCGCTTTACCAAGATATTTAGAGACATTACCCAAGTCATGGGGTCTTCCTAGCAATCCCACGTTCATTGCCCAGTGCGGATGGGTGCACGCTTGTAGATAGCGACGCATGGCGGCATTGGGTCCACTCATGCCCGAGTGCGCATCACGGTATCTCGCCCCAGGTACAGGCATATCGACGGTAAACACCAGCGTTGAACAGCCTGCTGCTTTGGCGCGCTCCAGCACATTTTGCATAAATTTACGGTCACGTAACACATACAGCTGAAACCACATAGGGCGATTGATTTTTGGAGTAACTTCTTCGATAGGGCAGACGGATACCGTTGACATGGTAAATGGAATGCCTTTTTTGTCAGCAGCCATGGCTGCTTGGACTTCACCACGGCGAGCATACATACCTGTCAAACCCACTGGCGAGAGTGCCACAGGCAAAGACAGCTGCTCACCAAAAATCTCAGTGGATAAATCAAGCTGCGTCATGTCTTTTAATACCCGCTGACGTAAGGCAATACTCGATAAGTCTTCAACATTACGTTTTAGGGTGTATTCTGCATACGCGCCACCATCAATGTAGTGGAATAAAAAAGGGGGTAAACGGCGGCGAGCCGCTTCTCGGTAATCATTGGCAGAAGAAATAATCATAATATCCCTATCTTAACTATATTATTAATGGTAGAAATAGCCACGTGCATTCAAAAATGTTTACACTAAAATACGTTTATCAAATGCGCCTGAATTAACAGGCATCAGTATTAAAAAGCATCAGTATTAAAAAGCATTAGTATTAAAAAACATCAGTGGCCAATCGGGAAACTCGCTGTCGGCGAGCCGTTGCCTCATCAATCTTGGCAACCTGTTTTATCACAAACTCAATATGCTCACCCACGGCTTTGCGAGCTAATTCACTATCACGCGCGATAATCGCATTCATCATTGCCATGTGCTGCGTATGTAGGGTTTCAAAGCCATAATGCTCGGTGTAAATTTTTCGCCGAGCTAATACCACGTTATGTCGCAGTAGGTGAAAAACATTTTTCATCATCTGCAACAATACCGCATTTTGGGAAGCTTCAGCAATCGCTAAATGAAAATTGGCATCGGCAATAGCGGCTTGTTCGGTATCGCCATGCGCCTGACTGTTTGCTAACTGCTCATAGTGAAAGCGGATTTTTTCAATGTCTTGTTTGCTGGCTCTTTGGGCAGCGTACCAAGCTGTGCCGCCTTCTAGTACAATTCTTGCTTCTTGCACATCAAGTCGATACAGGGGATCGGCATCTAATAACGGGGTTAAGGTTCGTAGTATCAAACTATCAGACAGCGCCACAAGGGGTTGGTTCTGTTTAATTTTTTGCACATCTTTGACAAACGTTCCCGACCCAATGCGACTTTCGGTAATACCGACACTATTCATCTGCTGTATCGCTTCACGCAGTGCGGTACGAGATACCCCTAGTCGCTCACACAAATGGCGCTCGGCAGGTAATCTATCGCCATTTTTTAACCCTTCACGGTCTATTAGCGAAATTAATTGTTCAATAACCTGCGTTGCAACCTTCATACCTTACCCATCATTACCCGTGTGGAATCATCCAAGGCACGACATACGCTTGTAGCGTGATGAGCACGCCCATCATAATGGTAAAAATAATACTATGTTTGACGGTAAATCTGAACAAATCTGACTCTTTACCGACCAAACCTGTGGCGGCACAGGCAATGGCAATGGATTGCGGAGAAATCATTTTACCAGTCACACCACCCGAGGTATTGGCTGCCACTAACAACACCTCAGGCACACCAATTTGCTGAGCAGTGGTGGCTTGAAGGGCGGCAAACAACGCATTGGCTGAAGTGTCTGAGCCTGTCAAAAACACCCCTAACCAACCCAAAAATGGTGAAAAGAAGGTAAAAGCTTTGCCCGTGTGTGCCAATGCTAATGCTAATGTAGCAGACAACCCCGAATAATTGGCGATAAACGCAAACGCCAACACCATACCAATAGAGTAAATCGGGGTGCGTAGTTCTTTGACGGTCTCGCCAAACGTCGATAACGCTTCTTTAGGACGCATTTTTAGCATCACGATAGAGATAATCGCCGCGAGCACGATGGCAGTACCTGTTGCCGAGAACCAATCAAATTTATAAATGGCCGCATAGTCGGTAATCTTGGTGACGACTGGGGGCAATTTTTGTACTGCATTGTGCAAATACGGCACATTGATACTCATCACCATATCGACTAATGCGCCATCAGGGTGACCATCTTTGCCTTTGACAAACAAATCTTTAAACGGCTTAATGCTCCACAACGACACCATCGCGGTCAAAATCGCAAACGGCATCCAAGCTTTGATGATTTGAGCGGGCGAGTAATGGGTGGTTGGCAACGGTGCTGATACGCTTGTGGTATCACCCATCTGATTTTTGCCATCGACTTGATTTTCAAAACGGAACACATGCTTGGGCTGCCACACTTTAAATAGCAACGTCAAACTGATTAACGAGGCAATAGCAGCGGTAATATCAGGCAACTCAGGTCCAATGTAGTTTGAGGTCAAAAACTGCGCAATAGCAAACGACCCACCACCGACCACAATCGCTGGGAAGGTTTCACGAACCCCGCGCCACCCATCCATAATCGCCATAATCCACACTAACACAATCGGCACAATAAAAGGCAACTGACGTCCGACCATTTGGCTGATGGCATGGGTTTCTACCCCAGATACTTGTCCTGCTACGATGATTGGAATCCCCATCGCGCCAAAAGCAACAGGGGCGGTATTGACAATGAGGCAAAGTCCAGCGGCATACAAAGGCTTAAACCCTAATCCGACCAATAACGCTGCTGTGATAGCCACAGGGGCACCAAAGCCTGCTGCGCCTTCTAAAAAAGTACCAAAGGCAAACCCGACCAGTAACATCTGTAAGCGTTGGTCTTGGGTGAGCGATAAAATACTGGAGCGGATAATATCAAATTGCCCTGTTTTTACCGTGACTTTATATAAAAATACCGCCCCGATAATAATCCAGGCGATAGGCCAAAGCCCGTAGAAGAATCCATAAATCGCGGATGATAACGCTAACGTCACCGGCATTTGATATAAAAATAGGGCAACAAGCAGCGCTAAAATAACGGTAATAGTGCCTGCGACACTACCTTTTAAGCGAAACACCGCTAAGGCTAGAAAAAAGAAGATAATTGGGATAAGGGCAATGGCACTTGAAAGCCAAATATTGCCCATGGGATCGTAAATCTGTTGCCAATGTTGCATCATTTCCTCCATGAAATAATTGGTATTACCAAAATAGTCTGAGTGTCAATAATTGGTCAAATAATAAAGAAAATTATGCTTTAATTCAATTGAATTTTAAAAAAACAGCGATATTTTTTAGGTTTTTTGTAAATTGGTAATACCAGTTTGTGGTAGTAATGTGATTTATTGTGTAGATAGATACAAAAAAGCTTGTTATTGAAGTCAGCAGAGTTTCAAGTTTTTACTGTCAGGGTGCGTGATGAAAGCTACCCAGTATTTTGCTGTATGGTTGACAGCACAAGCCATGAGGGACGCAAGTAGCGTGCTTTATTTTTTCAAAAGACATCAACTAGAATAACTTTTTGACTAAGGTAGGTTAATAGTAGGTAGAGCGCATTGGATGACTGAACTAAAATCAAGTCATAGTGATTTTATAAGAATATATTTTACCCCACTCTCAACTTGAAATAAGCAACTCAAACTGAAGTGGGGGGTTA